>JADFXJ010000004.1:0-65533 GCA_015233615.1 Nitrospirota bacterium
TCCATCGAAGTCTCCCACTCCCGCTATCTGCCAACTGGAGGCAAGCGATGTGTAGGCATAACCGCTGCTTTTAATCGTAGTACCGCTCATCAGCCATATGGCAACGTCGCCGGTACTTGAATTCCGAAATAGGATATCGCTCTTTCCATCTCCATCGAAGTCTCCCACTCCCGCTATCTGCCAACTGGAGGCAAGCGATGAGTAGACTGTACCGCTGCTTTTAATCGTAGTACCGTTCATCAGCCATATGACAACGTCGCCGGTACTTGAATTCCGAAACAGGATATCGCTCTTTCCATCTCCATCGAAGTCTCCCACTCCCACTATCTGCAGATTGGAGGGAAGCGATGTGTAGGCATAACCGCCGCTTTTAATCGTAGTACCGTTCATCAGCCATATGGCAACGTCGCCGGTACTTGAATTCCGCAAAAGGATATCGCTATTTCCAGTACCATCGAAGTCACTGACGGGTTTATAAGCGAAGAAGGTTGCCACTACCGTACAGTTAGCGGTAATTGGCAGTGTTGTGTAGGTGTTGCCGGTTAATGTGCCGCCGCACGTGCCCCCTACCGAGGCAATGTAACCTGAGTTTGGCGTTACAGTAAATTGCGTTGTTACGTTGTAAGCAACGGTTTGGGGTGTCGACGGGCTTATCGTCCCGTTTGAGCCTGCAGAGGGGGTTACCGTAAATGTGCTTATGGATTGAAAGGCGCTGAGCGCGTTAATAAATCCATAGCCGGAAAGGGGCTGCCAGCCTGAGGAGCCTACGGCCGTTGCCGTACCGGTAAGCAGAGTCGTGAGCGCCGACGGAGGCATCGATTTATATGACAGGACTAATGCCCCTACTGCCGCGGCGTTTGGCGCTGCCGCCGAAGTACCAAAAAAACAGCAGCCCCATACTTGCGTGTCCAGATCGTCGAATGATGTAATTATCGGGCCGGTCCTCGTCGCAGACAAGGGCGCACCCGTGGAGTCAAAGTAAAAAGGTATATTGTTGGCACCAAGGGAAGTAAACGGTTCGAGAGTCAACGGATTTGAACGCGCATCCATCGCGGCAACGGATACGACTCCGGTGGCCAATGCATGGCCGACCATAGTCGGGTCCTTGAAAATGGCGGTATCAAAACCGGTCGTGCTTCCATTACTTATATTGGCAATTCGGAAAAAAGGGCTTCCGCTGCCGCAAATTTTCTTTACCCTGACGTAGACGTCCCGGTCGGCACCGGACGTATTCTGATAAACGATAAGCTCGTAAGGATTTCCCGCGGGGCTCCCCGAGCTGCACCCCTGGACTGTCGTAGAGGACGCGTATGTAGTAGTACCGGCAAGATTAGTTAAATATATGTTTAAATCATGCGAAGCGCCCGCTCCCGCTCCGGGCGAACCGATAAAAGGGTCGTTCCATTGCATTACAAGTCTTAACGTATTGCCGTTATGCATGGTGATTTTCGCATACGAGTTACCGGAGCTAAATTTGTGATAGCCGGTGCCGTCATCGTTGAACGTAGCGGATACTCCGTAGGTTGCCTCGTTTCCGGCGGATGAGAAGTAGGCAACTCCGCCGGTGACGGCATTTGCCGCGGCCTGGGCGACGATGCCGTCCTGGAAAAAGGGCTCGTTGAAATAGAAAACGTCGTCAACGATGACGTTTGCCCCGCAATTCGCCAATGCGGTAATAGCGGCGGCAAAACCGGCTTCACCGCCAACGTCGGCCGAATCGAACAGGAGCGTTGCTCCGGGAGCAACGTCATACACAAGTTCCGACATGGCCCGTCCTTCATCGGAACCGGAGGCATAGTCCTGCAGGAGATATACCGTTGCAGGCAAATTCCCGGACGTTTGAGACGATGTTCCGGTAATGGTCTGGTTACAACCCGAACCGCTTACCGTACCCTTCGTACCGGTGGCATTGAAGCTGTCGGATATTACACCCAACTTGATGCCGCTGCCGTTGACTCCATAAGTTGTGCGCACCTGATCCGATTTCATTGCCTTGTCCGCATTTTGGTCCACCCCGCTTAATATCGGACCGGTCACGGGTGTCATGTTAACCGGAGCAATGCTATATGAGTGCAACCGATTGTCTTTATGATGAACGGGTTTGTAACTCGGGTAAATGACGCTTATGTCGTTGATTGCGGCTATTTGACCGAGCAGCGTCAGATCGCAGACGGCATAGACGCGTCCATATTGGGGATATGTGCCCGTAATGGTACACCCGAAGGCTTGTAACTGTGAGACTACCGCGTTGACCCTTGCAGCATCCTTCGTATTTAACCAAAAGTCCAATAACGGACTACCGTCCCGATAGAAAATCCATTGAGCCGTTTCGGGCATGGCGGACAGCAGGGATTGTCCGCTTGCCAATCCCCCGGCCACTTCCATCATGTTAAGCAAGTCCGAGGAGGCTTTCGATAACGGACCGGTCGGAGCGGCCTTTTGTTGATTTATCGGAGTCGCGCCGGGCAAAGGTTCCGACGCGTTAACGACGTAGCCGCTAAAGAGCGATGCAAACAGAATTACTAAAACTAACAACAAACCTTTGTTTTTCAATGCCTTTACCATGTATTCACCCTCCTTAAATTTGAGTGGCACCTGTGAGCGGGCAAAATTGCCCCAATCTTAATTTGACAATGTCAAATTCTATTCCAATATATATCGTTCATTTTCCTTTTAATCGATTCTGTTTCTTCTTAAAACCGCATCTATCCTGCGTATAAGATCTTCCGTAAGTACCGGCTTGGCAATAAAATGTTTAGTGCCAATAGTTCCTTTACCGTCCTCGACGTCCTCTTTGGTTGCCAGTGCCGTCAGGAATATTACCGGTACGTTTTTTGTAGTTATACCCTCGCCAAGCTGTTTATATGTTTCGGTTCCGTCGGTTACCGGCATCATAAGGTCAAGAAGTATTACATCGGGTTTGACTTTTTTTGCCGTCTTTATTCCGGTAACACCGTCCGTGGCAAGAAAAACGTCGTATTTCCCGGTTTTTTCAAGGTTGAGTTTTACAATAATGCCGAAATCCTCCTCATCGTCTATCAATAATACTTTAACTTTTTTCGAATCTTCCAAACCCATCGTCGAGTCCTCCATTATTGGCATGGCAGAGAAATAACTACCCGGGTACCTTTGCCTTCCAAGCTTTCTATGCTTATTTTACCATTGTGGCTGCTGATAATTCCATGTGTTATGGATAAACCAAGACCCGTGCCGCCAACTTTTTGCTTTGTCGAGAAAAACGGGTCGAATACCTTTTGGATGGCGCCGTCCGATATGCCGTGTCCGTGGTCTTTAAAGGCTATCTCTATGGATCTATCTTCATTTACACCACCCACTACACCGATGTCAATCTCTATAGAGCCGCCCCTAGGCGTCGCCTCTATGGAGTTGATAAGGATATTTAAAACGGCCTGCTGCATCTGATTGGCATCAACTTTAACGACGGGCAAATTTTCAGGAAAACGTTTTATTATACTTATGCTTTTCGAATTCAGGTTATAATTCAAAAAAAGAAGGGTATCGTCAATAATATCCGATATATTGGCATCTTCCATATTAAACGGCATCTGGCGGGAATAGTTAAGAAGACCTTTGATTATATTGTCGGCCCTGATAGCGGCTTTTTTTATCATGTCTATTATTTTCAGAAATTGTTTTTCCAAAACGGACGACTCAAGATACTCCGTACCCTGAATTATTATTGCCAGGGGATTCTTCAACTCGTGCGATATGCCGGCCGACAAGATTCCCAGGGCTGCAAGCTTTTCCGATTGCATCAACATCTGCTGATACTTCAACAGTTTTTCCTCTCCTTCCCGCAGTGCACTCTCGGATCGTTTTAATCGCTCGTATGGTTCTCTTACGCTGTCTACAAATATGGCATGATAAATAAAAATACAGGCTACGAGGTACAGTATATGGCCGGATAAGTCGTGCAAAACGTCTTGCCGGGGATAAAATATGACGTAAAGCGTGCTTAATCCCATAACCACCGAGGCCGTAAACAAGCTGCCCACGTCAAACGTCTGCGGATTTCTGAATCTTGTAAGATATATCGTGGCGGTAAGCAGGCTTAGTACAAGGAGCAACACTTCGGTTCTGATCTCGAATATTCTCGATTCTCCATCGTTTATCGGATAAAAAGGGAACATGTCGTGGCTGAAAAGGCTGATGTAATATAATACCACGGTAAGGCTCAAACTGAATAGAATGAGGTAGTATCTGGTTCCGTAAAACTTAAAAGGTCTCCAGGGAAGCACTGCGGTTGTAAAAAGAGCAAATGCCGAAATGAATTTAGAGGCCAGCCGGAATAACAACACGTTGTCGGGGGTCTTTGTCACCGGGAGGTCCGGCATCATGGCAAAAGACAGCAGATAGCCGGCATTCATTAATCCGGCCGTTAAAAAGGCACACGAGATGTAAATAAGATTACTATGCCTGTCTCTCGTGTAAGAATTCCAGCCAACGCTAAAAATAAGCATCGAAATAACGGTAATGAATATTTCTACAAAATAATGAATAACGAAAGGATTGACGTCGTTAATCGTGCTGCCGGCAAAAGATAAAAACAGTGACAGCAGATATATACAAATGATTATTATTACAATATTCAGGGCCTTCTTTAAAGGGAGAGAATAATACTGCACATAGCCTGTATGTACTCCGTCAGATACTCCGCCATTTGATTCGACTTTATTTATATCGCTCATATTGTGTCGTTCTTATCTATAGATTTATCGAAAAGGTTTATCGAAAACAAAGAGATCCGGGTACGCTTACGGCGTTACCTGCTTACTCTGATCACTCCGTCGGTGGACATTATCTTGTTGGTGAGGTTGGTTAGTTGGGTTTTGTCCTTTACTTCGAGGGTAAAGGCGAAGTGGGCGTGCTTGTTTTGCAGGGAGCGTGCTTCGAGGTGAGAGAGGTTGATGTTGAAAGTCGAGATTAGGGCACTCAGTGAGGCAAGCATACCGGGCTTGTCGACAGTCTCCACGTTAACTCTGGCCGTAGAGATATTCTCTCCGTTTGAATTCCAGGAAAGGTTGATTATTCTTTCTTCCTCCGTGGCGGTGCGCTTGAAGTTCTGGCAATCCACACGGTGGATGGTGACGCCCTTGCCGCGGGTTATGAAACCTGCCACGGTGTCACCGGGAACGGGGTAGCAACACCTGGCGATACTGTAAAGCAAGTTGTCGATACCGGTGATGTGGATTCCTTTGCCATGTTTAACCGGCTTTTTGATCTTGGTATGCTCTGCGACATCCTCCGGCTTCTTTTCGGGCTTCAGCAGGTTGATTATCTGCTTCAGCGACTGTTTGCCGAAGCCTATGGCTATGAGCAGCTCGTCGATGCTCTTATAGTTCAGACTCTGGGCGATCTCCAGCATACGTTTGGACTTGACAACGGAGACCTTTATGTTGTTTTTCCTGAACTCCTCTTCGATTATCGCCATGCCGAGCTCTATGCCCTGCTTACTCTGCTCCGCCTTGACCCAGTGCCGGATCTTGTTCCTGGCCTTGTGGGTGACGACAAATCCCAGCCAGTCTTTGCTCGGATTATGTGATTGAGAGTTTATGATCTCCACTGTGTCTCCGTTTTTGAGGTGGTACCTTAGCGGAACAATTCTGCCGTTTATCTTGGCTCCGGCACACCTGTTGCCAACCTCTGTGTGTATTGCGTAGGCGAAGTCCACGGGGGTCGAGCCCGCGGGAAGTTCCTTTATTTGGCCGGCGGGTGTGAATACGTATACTACGTCGGGAAAAACCTCGCCTTTAAACATATCCAGGAACTCTTTGGCATCGGAATCCTTTTGCATGTACACGAGGTCTCTTAGCCAGTTAAAGTACCGGGCGTCCTTGTCGTGAACGGGCTTGCCCTTTTCCTTGTACATCCAGTGGGCCGCGATACCTTTTTCGGCTATCAGGTGCATCTCTTCGGTTCTGATCTGGAACTCTACCCGCTCGCCCATCGAACCCATTACCGTGGTGTGAAGGGACTGGTATAAGTTGGACTTAGGAATGGCTATGTAATCTTTGAACCTGCCGGGAACCGGTATCCAGAGTGAGTGTATGAGACCCAGGATCATGTAGCAGTGCTCGTTTGTTTGAGTTATTATGCGAAGGCCAAAGACGTCGTTTATCTCCTCAAAGGTGATTCTCTGGTGCTGCATCTTCTGGTAGATGCCGTAGGCGGTCTTTATTCGGCCGGTGACCCTGCCTGATATGCCCTGCTCCTGTAGTTTGGTTTCCAGAGTGGTGGCAAGCTCCTTTATAAACAGCTCTTTATCCTGGCGTTTTTCAGCCACTTTCCTGGATATTTCTTCGTAAAGCTCGGGGTGAAGGTACTTGAAGCCCAAATTTTCGAACTCTGACTTCAGCCAGCCTATACCTAATCTGTTAGCAAGGGGAGCATAGATGTCGAGAGTTTCGGCGGCGATGCTCTTTTGTTTGTGCGGGGGCATGTACATGAGGGTTTTCATGTTGTGGAGCCTGTCTGCGAATTTTATCAATATTACCCGCACGTCTTCGGCCATGGCAAGGAACATCTTCCTGAAATTTTCGGCCTGGGCCTCCTCACTGGTCTTGAACTCCATCCGTTTCAACTTGGTGAGAGCATTGACCATAAAAGCCACGTCGTTGCCAAAAAGGGCTCTTATATCTTCGATGGTGGTTTCCGTGTCTTCGACGGTATCGTGCAGAAGGCCGGCGACTATCGTTTTGCTGTCCATTTGCATGTCGGCAAGAATGGACGCCACAGCCAGTGGATGACCCACGTATGGGGTACCTTCGAGCCTTTTCTGTTCGCAGTGGACGTCGTGGGTAAAGCTGAAAGCCTTCTTTATTAACGCGATATTGGCGTTAGAATCATAGGACGAGACCTTTTCCAATATCTCATCTAAGTGGATTGTCGTTTCCGTCATAATATTATTATATATTAATTGTACTATATATGTATTATAGTTAAATTTAGCGATAGCTAGTTTTAGTGTTTTAGTCAACTAAGGCGAATTCGGGCGAATTTAATTCCTGACAAGCATTTAACTCTATTTTAAACTCGGCGCCGCTTTCGCCTGCGGTGCCGCTACCGTCGATATTTCGCACGGAAAGGGTTCCCCCCATATTGTTCTCTATAATTGTTTTTGCCATGTATAAACCGATTCCCGTACCTTTATGAAGTTCTTTGGTCGTGAAATAAGGTTCGAATATCCTGTCTATTATACTATCCTGGATGCCTCCGCCATTGTCACGTATCGCTACGGTAATGCGGCCGTTTTCTTTATAAAAATCGACGCAGATTACTCCGCTGTCGAACTCCTTCGACGGACACTTGCACCTGCGCTCTAAAATAGCGTCCCTGGAGTTATTTATTATGCTCAGTATCACCTGCTCGAACTCGTTTCTGAACGTTGTAATCTGCATTTCGTTACAGCAGCATTTCTGCGCCGGGTCTTCGAAACTCTTGCCGTGAATGCGGCATCGGAGTTTATAGGTGATATAATTGACCCTTAATTGCGCAGAGAACATGGATATTATTTTCTTTGTAGACTCCTTCACCTCAAAAGTAGTCTTATCTTTGCTCGGCCTGAAGAAGTTTCTGAAACCGTCTATCGTTTGAGACATAAAATTAATCAGTTCCATAGAGCTTGTTACAGAGTTACCGATATAGTTATCATCGAGTTCGCCAAAATAATAAGCGTCCTGGATATCCTGGACAATAAGCCCGATGGCATTAAGGGGCTGCCTCCACTGGTGGGCGATGGCGCTTATCATGTCTCCCATAGACGCCAGCTTTGACTGCTGTATAAGTAATTGTTCCTGTCGTCTGCGTCGCTCAACTTCATCGTGCACCCGCTCCTGGAGATTCTTATTTATTTCTTCGAGTGTCTGTGATTTTTGCCTCATCAGTTCTTCGGACTTCTTATGCTCTTCCATTTCCTTTCGCTGCGTAATGTCCGTGACGATGCAAAGAACGACTTTCCTGCCCCACAGTTCCGTGATCTTAGCGCTGATACTTACGGGCAAACGCACCCCGTCTTTGCGGCAGAGGAAAAAATACTCGCTCTCCTGCCCGTGCTCCCTGTCGTATGCCGTAAAAACGTCGGTGGAACACTGGTCTCGTTCGGGAGGTCTAAGCCGCGTTGTACGCGTCTGCGCCTTCAGAGTCCTCTCCATAACGACCGGATGGGCGCAATCGGTGCTTACGGCCGTAAAAGCATTTCTAATATACAGGCTCAACGAGTCGCCGGCGTTCCTGCTGAGAAAGCGATGAAGCGGCTTTCCCGTCAAATTCCGTCTTTCGAGGCCCAGCATGTTGGCCCCGGTCAGGTTTACTTCGATAATCGCGCCTTTCCTGTCGATTGTAAAATAACCCGCCGGGGCATAGTCGTACAGGTCGGAATATTTATCGCGGGAGGCTTCCAATTCCTGCTTAGTACGGTTAAGTTCGTCGTTTTGCATCTCAAGCTCAATCTGGTGCACCTGCAACTCTTGCAACATTGCCCTGATTTCCTCATGAGAGAGCTCTGACACGTCGATTTCCGCCGGAGCCCTCTTTCTAACGTCATTTTCGGCATTTTTCCTGAGAGACTCCCTTGCGTCGTCATTACCGGACATTTCCATCATAAACGGGCACCTCCTTTTTTGGTTAGAGAGCATGTTTCAGGGATATATTTAACGAACATATTCGTCAAAAAACCCGATCTCTCATGCTTATATCATACATGATGCTCTGGATATACTTACGCCCCTTTATTTCAACCGTAACGTTAAGAAGTTCGGCCGCGGCAGACGGTGCGTCTTTGCTTCCGAGCCGAAGGCTCATAGGTTGCGCCCCCGCCGTTTTCGATATTCCGAAATAATCGTCTCTCACGCTTTGCGCGTCTTCAAATACGTTTACGTCCCATAATTTCATGCCCTGAAGCTCGTCGAGCGTTTTTCCCGCCAATCTCAGAAACTCCCCGTTGCACTCGACGATGCTTCCGGTTGAGGCATCCGTTAAAATAATGCCGGCCCGGGCCTCGTGAAAAAGGCTCTGGTATCTCTCCCCGGACTGCTTTAAGGAGGCCTCGGTCGCCTTCAGCGCCGTGACGTCCGCAAAGGTAATGACGACGCCGTTAATGACGTTATCCACGGTATGGTATGGAATAATCCGCATGCAATACCACTTGTTGTCCCTGGTTTGCACTTCCACCCCCCTGGGTACGAGGGTATTAAGCACTTGCATGGCGTCTTCGAACGTGTTTTCGTACAGGAGAGTGGACGTGATGTCCGTAAGGGGCCTGCCGACGTCCGTGGAAATGATATTAAAAATGCCCGTTACGGACGGCGTATAACGCTTTATGCGAAAATCGTCGTCCAAAAAGATGGTGCCGATTTCCGTACAGGCAAGCAGGTTATTCATGTCGTCGTTGGACTTCGACAGTTCGTTTACCTTGTTGCCCATTTCGAGATTTACGGTGGAGAGTTCCTCGTTGGTGCTTTGCAGCTCCTCTTTCGACGTCTGCAACTCCTCGTTGGTGCTTTGCAACTCTTCGTTTACCGATTGCAGTTCTTCGTTAGCCGACTTAAGATCCTCGTTGGACGTTTCCAGTTCCTCGATAGTGTGCTGAAGATACAATTTGGCGGACTTAAGCTCATCCCTCAAATGCGATACTACCGAAAACTCCTCCCCCTGCCTTCCATCCGGCACACTACGGCGATTATCCGGATTATCCACGCCTGCGGGATTATCTGCATTTTGCAGATTCTCCTCTTTAAACACTACCAGCATGGCTCCCTTGGGAAAGGGCTCCTTTAATGCAATGATTTCGATACCCACGTTGCCGATACCGCCGTCGCCGATTACGGACGCCGCGTCGTATAATACCGGTACGTTTTCCTTTACGGCCCGGTGCACAAGCGTGCCGAGCCGGTACCGAAGCTCTTCCCTGGCCATGCCGAGAAGATTAACGTCCGGCTTGCCCGACAAAGGTTTAAGATACTTTTCGGTTTTGCCCGACAGGTAAAGAATGTCGAATTTCTCGTTAACCAAAACCGCCGGCGGGCAAAGGTTTTCGAGTATGAATTTATCGATTGACTTGTAAATGTCATCCTTGTGGAAGGCGGGCGATTCGACGGGTTTTTGCGACGTCGGGCCACGTTGAAAGACCGGGGGCAAATAAGAAAGGTATTCGTTATTTTTAAAGACGTTTTTGCGCTTGAAAAGTTTCCACTTCGAGTCGATTGTCGAAAAATAATCGCCGTATTCGCCTATGCTCTCCGAAGACCCCAGAAACAGAAAGCCGCCGGAATTCAGGGAGTAGTGGAAAACGGGCAATACTCTCCTCTGCAAATCCGGATTCATATATATAAGCAGGTTCCTGCAGCTTACCAGATCGATTTGCGAAAAAGGAGGATCCTTGATAACGTCCTGTACGGCAAACACCACCATTTCCCGTATCTGTTTATTTACCTTGAAAACGTTGCCGTTTTTCGTGAAATACCTGCCCAGCCTTTCTTTTGTTACGTGGGCGGCGATATTTTCCGGGTAAACGGCCGCGCGGGCAAAGTCTATGGCGCCACAGTCGATGTCGCTTGCGTATATCTGCACGATAAAGCGCTTTTTCAGCCTTTCCATAGCCTCCTCAAGTATAATGGCGATAGAGTACGCTTCCTCACCCGTGGAGCACCCCGCCACCCACACGCGAACCGGCGCACCCGTATCCCTGCCGTCCAACGTGTCGTATATGGCGTTGTCCCGCAGTACCTCGAACGCCTCCTTGTCCCGGAAGAAACTCGTCACGCCGATGAGGAGATCCCTGAAGAGGTTATCCACTTCTTTGGGAGTCCGGCTAAGATACCCGATGTACGCATCCAGGTCTCCGAACTGGTGAACCGCCATTCTCCGCTCTACGCGCCTGCCGATAGTACTGTATTTATAACCGGAAAAATCATGGCCCGTGGCGTTTCTTATGAGTATGAATATCTTTTGCAGCTTCTTTTCCGCCAGGGTGGAGTTGGACATCGAATCCGTGGAACCCTTAATATACGGCTGGCTTAAATAGTTATACAGAACTTTAGGCATGTCCTCCACGCCTAAAACATAGTCCACCATGTTGGTCTCGATTGCACTGCCCGGCATGCCGTCGTATTTAGCCTGCAAGCGCTCTTGCACTATTGTGAGGCCGCCCGCACCCTTAACGGCTTTTAAACCCAGAGTGCCATCCGTCCCGGTACCGGAGAGAATTATACATACGGCCTTCTCACCAACCTCCTGGGCGAGGGAAGAGAAAAAATAATCGATAGGCAGGTTAATACCATGGCTTTTCACCGTCGGCATTAGATGGAGCACTCCTTTAGCGATAGCGACGTACTTATCGGGCGGATTGATGTAAACTGCGCCGGCCCTGATCTCCATGCCGTCTTCTATTTCCTGAATGTTCATTGGCGTGTATTTTTCAAGGATGGAACTCATAATGCTTTTGTGCACCGGAGACAGGTGTTGTATGATGATAAAAGAAATATTGTGGTTATCCGTAAGGTTGGAGAAAAACCCTTCCAGCGCCTCCAGTCCGCCCGCCGACGCTCCAATGGCAACGACCGGTATAATTTCCCTTTCCAGGGAAGGGGAGTTTCCGCAATCGGCTCCCCCGGAGGCCATACTGTCGCCCTCCTTAATATTCACGTGGTCTATTGTTTTTTTCACGGGTATTTAAGCACTTTATCCGTTTGGGAAAACCCACCGTTTTACTTCCAGCGTCGATGGTTTATAATAACATAAGTACGTAAGCAAGACAACAATACCGATATCTATTCTGCGGTTAATTCAGTGGTTGATTCCGGGGCTGATTCTACGGTTACCGTACGTCCTTTAACACGATAACCCCGTTTGTACCACCGAAGGCAAAGGAGTTCGACATGGCGGCCCTTACCCTCGCCTGCGTCCTGCCCTTCAGGGGTACGTAGTCGAGATCGCACGCGGGGTCTTTTTCCACCAGGTGGGTGGTAGGCGGTATGGCCTGGTTCTTTACGGCCAGAAGCGTTACGGCAAGTTCCAGGGCACCGGAGGCGCCGATCAGATGGCCGTGCATCGATTTGGTAGAGCTCACCGGTATATCGTAGGCCCTCTTGCCGAATACGGCCTTTATGGACTGCGTCTCCACCACGTCGTTTATGGCCGTGGCGGTACCGTGGGCGTTTATGTAATCTATGCCGGAGGGCTCGACACCGGCGTCTTTTATGGCGAGTTCCATTGCCCGTATCTGGCCTTCGGTAGTCGGCCTTGTGATGTGGCTGGCATCCGACGTGCAGCCGTAACCGGCAAGCTCGGCAAGTATGGGGGCGTTTCTCTTAAGGGCCCTCTCCATGTCCTCTAAAACGAACATGGCCGCACCCTCGCCTATTACGAAACCGCTGCGATTCAACGAAAAAGGTTTGCACGAAGCTGACGGGTCCACGGGGTCCTCCACGGCCAGGGTTCCAAGGGCCTCCCAGGACTTCATAACGCCAAAGGTGAAAACGGATTCCGTCCCACCGGCAAGCATCACGTCTGCGTATCCGCCGCGTACCTGTCTGTATGCCTCCCCGATGGCCACGGAGGAAGAAGAGCAGGCAATCGAATAGGTCAGGCACGGCCCCTTGAGTCCATGCACCATCGAAATATGCGAGGCCGGAGCGTTATTCATCACCATGGTTACCGTCAGCGGATTGACCTTTGACTTGTAATCCTTCAACAAGGTGACATATTCGTCTTCGAGAGCCCTTGCACCTCCCATGCCTATTCCGACGTATACGCCGGAGCGGAGTGTATCGGCTTCGTCAAAAACCAATCCCGAACCGGAAACTGCCCTCGAAGCACTAAGAAGCGCAAAAAGAGTAGCCCTGTCGAGCTGCCTCAATTGTTTTTTCGAAAAATGCAGGCTTAAGTCCACCGACGCAACCGCTCCCAAAGGGTGCGCCAGGTAAGAAGAAAAATCCGCCGGTTCCGAGGATCCCGGACTATCCGCACCGCCCGCTTTGCAAACGGCATTTCCACCGGCGGTAGTGCCGGCCGTAGAGCCCAAATCTAAGCGCCTTACGCCCGAGCGGCCTTCCATTAAATTGTCGAACAGGTCTTTTAAGTTATCCCCGAGGGGGGACACCACCCCTGCACCCGTTATGGCTACCCGTCTCAAACCGTTTGGCTGTGCTGCTCCACGGTAAGTTTGTCTATCAGCTCGACCAGGTCCCCTACGGTATCGATCTTAATGCCCCGTTCGGGTATCTTGAGATTAAACTCCTTCTCGAGAGTAAACATGAACTCAATCTTGTCCAGCGAGTCGAGGCCAAGATTGTCGATGGGGACATCCGGCTCTATACGCTCGCCTTCCTTCAGGTTGAAATTTTCTACAATTAAATCCCGTATCTTTTGTAAAGTCGTCAAAATCGCCGTCATTTATCCTGAAACTTGTAATATTGATTATATAACAACTCTTATTCTATACCATTACGGTAACTTTTTTCAATAATGATTTTTTTGAGAATGTGATCGATTGAATCGATTATGTCGGGATGGGGTGCAATTTTACCCAATATTCACAGCAGACAACGGCTTAGATAGACTAAACTGTTTCGTCTACCTAACCGCTGCCAGTGTTGCCTATGCTGAGCTATCCATTCGTAGCTGCTTTGGCGGCGGCCTCTTTTGCGAGTAGTCTCGTAGCCTGCATGTCACCGCTCCTCGCTTCTTTGGCAGTTTGAGCAGGGGTCTCCCTTGATTCCTGTAACGCTGTAGATGCAGCTTTGCTGATCTTGACAGTGGTGCCGGGAGCCGGCGGCGGCTTCGTCTGAGCAGCGGCGTCGGTAGTCGGCTGCGGCTTCGATTTGGCGGCAGGCTGAGGTTGTGCTAAGTTCGATACATTACTAACCATTTTAAACCTCCTTGCTTTAATTCCTATTTATTGTATCGGAATAAAAAACTAAAAACTTTAGGGAAAGACTTAATCTTGTCTTCCACAAAGGTGCTTATACCAAATTGCATTCATTCGATTAACTTCGAAGCCAATCGTCAAAAGCTCCTCGACGTACGTAACGAGTTACCCCCCTCACGGGGGGTAGGGGGGTACGCCTGCGTCGCTTTCTCCTTGCCGCCTTGTTACTCTTTTGAATGCAAATTGGTATTACTCCCGGAAAAGTTACGTAGTTGACAGAATCCATCGAACAATGTTAGTTTCTAAGCTGAAACCGGTCTGATTTCGATTAAGCCGATAGAGTTGGCCGGAGTTGGCCAAAGTTGTTTATAGTCGGGCCAATATAACTATGCGAGGAGGACGTTGACTATGAGCGTTTACGAGAGCATCTGCAGGTTTAAAGCTTTGAGAACTTGCCGTATAACATTTTTGCCGGTAGCGGTATTTTTATCCTTCCTTATCTTTGCAGGCTGCTCCAGGACGAACTCTGACACGAGTTCCACCGCAGGCAATGCGGACACCATAAGGATAGGCGTCATAGCCGAGCTAACCGGTGACATACCGTCTGTAGGGTCATCCAGCAGGGCGGCTGCCGAAATGGCGGTAAACCAGGTAAATAACGCCGGCGGCCTCACCGTGGGCGGCAGGAAGCTCAAGGTGGAGTTATTCGTCGAGGATGACGCAGCAAAGGCCGACCAGGCCGCGGCAACCATGCAAAACCTTATAAACCAGAAAAACGTCATCGCCGTCGTTGGCCCGAATTCGAGTACCGGTGCCATTCCTGCGGCGGAGATAGCCGAATCTTCCAAAATGCTGATGATCACCCCATGGTCGACTAACCCCAAGACCACCCTGGACTCGAGGACCAACCAGCACAAGAGATACGTGTTCCGTGCCTGCTACCTGGATACATTTCAGGGCCGGATTTTAGCTTCCTTCGCGCGTAACGACCTGAAAGCACAAAAGGCCGCAGTCTTATTCGACGTAGCCGCCGAAGCCCTTAAGGGACAGGCGGAGGTATTCAAAGACTCATTCGAATTAAAGAACGGCCGGATGGCCGGTTACGAGATCTATACAACGGGAGACAGGGATTTCTCGACCCAGCTCACCAAAATAAAGAGCAAGGCACCCGACATAATCTTCCTGCCGGCATACTACGGGGACGTCCCTCTGGCGGTACAGCAGGCCCACAAGTTAGGCCTAAACGTGCCGTTTCTGGGAAGCGACGCGTGGGCAAGCTCCGATCTGCTGGCCTTATGCGGCAAGGACTGCGAGGGATTTTACTTCACGGCCCATTATTCTCCCGATTCCGCGGCCGCCAAAAGTAAGGAGTTCGTGGATAAGTTCAAGGCCCTTAACAACGGCAAGGTACCGGACGACGTAGCCGCCCTTACTTACGACGCCTTTGGCCTCCTGTTGGACGCCATCGGCAGAGCCGGTAAAACAGACACGGAGTCCGTCAGAAACGCTCTTGCCAACACCACCGGTTTTGCCGGCGTAACCGGCAACATGAAGTTCGTCGAAGGCTCCGGTGACCCAATTAAGGGTGCCGTCATACTTCGGATAAAAGACGGCAAATTCAAATGGTTCGCTAACGCCAACCCATAGCCTGTAGCGAAGTTTTTTGCACCGTTTGCCCTCGGCGCGAGTACGCTTCGTAAGTACATCGGGCGTACGTAAATGGCCGTAGGAGCGGGTACTTGAGCAGTATAAATCCACCAGGCCCCAACACCAGGTGAATAGACTTTGGCTTATTTTTTACAGCAATTCATTAACGTACTTCAGACGGGGAGCACATACTCGCTCATAGCCCTCGGATACACGATGGTCTACGGAGTGCTGTCCATGATAAATTTCGCCCATGGCGACATATTCATGGTTGGCGCCTTCCTGTTTTTCCTGTTCGTATCGACACTTAAACTCCCCTTCGTGCCCTCCATGCTGGCAGCCACGGTACTTACGGCACTCTTAGGCGTTGCCACCGAAAGGTTTGCCTACCGGCCGTTGCGCGGGGCACCAAAGATGTCGGCCGTAATCACGGCATTAGGGGTGGGGGTGCTGCTCGAACATCTTACCCTGGCCATTAACCCTTATCCCCGGCACATTCCGGCAATGTTCGAAGGCTCCGGAACATGGAGTGCCGGAGGCGTCGTAATTTCCCAACTTAAGGCCGCGATAATAGTCTTTTCCCTGCTGATGATGGCCCTTCTGGACTTCACCATCAACAAGACGAAACTGGGAATGGCCATTCGTGCCATCTCATGGGACATGAGCGTCGTACCCCTGATGGGGGTGTCCGTAAACGGCGTTATAGCCGCCACCTTTGCCATAGGCGCCGGCCTTGGCGGGATTGCCGGAGTGTTATACAGCCTTGCTTATCCCGTCATAAACCCTTACATGGGGGTAATGGTCGGATGGAAGGCGTTCATATCCGCCGTAATCGGGGGTATCGGCAACGTAAGGGGAGCCATAGTAGGGGGCTACGTCCTGGGATTAGTGGAGACGCTCACCATAGTGTTTTTGCCGGCCACGTACAGGGACGTTACGGCTTTTTCGCTGTTGTTAATCCTCCTCGTCTACCGCCCCTACGGTTTAATGGGCAAGCCAAAGACGTTCAAGGTATGATGAAAATATTCCGGACGGCCATACACGGACAACCCGCCGGGCCGAGGCGGCCGATGCTCGCCGTCATCATAGCCGGTTTTGCCCTGTCGATTGCGCTGCCATACTTTGGCCTTCTGAACAAGTACGTCATCTTCGTACTGATAAGCGTCGGGATAAACGTCATATTAACGATAAGCCTGAATCTCGTAAACGGCTTCATGGGCGAGTTTTCGGTAGGCCACGCCGGGTTCATGGCGGTCGGTGCCTACGGGGCGGCGGTAACGTCCGTAAATGTGATTCCGCGATGGATGGGCGCGGCGGCTTTTCCAACCGCCATTTTAGCCGGAGGACTGGCGGCCGCGTTAGTAAGCCTGTTCGTGGCCATACCCTCTTTCAAGACCAGGGGCGATTACCTGGCCATCGTAACCCTTGCCTTTGCCATGATAGTGAAGTCGGCACTGGAAAATATGGACGTACTGGGAGGCCCGCGCGGTTTTATGGGCATGCAGCAGTTTACGACTCTGCCGTGGGTTTTTTTCTGGATGGTTCTGTCTTTGTGGGCAATACGCAACTTCGTTTACTCGGCCTACGGCAGGGGCGTCTTATCCATACGCGAGGACGAGACGGCAAGCGAACTCTCCGGAGTGGACACACGTAAGGTAAAGGTGTTGACGTTTGCCTTATCCTCTTTTTTCGCCGGCGTGGCTGGCGGACTCTACGCGCACCTTCTTCAGTTCATAAACCCGTCCATGTTTGACGTTATAAAGTCCACGGAGATGCTTATCATGGTATACCTAGGGGGTGTGGGTTCCATTGCCGGCTCCATTTTGGGAGCGTCCATATACACGATACTCATGGAAGTGCTCAGGCCGATGGGGGTGTGGCGAATGGTGCTTATGCCCGCAGTCCTGATATTGCTCATGATATTTCGTCCGCGCGGGATAATGGGACTCAGGGAACTCCGGTGGTTTGTTTACAAAGCGATACCGCACTCCGGCGCCGCGGCAAAAGGCCAAAACATTGGAAATACTTAGGATTAAGGCTCTCGGACACGATTTTGGGGGACTCAGGGCCCTTTCGGGGTTTGACCTGGCTCTCGACGAACGTGAGTTTGTCGGTGTCATAGGTCCTAACGGTTCCGGAAAGACAACGCTCTTTAACCTCGTATCGGGCATATACAGGGCCGCTACCGGAAGCATCTCTTTCAGGGGCCGTGAACTCGTGGGTATGTCTCCGTCATCGATAGCACACCTGGGCATAACCCGTACGTTTCAAAACATCCGCCTGTTCAAAGAGCTCACAGTCCTGGACAACGTGAGAGTGGCAAAGTACGCCGCAGTCCGGTACTCGGGCCTGGAGGCTCTCCTGCACGTGGGAAGATTCAGGACGGAGGAAAGACGCTTAACCGAAGAGGCCATGGAACTGTTAACCCTTTTCGGACTCGACGACAAGGCGGAGGACCCGGCGAAAAACCTTCCCTACGGGCTTCAACGCAGGCTGGAAATGGCCAGGGCGCTGGCCGCCTCGCCAAACGTGCTTCTTCTGGACGAGCCCGGCGCCGGGATGAACCCCGCGGAGATAGGCCGGTTAATACAGTTGCTTCAGTGGACGAAGGAGCACTTTCCCATCGCCATCGTCCTCATAGAGCATCATATGAAGATGGTCATGGAGCTATGCCAGAGGATAAAGGTGCTCGACTTTGGCGTAACCATATCCGAGGGCACGCCCATGCAGATAAGACAGGACCCGAAAGTGATCGAAGTCTACTTAGGAAAGAAAGATTACGCGGCAGTGGCCGGCCGCACGGAAAATACCGGCTATGGCCACACGGCAGATAACCGGCCACATGGATAATATACATGGACAATAAATGCCGTTTGGTATGCCATGGGTGAAAGACCCGGAGAGCCGCTTCTGAAGGTTACGAACCTGACCGTATCCTACGGCCCGATTAAGGCCGTCAAGGGGGTCTCCCTGGAAGTTTACAGGGGAGAGGTGGTATCTCTCATCGGTGCCAACGGTGCCGGCAAATCATCACTGCTAAGGGCCATATCCGGCCTGGTGCCCTATGGCGGGGAAGTTGCGTTCGAAGGCGGGAGCCTCGCGGGCGTGCCCGCCCACAAGAGAGTAGGCAGGGGAATAACGCACGTGCCCGAAGGGCGCGGCATATTCGGCAACCTTTCCGTTATGGAAAACCTGACACTTGCTACGTGGCAGAGAAAGGATAAAACGGGCATAGCGGGAGATTTAGACAGGGTTTTTACCCGATTTCCCCGGTTACGCGAGCGCTCCGGGCAGCCCGGCAACACACTTTCGGGGGGCGAACAACAGATGCTGGCCATAGGGCGCGCGCTCATGGCAAACAATGAGTGCATGCTGTTAGACGAGCCTTCCATGGGGCTTTCCCCGCTGCTTGTAGAAGATATCTTTCAGGTAATACGTGAAATAAACGCCGGCGGTGTAACCATAGTGCTGGTGGAGCAAAACGCAAACATGGCCATACTCGCCTCAAATAGGGGATACGTGATGGAATCGGGCGTTATCGCGCTTTCCGGCAGCCGGGATGAACTCTCCAGCGATCCACGGGTCATAGATGCGTATCTTGGGGTGTAACCGGGATATGATCAATGTCATTAACCCTAAAAGCGGCGGCTGGAAATCAACCCATCAAAAACCTCATCAATTTATTTACGCTTGACGCTTTTCTGACTTCCTCTTTAAAAGCCTCCAGTTTTTCGATGGTTCCTATTTTCCTGATATCGTCCATAAGGAAAAGCCCTTCTGAGCCATATTTAATATCCAGCGCGACCTCTATACCTTCAAGGATTCCCTCCAGTTTCCCTTCCTGCTTCCCTTCCTGCAGTCCTCTCTTTTCCCCTTCAAGCAGCCCTTCCCGCTTTCCGGCAAGGAAAGTTTCATCGTTGCTTATGTCAATCGTTACAGGCATTTTATCTTCTACCTCCTTTTTTACCAATGATGTTAAGCCCCTGAGTCTGGCAAGGTTTTTTAGACCTACCAGGTAGTCCTTCTGCTCCTTTTCGGGCAATAACATAAATCTTTCCCTTATAGCCACTAATGTCGCAATAGTATCGTCCATACTGCATAAAATGGAAAGCATAGCATCGTCGGGATTCTTATTGCTGGCGAGCAGCTCGGAACAATTAATATCCCGAATGTCTTTAAACGTGCACGAGTAGTTTAGCATCTCATGTTGAATCCTGTCAGTCATCTTTAATGGTTTATCCCCAACGTATAGCAAAATCTGGCGGATCTTACATTCATCCTTTTAGTACATAAGAGAATAGTAATCGTGCATCCTCCATACCATATTATTTTCGTTATCAGAGTTAAGCTCTAAATGAAAAATGCTGATATCGGGTAGTTTGATCACTAAATCGGGTTCTCTGTTTTGGACGGTAGGGAAGTTGGTGTCCAGAAACTCGCCTGTCTCAAATCCGGTAAGTAGTTTAAGAAACCGTTTCGGTATATTCTTAATCGTCTTCTTAAGCGTGATGTCGTAAAGTTGGCTCATCTGCAAGTATCCTCCTTTCCCTATATTAACCAAATAATAAGATTTTTATCCACATGAATCGGAAAAATGTTAGAATATCGGTGGAATAACCTTAGAGCCATGGCTCATAATAAGCCATGAAAACCGTAAGGAGAAACGTTATGATTAGCGAAAAGTCGAATTCGAAACCGAAGTCGAAATTGTTAGCTATTGCTGCAATCTTAACCGTTTTCATCGCATTGGCCGCGTTTGAAAGTTATTCGGCAAGCGCCTCAAGCGCATTAGCTTCAACGATCAACCTTCCGCAGACCGGGCAGACAAGCTGCCACGATGCGAGCGGTAACACGATAGCGTGCGCCGGCACAAGGCAAGACGGAGATATCAAGGCTGGAGTTGCCTGGCCAAACCCAAGGTTTACGGAAAACGGCGACCAAACTATAACCGATAAGTTAACCGGCCTGGTATGGGCAAAAGATGCCGGTACGCCATCGGTAGGGTCATGCACCGGGGGCGCTATGGCGTGGACTAACGCTCTCGATTACGTAACCTGCCTCAATACCGCCAATTACCTTGGTCATAACGATTGGCGGTTACCAAACATAAACGAGCTGGAAAGCCTGGTAAACGCTCAACAAAGTAACACTGCCACATGGCTTGGCACACAGGGATATGCAAATGTGCAGTCGAACTACTATTGGTCGTCTACTACGCATGCCGCCAGCACATCCTCAGCATGGGACGTCACTATGTGGGATGGCGGTGTGTACGACCACGATAAGTCGAACAGCTACTACGTCTGGCCTGTTCGTGCTGGACAGTCTGGGTCATTTGGTAATTCGGCCATTTGGGCCACGGGTCAGACGCAAAGCTACCATTCCGGCGATGACGGCACAATGAAGGCGGGAGCTGTCTGGCTAAATCCCAGGTTTATCGATAACGGCGATGGTACGGTAACGGATAATCTTACAGGTCTCATGTGGACTAAAAACGCAAACCGGGCAGCAGGAACCAAAACCTGGCAGCGTGCACTTGATGACATAGTATCTATGAATAACGGATCAGGTACTTACGGCCATACTGACTGGCGGCTGCCAAACAGGAAGGAACTTAGAAGCCTGGCGGATTATTCGAAATTTAATCCTGCTCTGCCAGCAGAAAATCCATATGCAAATGTGCAGTCGGATCTCTACTGGTCGTCTACTACGAACGCCAACAACAAGTTCTACGCATGGAGCGTTGGCGTGTGGAACTGTGACGTGGAAAGCAAAGATAAGTCGGACGGTTACTACGTTTGGCCCGTCCGTGCAGGACAGGTTGCTAATTCGACTCCAACGCCAACTCCTACACCGACTCCTACATCTACGCCTGCTCCTACCCCCACCCCGACTCCATCCACCCGTGTTGACAAGGCCATCATCGTAGCGGGCGGCGGGTCCGACTCCAGCAACTGGCTATGGGGTTCCACCGCTACAACGGCCGATAACGCTTACATTGCCCTCACCAACCAGGGGTTCACAAAGGACAAGGATAGGATAAAATACCTGAGCGCCGATACGGAAAATAAAAACGTTACCGATGTAGCCACCAAAGATAATCTTAAAAATATCTTAAAAACCTGGGCCCCCGATGCTAACGATTTAGTAATTTATTTTACGGACCACGGTGGGGACGGGACGTTTAAAATAGGAGGGACGGAAACTCTCAACGCTGCGGATTTTAAAAATTGGATAAACGATCTGCAAACAAAGATTAGCGGTATGATTATCTTCGTCTACGACGCATGCGAATCGCAAAGTTTTATATCCTACTTAACTCCTCCCGAGGGCAAACAGCGCATTCTCATAAGTAGTGCCGGCTCGGATCAACAGGCCTACTTTATAGTTAACGGGGTCATATCCTTCTCCAACTATTTTTGGACCCAGGTACTTAACGGTGCTAACATTTACTATGCTTTCGTTGCTGCCAAACAAGCCACCGAAATAGGGGCGGGGGCATCTGGCGGGAAATATAACCAGGAACCGCGTATCGACGACAACAGTAATGGGATATGCAACGAAAAAGACGATGGAGATCTTGCAAAGACCAAACATATCGGCACCGGTACTGCATTAGGGGCCAGCGTGCCAAAGATAACTTCAGCCTCCCCTGACCCTCAAACATTATCAGGTACTTCATCCGCCAAAATTATCGTAAATGTCGCAGACATAATATCAACAGAATCGGTGGACAAGGTTTGGGCGAATATAATTCCGCCGGAATACAGCACGGGTTCGTCTGCCGTTCCCGTTATCGATCTTCCCACCGTCGAATTAACGTACGTAAGTGCCGGCAAGCGTTATGAGGGAACTTACAACCAGTTTACAACGTTGGGAGATTATAAAGTCGCCGTTTATTTAACGGACACCAAGGGTAACATCTCGACGCCGGCGTCAGCGACCGTTACGCAGACGGACTCCTCGGCTTCGAATCCAAAGCCCGCGATAACGGTTAACGGAAGTAACGCCTCCTCGGTTGACCTGACCACGGCCGGTACGATTACCCTGGCGGTTTCACTCGATCCTGGTACCGGCTCCGTGAAAAACGCCGACTTGTGGCTTTACGCGTATACGCCTTACGGGACTTTTTACTTCGACTCGTCAGCGGGGTGGAAATCCGGATATAAAGTAACGTATAGCGGTGAATTGTTCAAGCTTCCATCTACTACGGTATTGACATTACCTCTCAACGGGCTACAATCGGGAAACTATTTGTTTATATTCGAGGTCGACACCAATCCGAACGGTAAAAGAGACGGAGACATTTACACGAGCAGCGTGGGTGTAAACGTGAAATAGAAATAGGTACCGGATTGGCAAGGATGACGTGAGTGTAAACCTGGGTAAGTGGACACTTGATTTCTAACTGCTGTTCTTAGGTTTAATTGGGCTGAGGGGGGAATAGTTCCCACCTCAGCACTAACTGTTAGACGTCCGGCAACGTCCGGATAATGTATCCATCCATCCATCCATCCATTCTATGGAATGTTAACTTCAAAATTCCGATAAACGAGTGAAGCGGTATCGAGCACACCGTTCATTGACGTATCCAGGCCAAGGTAAAATGTGTATTTTCCGGTGGGAAGATTCGTTACAGAAAATGTTGAAGCGGGGAGAGAAAACACAGGGCCTTGATATGCCGTCGAGAGACCGGCGGTCCATCGGTTATGGACGGCATCTAAGGAGTAGATCGAACTGCCTTTCACATACACCAGCCACCAGTCCGCATTCGTTCCCGACGAACTTCCGGGGTTAAGCGCAATCGAAACGTTAACGGAGGAGGTGCCTTGTTGATTTGTTATGGCAAGACGAGGACAAATGCTTCCCGTGGAAGGCGTCATTTTTATATTGTAAGTGTTTGCCGGGTCAGTAGTACTCCCCATTTTGAAAGTTACCTTCTGTGTGGTAGCGACATAACAATCCGCCGTAATGGTTAACGTATAATCACCAACCGCTTCTTGGATCTCATATGTACCGTCCGGTTTACTCAAAGTGGCGGCCTGGTAACCCGTCTTCATTACCGCTCCGCTAATCGCCAGACCCGTTGCGGAATCCTGAACCGTTCCATTAATCAATCCTAAACCGCCCGGCGCTATAGGCCTGCTAACGCTAAGTTCATAAGAAGTGTCCTGGGGATTTGCGGTCTGGTCGCCATTTGTAATCCTTGCAAAGTAAACGCCGTCCGTTCCCGCCTTCCATTCAAGGATCTCGTCCTGGTGATCGCTTGGTTTCCAATCGTCTACCTTAGGTACGACCAACGTTTTTCCATCCGAATAGAAAAGCTCTATCGCTCCGTCGCAATTTAAACCTTGTTTAGCTACCTTTATCTTGTATGTCTGTCCTGAAATAGCATAAATACTGACCCAATCTTCATCGCCTTTTACGTGAAAATTGTGTACCTGCGCGTTAGTTCCATCTACGGTAATAGGCCTGGCTTGAGAGTAAGTATCGTCGGTTTCGTAAGCATCCGGGGTGATAGCTCCGTCGGCCGATACCGGTAATCCCGCCGCCGTGCCAAAGACGCATGCCAGGAAAAGAAGCGTCAAGTAAATGATTCCATATGTAGTTGCACCCTTAGAAATAGTTACTCTCACATCGTTCGTACTGTACTTATGATTCATCGAGTTCGTCCGGCTCATCCTATTCGTCCAGTTCGTCAAGTTCATTAAATCCTCCTAAAATTTTTAATAGTCGTGAAACGACAGTTAATCGAAATAATAGATAATAGACGAGTATATCTTGCGTTCGTTGACATCCTGATTAAAACCCTTGATGCTGGAGTAATTATCCTCCGGAAACAAAGAGTTGCCAACGTTGTGGCCAAATCTCTGCTGATACGCCACATCAAACGAAAAACGTTTTACGGAAATACCCGAACCAAAGCTAAAGCCATAAAAAGCGTCGGGATTCCCTCTTCCGGGTGACGGGTCGTAAAACAGACCCGCTCTCAGTGCCGTGGTATGAGTATCTTTTATAAACAGGTATTCCGTACCGAAGCGTACCTGATTGGTTGGTTTAACGTTTGACGCGTCGTTGCTCAGGCCGGTGACTGCCGACGTATACGTGCCGTCGCCGCTTTTTAGTATAAATCGATTCCATTGAGTCCTGTAGAAGTCAAGCGAAACCGTAAAGGGATCGCTGAAGCGGTATGAGGTGCCAACTCCGTAAGACATGGGCATGAAGAGTTTTTCATTGTCGGTTACCGTACCATTGGACGGCAAGAGATTTGCCGTCGATGTCATCGAGTACTCACGCTTTAAGTTAGCCGCAAAAGGGGATTTGAAAACAGCACCAACAGCAAAATTCTCATTTACCGTCCAGAGAAGGCCAAGATTGAAATTGTATCCGGAAAGCATATATTTGGTCAGACTATGGCCAACAATGATATCTGGATTGTTTGGATTCGAAGATGACTGTACCATGTCCGCTTGCCAGTTGTTTGGCGATATGGCATCGTTCCAAACGTTGAAAGTCATGCCGGCAGAGAGTTGCTCCAGGAGCTGAATCGAGTAAGACAATCCAACGGCTGAAAGCTTGCCGGTCTGTTTATATGTCACGTGGCCGGGGCTATAAAAGTTGAAATCCCATTTTCTGTCAAAATCATACAGGTGCTGGTAACTAATCGAACCAACCATATTGTGGTCTCCGATACAGAAAGGATAAACTGCGCTTAAATAGTTAAGGCTTGTCTTTTCGGTTTTTTGCGAACCGTTCGCGTCCGTAGGGTCCATAAAGTAATTGCTTTCGACACGATTAAAGTAGGCACCAACGGCGGATATCTCCGGTCTTTCAAGCTGAATAAGGCCCGCCGGGTTCCAGGATGCCGCCGTAGCGTCGTCTGCAACGGCAATAAAAGCCCCGCCCATTCCCAGGGCTCTTGCGCCCGACCCAACGGGGTTTGGCGACGACGCCATCTCTATGCGGCTAACCGGGCCCGAAGCGGCAGACGAAACTATACAAAAAACGGCGAGCAGGTGGAATAATATGTAAATTATTTTTTTCATTTTTCGATTATCTCCTTCATCGATATGTTTCATTTCGATATTATTTCAATTACTTGGTTATAAACCTTGAATGGTTGTCAATCTTCCCTTTTTTGGTACCCGGAACAATGACTGCCGAAGCCGTGCACGCATTAATGTCGATGTCTCCGGTGAGCTTTGCTTCGGCTAATACTTCCTGTTTATCGATAGTATATTTACCTTTATCGATTAACCCGGGATAAATAAGGAGCCTCATTCCCTTTTTAAGTTTTTTCCAATCCTGGTGCTCATTTTTTATCTTTATCGTAATTTTTGAACCATTTACTTCGATAATATCGCCTTCTATTATTGGCAAAGCTCGCTCTAATTTTGCCGCTAACATTTTAGCTACAACTCCTGAGGCGCGGTCTTTGTTTCCCTTACAAAAACCATCAAGCGGATCGGTAATTATTGTACGATTATCGGGATCCATTAACCATAGCGAAGCATCCATACTTTCCGGTGCATCGGTGAGCTTCCCATAACAGATAGCATCGACCTTACTGCTTGCATCTTTTTTCATGAGGTCAAGCATTTCCTGAACATTATTTACATTTTCAAAAGGCTTTATATCATACTTACGTTTCAATTTTTGTAACTCTTTTTTAAAGTTACTCTCTAAACGGCTAAGATAAATTAAATTATTTGTTCCGAATATACGCTCAAATATAGATAATTCGGGTACTTCTTTAACTAAAGAAATAACCCCAATTTTAAGTCTCTCGGTATCTTGTTTTACCGGTGAGGTCTTCTTCATTACGGTTAAATGAACTATTTTTTTATTGCTTATTGGCTTATGATAATCCTCTGCTACCAGGGTAAATTCATTTCTTGCATCGGGTAGAGAAAATACTTGATTAAATTTTATAGGTATATTGCCTCGTTCGCCTGAATCTATAATTTTAGTATTGTTGATTGTTAACGATTTTAACCCTCTGTTATCTACGGCCTCACCTTCGATGAGAATATTATCGTAATACATATCAATAGTCTTATTAACTTCCGTGTCTTTCGTATCAGAAGATAATTCAAAAGATGGCGGCTCTTTGTCATTGATATCACCAGCTAAAACTACAATTTTGCGCGTTATATCGTCTTTATGATCCCAGATAAATACAACAATTTTAAATATTTTTTCCCAAGGCACTCCATTTTGAGCGATTAATTCGTTATCGGTTATCCCACTAGTTGCATACAAATTTCCGCTTAGCATCGCCGCTTTTCGCTCGTTGTCGCCAATGGTTACCGAAGCAATGTTGCCCGCGATATCTTCAGCTTTTATGAGCAACGGAGTTTTCTTTTGACCACTGTCGGCATCGAAGTCATCCGGCCAGCTAAAGGCGAATTCCTTCGAAGATGCGTTACCTTTAAAAGTGGCGCCGTTTATCGTCAGGTATGAGAGGTCTGAAGCCCGACTAACCATTCCTGTTACTTTCTCAATGGAATTATTTTCGCCTTTAACGTCTTGAATGGTAATATTCGGTCCTGTTCTGTCAACCTTGATGGGGATATGCTCAATAGACAACTCTCCAAGAAGGTTTCTCGCTTCGATAACAATTTCCTTTTCGTTTGTTATACTAACGTCGGCTTTAAGAGTATATTCTATGGTTGCAGGCTTTATGGGTATATATTCGTTATTATTTTGTACGCAATATTTTTCATTAATAGGTTTGTCATTGATAGTTACGCAGGCAACGTAGTTTTTGTCGTTTATCTGACCTTCCACATGAACAGTAAATTCATTAGTAGGCGGAGTGTTGGCGTTTGGCGACTCTATTGTTATCGTGGGTTCAGATTTGTCGACATGGTTCTTCACAAGCAACTCTTTGTAGGTTTCGTTTAAATAATAAACCGCCTTTGAGCTTTCCGCTTTTTGTACAGATTTTTCTAATTGTTCTTTGGCTTCTTCGAATTGTTTCTTTTCATAATAAATTACGCCGAGTTCCCTGTTTGGAAAATATTCTTCGAAATGCATTCCATAAGTACGAGCTCTCCAGGAGTCGTCTGCTCTGAGATTTATAGCTTTCCTGAAGTCATTAGCGGCTTCTTCGTATATGCCACATTCTTCCAGGGCTTTTCCTCTTTCATAATAGTGGTACGACCTTCCTCTGAAGGCTCCTTTCGGTAGCTTACATTTTGCGCTATCGTCTTTTTGGGTATTATGCACTGCGCAGCCTATAAATAACGACAGCGTAGCAAGAAGCAGAAATACAATGAGTGGCAGTAAGAGTTTAATTTTGACATTCATTCAGTGTTCTCCTTTAATCTTTAGTGTTTAAAAGTTTAAACTCATGCCTAGTTCTGAACGTTTATAGAAACGTTATCCGCATAATAATCGACAGAGCTGCCATTGGTAACTCCAAGCAGGATGCCGACAAAATAATTACCCGACGGTAGCCCGCTTGTACGTAAAACCTCTGTTTCCGGAAGAGTAAAGATCGGGCCGGAATAAGTGACGGCATTGCTATCTCCAGTAAATCCGCCCTGCTGTGGAACGTATATGTAGAGTCCATTGGAAACCAGAGCGAAAAGCTGTATCGAAACATTTGTGTTTTTAAAGGCACCCTGGTCGATGCTCACCTTTAACGACAGAGTGTCCGATGTTTTCAAGCTGACGGTGCCGCTTGAGCCATTTGCCTTGAGTGTCACCTTTGGCGACGAGGAATCCGTGCCTGGCCTCTTAATAGTCATAGACGAATTTTGGTCGACTTTGCTTATGTTTCCTTTACCATCCATTGCGTATACCGTGATGTTGTAATTACTTTTGCTATTTAGTTTATCGTAGGTCCCGGCATAATCGAAATTGGTATTAGTTATTTGGGTCAAATCGAAATAGGGCAGATCTGTAACGGGAACGTTTCCGGTAGTTACTAAATCGGTTGGGTATAGAAGAGCCCATACCCTGGCGATTCCACTACTTGAAGTGACGTTTTTTGCCTTAATGAATGCAGGAGCCTGGCTTTGCAGGACTTGAGATGACGATATGCTGCCAATGGTTGGTGCGACATCGCCGGAACTGGTGCCGTTGCCAATGGCATAAGTTGCAGTGGTACAATCGTTCGTGCAGGCAGCCTGTTGCTGATTGTCAGTTGCACCTCTGATAGCATCTCTTGCATTTACATAAGACGTATGAATAGATTGGCCGTTATATACTTCGCTCCAAAAGAAATATGAGAAGGAAACCAGGCCTCTTCCATCATAGTTTGCCACTTTATCTTCTTCGGCACTATTAATAATCAACCGGTTATAGTTTGTCCCGCTTGCTACAACGTTTGCTACGCTTTTCGATTGACAGGCGTCATAAATAAACACTACCGTGCTATTTGTCTTGTTTGTTTGCAAAGTGTTTAGCCAATCGTTTAATTCCGTTGCCGATATCTTTATTTGATTCTTCAAAATAATGTTTCCATTATCGCCATGAGAAGCGATATAGACGATTAAATCGTCCGAGCCGCTTGCCGAATCAAAGCGACTCTTAACTTGATTCTTCAAGTCATTGTCATCTCCCGTATATTTATTAACGTCAAAAATGGAGATATCGGCATCGGAGAAACCTTGGTTTTTTAAGGAGTTGTAAGCGTATGCGGTGTTGAACATCACCTCGCTCGCTATGTCACCGCTATTAGCCGGGCCTCCCGCGATGATAATCGCCTGTTTTTTACGATCGATTCCCAATTGCCTGAAGATTTCGACTCTCTGATTAATGCTGTCCACGACGTAACAATTGCCTTTCGAATCGACGGTGATGCCAAACGGTTCGTTAAATTGCCCCCCACCGCTACCCGGTGTGCCAAACATCGACAGGAATTGAGTGCCGTCCGATGTGAAGATCTGAACGTTGTGGTTGTCCATGTCCGTTACATAAACGTAATTATTGGAATCCACGGCAATACCGGAGGGGAATTTAAATTTATTTGGACCGACGTCACCATAACTACCCCAGGTTGTAATGAAAGTTCCGTCCGGAAAAAACTTTTGAATCCGGGAATTGTTTGTATCCGCGACGTAAACGTTATTGGAGCTGTCGATGGCGACGCCCATCGGATGATCAAACTCCTTATTTCCCTTTCCAGTGGTGTTGTCGCTTTTACCCCATTTATCAAGAGTATTTCCATTGCTATCGAATTTTACGATGCGGTTATTGCCTTTATCGGCAACGTAAACATTGCCGATGTTATCCACCGCAACTGCAGAAGGGTCATTAAGGTTTATTACTTTTGCATTGGTTGAGCTATTCCCCCACGAAGCGTAAAATTTCCCATTTTTGTCGAGCTTAACGATACGATGGTTCCAGGAGTCGGCAACGTATGAATATACATTGCTACTATCCCTTTGATCTAACGCTACTCCGACAGGGTAGTGAAAAGTAGGGATGTCGCCGGTTTTCTCTCCTTCATAACCCAACTTTCCCCATGCCGCAATAAATTTCCCGCCGGCATCGAATATTTGTATACGATTATTACCCCTGTCAGCGACGTACACTTTGCCGTCTTTGCCGGCCGTTATTCCACCTTTTACCTCATATGTTGCATCGGTGCTCTGGAAAGCGAACATGCCCGTTGAAGCGCCGCTTGCAGTCCAGCGTGATAGAAGTATGCCTTGAGGTGTAAATTTCTGAATGTTGCTATTATCTTTATCCGTCACGAATACGCTACCTGTATGATCAAACGCTATTCCAGCAGGATTCATGAAAACCCCGCCTTGAGATATAGGCGCTCCCCATGAATCGATCAGCTTTCCCTGCTGATTTAAAATGCGTATATATTGATTCCAGGAGTCAACGGCATAAACGTTCCCGTTGCCATCCACTGCCGTAGCAGTAGGGTAGCGGAATACCGGATTATCTTGTTGGTCCAGTGGATACAGTGTCGCAATGTAACCTCCGTCGGCACTGAATTTCTTTATGCGGTTATTTGCCAGATCGGGGATATACAGATTATTATCTTTGTCGATACCGATAGTATTGATCATAATGTTATCGCTATTGCTGCAAGGCGGGTGGTTAAGAAAGTTAAATTCATTGTTACCGGTGGTGCCTGTGTCTTTGCTCCCCCCCCATTTCGTTATATAACCGCCATTGGAATCGAATTTTTGAATCCGGTAGTTGCACTGATCGACTATATACACGTTGTCCTTGCTATCTATACCTATGCCTGAAGGGTGGTCAAAGGACCCGTTATCTTTCCCATTTCCGCCCCACTGTGTTATGTATCGGGCATCGGTTGTGAATTTTTGTATGCGGTTATTGGCTCTGTCTACTACATAAATATTTCCGCTGCCGTCCAGGGCAACGCCGGTTGGTTCCATAAACTCGCCATTACCGGTCCCGTACTTGCCAAAATAGGATACAAAATCAAAATATTTTCAAATATTTTAGAATGTTAGGAGTATTAGTTGCTTAAATATATAAATATTGTAATTTATCAAGCAGTTACAGAATTTCACATTATGAAATATTGGTTTAAAACCAATATGGGTAGCCATTACATGCATAAAAGCCGGCACCCCTCTTTAGCCGGATTAAATATAATTAACCGAATAACAAAATGCTATCCATAATAAGTTATAAAAATGTTAGAATGTTGGGGGAACAAGCTAAGAGCCATGGTTCACAACGAACCATAAAACAAAGGACTGGATTTCCGCATTCACGAAAATGGCAGGAAGGAAGGGAAATGACACTGCCTGGCGTATCAAGACAATATTATAGAAACTGATGAATTGGAAAGAGATAAGCAGTCGGCATAAGGAGGAGCGTTATGATTAGCGAAAAATCGAGTTATAAGTCGAAATTGATAGTTACCTTTACAATCATGATTGTTTGCATAGTATTGGCAGCGTTTGAAAGCTCTCCGATAAGCGCTTTGGCATCAACGATCAATCTTCCGCAAACTGGGCAGACAAGTTGCTACGATGCGACCGGTAACAAGATAACCTGTACCGGCACAAGACAGGACGGGGACGTCAAAGCGGGCATTGTGTGGCCAAACCCAAGGTTTACCGACAACGGCGACCAAACAATGACTGATAATCTCACCGGCCTTGTATGGGCTAAGGATGCCGGTACGCCCACGGTTGGTTCATGCATTGGCGGCGAAATGGCGTGGACAAACGCGCTCGATTACGTAGCTTGTTTGAATACCGCTAATTACCTTGGCCATAAAGACTGGAGGTTACCAAACATTAATGAGCTTGAAAGCCTGGTGAATACTGAACAAAGCAATCCTGACAAATGGCTTGGTACACAGGGATATATAAATATACAGTTGAGTTACTGGTCGTCAACTACGGACGCCGACTTCACGTCCTCCGCACGGTTTGTCTTCATGTGGAGCGGCTACGTGGGCACCTTCGATAAATCGAGTAACAGTTACATCTGGCCTGTTCGTACGGGACAGTCCGGGTCATTTGGTAATTCGGCTATTTGGGCCACGGGTCAAACGCAAAGTTACCATGCCGGCGATGATGGAGCAATCAAGACGGGAACCGCATGGCCAAATCCAAGGTTTATAGATAACGGTGATGGTACGGTAACGGATAATCTTACAGGCCTGATGTGGACTAAAAACGCGAATTTGGCAGGAGGAGCCAAAAACTGGCAGCAAGCGTTGGATTACGTGGCGTCTTTGAATTCCGGCTCAGGGACATACGGCCATGCCGACTGGAGGCTGCCAAATGTAGAGGAGCTTAGAAGTTTGGTGGATTATTCGAAATATGAAGTTGCTTTACCTGCAGGGAATCCATGTACTAACGTACAGTTGAGCCATTACTGGTCGTCTACTACGTACGCCCCCTACTCGTCTTTTGCATGGTACGTCTATTTGTGGGACGGCGATGTGGACAGCTTCCCTAAATCGGAAGACTTCTATGTATGGCCCGTTCGGGCTGGACAGGTTGGTAATTCTGTCAATTTGATAATTTCGAAGTCAGGCACGGGCAGCGGCACGGTAACAGGCTCCGATAGTAAAATCAACTGCGGAAGTATTTGCAACTGGTCATACTCACTGGGTACTGGAGTTACGTTAACTGCGTCGGCGAGCTCGGGATCGACATTTACCGGCTGGTCGGGCGGAGGTTGCAGCGGGACTTCATTCTGCACATTGGCTGTGAATTCGGACACGACCATAACGGCTACGTTTAATGCGAACACAACGCCAACACCTACGCCCAGCCCATCCTCCCGTGTTGACAAGGCCATCATCGTGTCGGGCGGCGGGCCTTTTAGCGGCAACAGCCTGTGGGACTCCACCATTGTAACGGCTAATAACGCATACAAAGCTCTCACCGCCCAGGGGTTTACAAAAGACACGATAAAATACCTAAGCGCTGACACGGGAAATCCATTTGTTACGGATGCAGCCAAAATTGATAACCTTAAAAGCATCATGGATAACTGGGCCTCGGATGCCAACGACGTTGTAATTTATTTTACGGATCACGGCGGTTACGGAACATTTACAATGGGGGAGACGGATATCCTCCAGGCCGCAACATTTAAAAACTGGCTGGACGGGCTGCAAACAAAGATTAGCGGTATGATTATCTTCGTCTACGATGCCTGCGAATCGGGAAGTTTTATCGCCTACTTAACGCCTCCCGAGGGCAAAAAGCGCATTCTCATAAGCAGCGCCAAATTGGATCAAAATGCCTACTTTTTAATTAACGGGGTTATTTCCTTCTCCACATACTTCTGGAACCAGGTACGCGACGGCGCTGACATTTACACTGCTTTCGTTATCGCCAAACAAGCCACCAGGAACGGGGCAGGGGTAATAAAGAATCAATATAACCAGGAACAACCTAACCAGGAGCCACAAATCGACGACAACGGTAATGGGATACCCAATGAAACTGGTTACGACGGAGAGCTTGCAAAGACCAAACACATTGGAAAAGGTACCACTTCGGCATCCGGCGTTTTGACAATAAAGGCGGCTTATGTCGAACCTCAAATTCTGGCCGGTTCTTCCTCTGCCAGGATTAATGTAGACGATACCGACATATCGCACACCGAAACATTGCAAAACGTTTGGGCGATCATAATTCCACCAGGATATAGCACAGGTTCGTCCGCCATTCCCGTTACCGACCTTCCCATGGTCGAACTACAATATGAAAGTATCGGCAAGCATTGGGAGGAAACCTACACCCATTTTACCGCATCGGGCGATTACACTGTTTCCGTTTATGCAACGGACAACAAAGGTGGCATTTCGATGCCCGTGTCAACGACCGTTACGCAGACTGTCTCCTCGGCTTCGAACCCAAAGCCCGCGATAACGGTTAACGGAAAGACAGACAGCTCTGTTAACCTTACCACATCCGATACGCTTACCCTGGCGGTATCCCTCGATCCGGGTACCAATGCCGTGGAAAAAGCCGACTGGTGGCTTTACGCGTATACGCCTTACGGGACTTTTTACTTCGATTCGTCCTCTGGATGGAAACCTGGATATGCAGTAACGTATGGTGGTGCATTATTCAACCTTCCACAGACGCCGGTATTGACATTACCTCTCAAAGGGCTGCAATCTGGAAACTACGTGTTTATATTTGAAATCGACACCAATCCGGACGGCATAAGAGACGGCGACATTTACACGAGCAGCGTGAATGTAAACGTGAAATAGTATTTAGACGTACAATAGAAACAGATGCCAGATTATATTGTTTGGTATAGTAGTTGATAATATGGTTTGACCTGGTATATAATAGAATAAGACTGGGCTAGGAGGAATAAAATAATCGAAAAATATCTTTGGAACAACGTACCATACGAAAAGGAGGTGGTTTGTCCGCTTTAGTGAGTAAGAATAATGGGGGATTCGACTATAATATCTAATTGGGAAGATGTCAAAAAATGAGGCAAATTAACCGGGGACTTATGAAACACAAATAAATACGCGTAAGGAGGAATGTTATGACTAACGAAAAATCGAAGTTGTTAGTTCCGGCCTTAACCGTTTTCATCGTGTTGGTTTTATTTGAAAGCTTCTTGATGGCCGGGACGGTCAGCCTTCCACAGACAGGGGAGACGGTTTGCTACGATTCATATGGCAATAAGTTCCCCTGCACCGGTACCGGCAGGGACGGCGACAAACAAGCCGGCCTGCCATGGCCCAGTCCGAGATTTACGAACCCCGACGGTACAACTCCTATTAATGGCTATGTCTTGATTGACCAACTTACCGGTCTCATGTGGACGAGAAAAGGGAATCTCTCAAGCTCGGCGATGGCCTGGCAGGCAGCCATTGACTATGTGGCGGGAATGAACGGCGGCAAATACGCGAATTTCGGCTACACCGACTGGCGGCTCCCTAACGTCAACGAACTCGAAAGCCTTGTTAACGCCGGAGAGAGTAATACCGCCGGGTGGCTGAACGAAAAGGGCTTTACCAATGTGCTGCAAAATAGTTACTGGTCATCTACTACCTATTCTAAAACCACTTCTCTCGCCTGGATTGTAGACTTAGGGAACGGCGACATTAACTACAACAACAAGACTAACGTAAACTATGTGTTGCCGGTACGTTCCGTACCGTAGATTATAAGGAGAAATGTTATGACCAGCGGAAAACCGAAGTTGTTAGTTCCAGCCTTAACCATTTTCATCGTATTTGTCTCATTCGAAAGCCATTTGATGGCCGGGACTGTCAGCCTTCCACAAACGGGGGAGACATCGTGCTACTATTCAAATGGCGGTGTGGCCCCATGCAAGGATTCCGGTCAGGATGGAGACGATCAAGCCGGCCTGCCATGGCCAAATCCGAGATTTACAAACCCCGACGGTACAACTCCTATTAATGGCAGCGTCGTCATTGACCAGCTTACCGGTCTCATGTGGACGAGAAAAGGTAATCTTCCAAACCAGACAATGACCTGGCAAACGGCTATTGACTACGTGGCGGGAATGAACGGCGGCAAATACGCTAATTTCGGCTATACCGATTGGAGGCTCCCTAACGTTAATGAACTCGAGAGCCTTGTTAACGCCGGAAAGAGTGATACCTCCGAGTGGTTAAACGAACAGGGCTTTATTAATATACAATCGAATAGCTACTGGTCATCTACTACCTACTCTAAAACATCGTACGACTCTACCACCAAACCTAAAGCCTGGATTGTCGGTATGCACAATGGCGGTTTGGGCCAGGTCGATAAGTCTGAAAGCGCCATATTTGTCTGGCCCGTGCGTGGCGGACAGTAAACTATTTATTAATTAGTCTGTAAAGTGGGGATTTGCGAACATGGCACAATACGTAGAGCTTCCAAATATGAAAATCCGTTGGCATGTCTGCTTATATAAGCAAATTTATAACAGGAGGAAGAGATCATGTTAAATAAAATAAGTTTTTTTATGGTATTGACGTTGTTTCTATGTTCTGAATCCTATGCACTGGCGACCGCGCAGTTGTGGGCAACCGGACAAACAACGGGTTATTATGCAAATGATGACGGTACATTAAAACGAGGCGTACAATGGCCGAGCCCGAGATTTACCAGCAAAGACGACGGTACCGTAACCGACAATTTAACCGGACTCGTATGGTTAAGGAACGCTAATTGTTTCGACAACAAGATATGGTTTGACGCGTTGAATTATGCCAATAATTTAGCAAGCGGCCAATGCGGGTTAATGGACAGGTCTAAAAAAGGCGATTGGCGGCTTCCAAACAGAAAAGAGCTTAGAAGCCTTATCGACTATTCACAGAATACCCCTGCATTACCTGAAATCCACCCTTTCACCAATGTGCAGTCTGATAATTACTGGACATCTACCACCAACTCGGACGTTCCGGCAGGTGCCTGGGTTGTCAGTATGGCGGACGGCGACGTCAACCCCGTCAATAAGGCGGGTGATGGCTCGATTAAAACCTATATTTGGCCGGTACGTTTTCCAACTCCTCCTCCCACCTTTGACAAGGCCATCATAGTAGCGGGCGGCGGGCCTTTTAGCGGTAACACCATATGGGATTCCACAGTTGCAACGGCTAATAACGCGTACAAGGCCCTCATCAAACAGGATTTTACAAAGAACACGATAAAATACCTGAGCGCCGAGACCGGAAATCAAAACGTTACCGATCCAGCCACAAGTGATAATCTTAAAAAAATCTTAGAAACCTGGGCGGCGGATAATACTAACGACTTAGTAATTTATTTTACCGATCATGGTTTTCCCGGACAATTCAAAATGGGAGAGACGGATTTCCTCCAGGCTGAGACGTTTAACAATTGGTTAAACGTACTGCAAGCAAAGATTACCGGTTCGATTATCTTCGTTTATGATGCCTGCAATTCAGAAAGTTTTATACCCTACTTAAAGCCTCCCGAGGGTAAACAGCGCATTATCATAAGCAGTGCCAAATCGTCTCAAAATGCCTCTTTTATGGCTCAAGGGCTCGTTTCCTTCTCCTACTTCTTCTGGAATCAGGTATACGACGGTGCCAAAATTTACGATGCTTTCGTTTTCGCCAAAAATGCCACCTGGGTAATGATGACGGATAAAGATGGGAAACGATATCAGGAACCTTGCATCGACGACAACGGTAACGGTATATCCAACGAGAAGAATGATGGAGATCTTGCCAGGACCAAAGTCATCGGTTCAGGCACTGGAACGGGGGCTCCTCCACCATCGATAAAGTCGGTTTCCGCCTATCCTCCATTATTGAACGATCGTTCTTCCTCCGCCATGATTAAAGTGGATGATGTCGGCATAGTGTCAGTAAATGAAGTTCTAAGGGTTTGGGCGACTATATTCTCACCGGACTATACCGGTTCAGCCGACATACCAGTTACGGACCTGCCATCGGTTGAATTAACATACGTAAGTGCCGATAAGAGCTGGGAGGGAACTTACGATAACTTTAAGGCAATAGGCAATTACATAGTTTCCGTCTATTTAATGGACAAGGAAGGTAACATCTCATACCCCGTGTCAACGACCGTTACACAGATGATCGACTTAGTTCAAAAACCAAAGCCTGCTATAAAGGTAAACGGAATAGACGCCGACTCAGTCGAACTCACTACCTCCGATATGCTTAACTTAACGATTTCCCTCGACTCGCGTGACTTCTCCGGGAAAAAAGCCGACTGGTGGCTTTACGCGTATACGCCTTATGGTACTTTTTATTTCGACTTGTCAACCGGATGGACACGTGGATATAAAGTATCATATACAGGCGAGTTGTTCAATTTTCCACCGGCGCTGGCGTTAACATTACCTCTTAACGGGCTACAATCGGGGTACTATCAGTTTATATTCGAGGTCGATGCAAATCCTGACGGCATAAGAAACGGCAACATTTACACGAGCAGCGTGGTTGTAAACGTGAAATAGAAATGAATACCGTATGGATATAATGACAATTTCCTGAAGGCCACCGGGGTCTATGGAGGCTGACCAAAGGCACGCGGGTCGCTGGAGGCCGGGTGTGGTGGTTGAAAAGGTGCGTTTGCCATCGGGGGTTGCCATGGGTGATCCACGATGGCGCCGCCTACAGAAATCAACCTCTCAAAAACCTCATCAATTCATTCACGCTTGCCGCTTTTCTGACCGCCTCTTTAAAAGCCTCCAGTTTCTCGATGGTTCCAATTTTCCTGATGTCGTCCATAAGGAAAAGCCCTTCGTAGCCATATTTTATATCCAGGGCAACCTCAATGCCTTCAAGAAGACCTCTCTTTTCCCCTTCGAGCAGACCTCTCTTTTCCCCTTCGAGCAAGCCTCTCTTTTCCCCTTCAAGCATCCCCTTTTTTTCCCCTACAAGAAGTCCTTCGAGTAGTCCCTCTTCTTTTCCTTCCCTCTTTCCGGCAAGGTAAGTTTCATCGTTGCTTATGTCAATCGTTACAGGCATTTTATCTTCTACCTCCGTTTTTACCAATGATGTCAAGCCCCTGAGTCTGGCAAGGTTTTTTAGACCCACCAGGTAATCCTTCTGTTCCTTTTCGGGCAATAGCATAAATCTTTCTCTTATCGCCCTTAACGTCGCAATGGTGTCTTTCATTTTGCATAAAATGGCGAGCATAGCATCGTCGGGATTATTATTGCCATCGAGCAGTTCGGAACAGTCAATATCCCGAATGTCCTTAAACACGCATGAGTAGTTTAATGTCTCATGTTGAATCCTGTCAGCCATCCTTAATGGTTCATTCCCGACGTAAAGCAAAATCTGGCGGATCTTAAGTCCGTCCCTTTGAAATATCAGGGAATAATAATCGTGCATCCTCCATACCATATTATTTTCGTTATTAGATTCGAGTTCTAAATGAAAAATGCTGATATCGGGTAGTTTAATCACTATATCGGGTATTCTGTTTTGGACGGTTGGGAAGTTGGTGTCCAGAAACTCGCCTTCATCAAATCCGGTAAGTATTTTCAGAAACCGCTTGGGTATATTCTTAATCGTCTTCTTAAGCGTAATGTCGTAAAGTTGGCTCATTTGTAAGCATCCTCCTTTACCTATATTAACGAAATAACAAGAATTTTATCCATATGAATCGGAATAATGTTAAAATACCGGGGAAATAACCTTAGAGCCATGGCTCGTCAACACCTTGAGCTTCCTCCTCCGAAAGGAGGGAATGCAGCGGATATTAACATTGGGGTATAATAAGTGATGGCGGCAAGTGAGGTAACGTGAGGATAAACCTCGGCAAGTGGACAGAGGAGAGTATTGACGGTCTGGCGCGTGAGGCGTCGGCCACTGACGACGCGGGTCAGAGGATAACCTTTATCTCGCGCCACTTTCTGGCAACGCCCTACGTTGGCGATACTCTCGTGGGGAGTGCCAACACCCCGGAGACCTTTGTCGTGGAGCTTGGGGGCATCGACTGCCTCACCTTCCTCGAATACGTAGAGGCCCTGAGGTTATCGACCTCATACCGCGAGTTTATCGATAACCTGCAAAACGTGAGATACGTGTGCGGCCGTGTGGATTTCAACCACAGGCGACATTTTTTCTCCGACTGGGTTGGCGGTACCGTGGAGGACATAACGGCGATCATTGGTGGAGACCGGCTCGCATCCTGCCGGAAAACCCTCAACCTGAAAGAGGACGAGACATTTTACTTACCCGGAATTCCTGCCGGACAACGGGTTATAACCTACATTCCCACCCCGGCTTTTGACGAAACCGCCCTTTCGGCCATAAACACCGGTGATTACCTGGGCATTTATACGCCAAAACCGGGAATCGACGTCTCTCACACGGGTATTGCGGTAAGGGAAAGCAGCAGGGTCTACCTGAGACATGCCTCGTCAATCCGCCGCATGGTAATCGACGAGGAACTCGCTCTTTACATGCGAGGTAAGCCCGGCCTGTTAGTTTACAGGCCGAAATCGCTGAAAGCCATTGTGCGCCCGCAACCCTGAATAGAATCCTCTACGGAATCCTCCACGGACCCCTGAGAACCCCGCTTTTAGCTTTTTGGGATCTTTCCTATGCCCGATATAACGGGCTTGAGGTACATCAGAAGCGCCAGGCCCGGCAGCGCGGAAACGGCCGTTATGAGAAAGAAAAATGGCCACCCCACGGCAGCCACCACGTACCCAGACGTAGGGGATATGAAAATACGCCCCGTAACTGCTATCGATGAAAGCAGTGCGTACTGTGTAGCACTGTAGCGTTGGTTGCACATGGACATAATGAAGGAGACAAAGGCAGCGGTTCCCATGCCGCTGGTCAGGTTTTCAATCCCCACGGCCGCAATAAGCATGGGGTAGCTATGCCCCACGGCAGCCAATGCCATGAAGGACAGGTTGGATACCCCCTGGAGCACGCCGAAAAGGAGCAATGACTTATACAGTCCGAGCCTCACCATGAGGGCTCCTCCGAACATGGCCCCAATGATGGTGGACACGAGGCCGAGGCCCTTGTTTATGGTTCCGACCTCCGTGGCGGTGAACCCTACCCCTTTTAACAAAAACGCAGTGGTAAGAGAACCGGCGTAGGCGTCGCTGAGTTTGTAGAGGACGACCAGCAGGAGGATTTGGATGGCCGAGTCTCTCGTGAAGTAATCCTTGAGCGGCCCCCAAACAGCTTCCTGAAGGCTTACCGGCGGCTTTACGTGGCCCGCCGGTTCGGGCCCGACGGCCGCCCCAATCATGCCTATGGCCATCAGCGCCGCCATTACAAGGTACGTGTTATGCCACCCTATCCTGTCCGCCATTATGAGGGCTACGGCACCGGATGTGAGCATGGCTATGCGATAACCCGTGATAAAGACGGCAGTGCCCGCTCCCCGTTCCCGCTCGATTAGTACGTCCGTGCGGTAGGCGTCGGAAACTATGTCCTGGGAGGCCGAGGAAAAGGCCAGGGCAAGGGCGAAGGCCGCCAGTATGAAAGGTTCTTTGCCCGGAGCCACAAAGGACATGGCAGAGGCACTCAGCATGATGCAAGCCTGTGTGATGATCATCCATCCCCGCCTTCTGCCAAACCATGGAGGCACAAAGCGGTCCATGAGGGGTGACCAGAGGAATTTCAGCGTATAAGGCAGACCCACGAGTGCGAAAATGCCGATAGTCTTTATGTCCACCCCGGATTGGGCCATATAAGCCTGCAGAGTGCCGGCAGTCAGCGAAAGGGGAAGACCCGAGGCAAACCCCAAAAGGGCCAGTGTGGCCACCCGCCTGCTGGTGAATACCTGAAAGTATTGGTTAACGCTCGAAGCCATGTATATTACTTGCAATTGTACCGGTAATCGATGGGAAAAAACAACTTTTGTCTTACCCCCAAATTCTGATATAGAAACATTGGATATTATATATTACTGTCATTGCGAGCACATCTGAAAGAGCCGTCAGCCGCATTCGCGGGGCGCGGCAATCTCATGAAAATAAACGAGATTGCAACGCTTACGCTCGCAATGACAAGTTTCTATATCGGGATTTGGGTTACCCCTTATTCCATCTCAAGAATATTTTAAGGCTTGTATGAAAAAACGTTCGTTCTTTTGCGAAACTTATTGCACATCTCCGGGCGTTACTCCTTATCCTGTCAAATCCGAACAATACTGTAAATCTGGCACTCAGATTTATGCTTTTTTACCGGTTTATTGCGTGTGGTGGCGCAAATATGCTTTCGCTATAGCCGATGACGCAACGGAGAAAAAATAACAAAACCGGATGAAATTCATCTGGCATGAGAATTGCTTCTATAATATGCGTCGCTATTAAGCGATTAGATTAGAGTTTGTAAGGTGGCATAGGATAGAGCCTTCGATAGAAGGTTTTGATGGGTGAGGTAAATACGTCTCTATAGCGAGTATCGTGATTGCCAAAACCGTTTTCCGTAGCCACCTGATTTTTAAGGAGGTTTTCGATGGGTAATGTAATGGATAAACTGAGTGCCATGAATATGGATAACCTTATTAAGCGTGCAGGTGGGTTTGCCGTGCGGCGTACAGAGTTTCCAGGCTATTCTCGTATGGCAGGGCTATTATCTGAAGTTAGAAGCACTCCATTTAACCTCTTTGCCGGGATTGGACGCAAATTCAGTTCGTTTAGCGATACCAGGAAGAGGCTCTACGACGGACTTGTCAAAAACGTGAGCGTTAACGATGCTGTCAAAGACATCTCGGCACAAACCGCGAACTTCTTAAGCAACGCCAGAGCAATCGTCGACATATCCGAGTGCAAGGCTTATTTAAAGAGGCTAAGCCAGAAGAAATCAGACCTGAAGGCTGAGACCAGGACGTACTTTCAGAACGTCTCCGGGTCGATTAAGGGCATGTATAAGCCATCCGTGGCAGCAGAGCAAGGGAGCACCTGGCCGGGCGGAAACGACTCGCAGGCTCATGCCGGATCTAACGGGAAACTCCCCATCGACAAAGATGCCTTAGTCTACTCTTCGGCTACTTCTAACGAGGAGTCCTTAGACAAGCGCATGCAATACATGTAAACCCGGCAGACTTATACCAATTTGCATCCAAAAGAGTAACAAGGCGGCAAGGAGAAAGCGACACAGGCGTACCCCCTACCCCCCGTGAGGGGGGGGGTAACTCGTTACGTACGTCGGGGAGCTTTCGACGATTGCCTTCGCAAGTTAATCGAATGAATGCAATTTGGTATTAGCGGGCTGAACGCCGGCAGGGGGGTCACTGACCCCCTGTATACGGCAATCGGAATGCCTTGTACTGCCTTCAACGTATGTACCGCCGTCTTTGTTCCATGCTTTGTTCCGATGGTATCCTGCTTGAATGCATTGCTTCTACTGCTGCGATGTGCTTGACAACGGAAGCTAAGATGGCATATAATCCATTGATGAAACGGCTTAAACGTATAACCGTAGCAGCGTTGTTTCTGTACATGGCCTTAGCTTTTACCTCCTCCGGCAGCGTAGGTTATGCAGGAAACCGCGTTGAAAAGATTGCAAACGGCACGTATGCCGTTGCGGGGCAATATTCATGGGTTGTAGCCATTGTGGTATCTTCATATCCGGATAATTACAGCGGGTATTGGTGTGCTGGCAGCCTAATACGTCCGGATTGGGTTATAACGGCGGGTCACTGTATTGCACATGCGTTAAAAAATGGTTGGAACCTTGACGTGGTGGTCGGACTTAGTTCTCTTTTAGCCAACGACGGTACCAGGGTGCACGTTTCTAACTATGTATTACATCCTTCGTACAGCGAGTCTGGAGACAACGACGTAGGACTTTTACAGCTTCCAACGCCGGTGTCGCCTTCGATAACACCGGTAACACTTGTTGGACAGACCATAAGTGGTACCCTGACCCCGTTTGGCACTACGTCAACCGTGCTGGGATGGGGCGCTACGACGTCGTTTTCGAAGTCGAACGTGCTACAAGAGCTATCCATTCCCACGGTTAGTAACGCGACTTGCCAGACTGCTTATAGCCAAAAAGCTCCCGGCACCGTGATAACCGATAACATGATTTGTGCCGGAGTGCCCGACGGCAAGTATGACGCCTGCGTCGGCGACAGCGGGGGACCTCTCCTGGTATCCTCCGTAACGGCAAGCCCAGTGTTGATAGGTGCCGTCAGCTTCGGCACGGGTGCATGTGGTGCAGGCACTTACGGCGTTTATAGCAATTTCTCCCAATATACCGGCTGGATTACCCAAAATACCTGTACTTCCGCCGAGATTCCGGCATCACCGGTTATAAAAGTGGGCCTGTCGGGAACTAACGTCACAATTTCCTGGCCTTCGATAGCCGGGGCTACGGGATACAGACTCTACTATGCTCCATATCCTAATGCCGGATACGTCTATTCCGCAGACCTGGGCACCCAAAATTCCCTTTCCGCCCAGCTTTACTCCGGGGCTAACTTTTACGTAGCCGTCCAGGCCTACAAGCAAAGTTGCACCGGCGGCTTCTCCAACGTAGAGCATTTTACTATTCCTTAAGCTCCGATTATACACAATTAAGCGCCCATTATTATCACCCAAATTCCGACATAGAAGTCTGTCATTGCGAGCGAAGCGAAGCAATCTCGCCTTTTCGAAGAGATTGCCGCGCCCCGCGAATACCCCCTCACGGGGGGTAGGGGGGTTACGGCTGACGGCTCTTTCAGAGGTGCTCGCAATGACAGCAAAATGTTATGTCTCCTGTTTCTATGTCGGGATTTGGGTATCACTGCTCAAAAGAAAACTCCCCATATTGTTTAAACCGCATCGTGACATGCATCATTGCTGAATTAGTTTTTTCGGAATACTATGTGCTATAATTACCTAAGATGCATCCGTGCAATGGCTGCCGGCTGGTATCCAAATTGAATATCAACTTCGGCTGCAAAAACTGGCTGATAGCCGGTACTACCGGTATAAATTGAGTGAGGAGTAAAATAATTAGCGATTATGCCATTATGGAATGCGACGACGATACGCTAAAAGATACTCAAATAGAAACCGATAACGATACCGAAGAGGAATATTATAGCGAAAAACCGGTATATTCCGAAGGAGATGAGCTGGATATTAGGGAAGATAAGATGACTGTCTTTCAGCTTTTGCGAAAATTGCACCAGGATAAACCTACTCTTATTCTTGACCCCGATTTTCAGAGAAACATAGTATGGAATAAAAAACAGCGTAGCCGCTTCATTGAATCCATCCTAATTGGTCTTCCCTTGCCGCCTATCTACCTGAACCAGGACATAGAAGGTAGATTCATAGTAATCGATGGTTTACAAAGAATTACTACGCTAGATGACTTTGTTCCTAAGAACGTTAAAGGCAAACAGGTTGACGGATTTAATCTCTCTGATTTGGAAGGCTTGACAAACTTGAACGGTGAAAGCTTCAAAAAATTATCTCCAAAATTACAGGCCAAGGTTGAAGATAAAAACATGATGCTTTACATAATAAAGCCTTCTGTAAGATCTCAAAGGGTTTACGATATTTTCAACAGGATAAATACTGGCGGTACCCAATTGAAAAGACAGGAAATTAGAAATTGCATGTATACAGGTGCCGCAACCAAACTGTTGAAAGAACTCTCTGGATCAGCAACTTTTAAGAGGGCTATTGACCATGGAATTGATCCTAAAAGGATGAAGGACATGGAGGCTATATTACGCTGTCTGGCGTTTTATCTGACACCTTACAAATCGTATCAAGGGGATTTGGACGAGTTTCTGTCAGACACGATGGCTGCCATCAATAAAATGAAACCATTGCAAGTTGACGAATTAAAGAACAAGTTCCTAAGAATTATGGAACTAACTCAGGAATTCTTCGGCATGAAAAATTTCAGGATTACTGGAACAGACGATAGAAGAGGCTCAATTAAACTGGCGCTGATGGAATCGATATTCCTTTATTTCTCCAATAAAGATGAACGTTTCCTACACGAGCATAAGGAAAAGATAAGAGAAAATTATGAAATACTTTTAAAAGATGAATTTTTTTTAGACGCGATAGGCAAAGCTACTGGACATAAAAAAAGAGTTCAAACGAGATTTGATAAAGTTCAGGAGTACTTGGGTAAGGTCTAATGCTTAGGGAGATAACGTTAAAAAACTTTAAGGCTTTCATGGAAGCAACGAAAATACCGGTTAAATCTCTTAATCTTCTTACCGGCGTCAACGGTTCGGGTAAATCATCGGTGTTGCAATCGATTCTTCTATACAACCAGTCTTTTGTACATAAATTGGTTCCTTTCGCAAGTAGGAAACATTTGAAACTTATGCTGAACGGTTACAATGTTCAAATGGGAAACTTCAAGGATTTGAGAAACAGCCACCTTCCTGAGGAATACGATATTGAGAATACTTTTGTTTTCACCGAACAAAATGGCAATAATACGATCACCTTGCATTTTTACCTTAATAATGCAAGCTTCAATGATGATGAAGCGTTTGCAAACATTCCTAAGTATGATATTAAAGGTATATTGAATTCTGAGGAATTTGAAGAAACCGAGTTTAAAGGTCATCTAAGTTCAAAAAAGAGGGGCTTTAAAGGAAATATATTTTTTCATCCTTTTGATGCTGATCACATGTCTGCTCGTGTAAATGATGTACATATAGATTTACGTAAATTCATTAATTATCACAAAATCCATTATGTCTCTGCTGAACGTATAGGTCCCCGGGAGTTTTACCAAAAATCTGGTTTCTTCGATTTTCCTAACGTTGGATCGAAAGGTGAATTCACTACAAACGTGTTAGTAAAGAAAAAATACGAACCAATAGATGACAGACTATGCCTTCCCACTCAAGTATCGAAAACGCTGGCAGACCAAACCGAAGCATGGATGGATAATATTTTCCGTGGATGTAAACTCGATGTAAACGAATTCGAAAATACAATCATCTTTATGAAATTGAACTCCAACGGATCCGGCAACCTCTATAGGCCTACAAACGTAGGTTTTGGTTATACCTACGCGCTTCCAATTTTCGTATCGGGTCTGATTGCCCAAAAAGACGAAATGCTTATCGTTGAAAATCCGGAGGCACACCTTCACCCGTCAGCACAGACGCAAATTGCCTATTTTTTATCCCTTGTCAGCAGTTGCGGTGTACAGGTATTAATCGAATCTCACAGCGATCACGTTCTGAACGGTCTGCTGATAGCAGTTAAGGATGGGATTGTCAAGTCGGATGACCTGAATATCCTTTACTTCGGTAAAGAGAAGGAACACGTAAACATGAAGGAAATCGAAGTGCACGACAATGGTAAAATCGAAGATTGGCCTGATGGTTTTTTTGACCAGACCGAAAAAGATTTTGCGAGACTATACGGTAAATGATACAGGTCTTCGTAAACGAAACATCGATTGATAAACAATATAATACCATCGATGAATTCCAAAATGCCGTGGTGGTTTTTAACAACGTATTCAACCGTTTTGTAGATATTGTAGGCAAACAAAACCTGCGTTTTGCAATATATTTTGAGGAATACTGTTTAGAAAATTGTTATCCCATGGAAAATAGTTGTTTAAAAAAAAGCTTGAATGCTATCAGGGGAAAATTAATAAGAGAAACTTTCATGAAACTATTTTACCGAAAACTGCACCTAGTAAACTGGAGGGAAACACAGGCTCACAATCCAAATGACATATTTTTCTGCAAAGAAAGTAACACTAACGTAAGCGACACTTCCATTGCCGAACTAACAGAGAGGAAACTTGCAAATGCCGAATTAGTATCCTTCCTTTATAACTTTCTGGGTTCAATTTTCGATAATCACGCCATGATTAGGGTAACAAAGAACAATCACCCTGACGAGATCTCTTTAGATTGTATCAAAAGCGAGAACTGCCTGGATAACTGGCTTGAGCCAAAGTTCTGTATCAAGAAGCACGCATATAACCCTACTTCGAATATATCGCCAAGAGACGAGCAAACCGTTCTTAGTGATTCGAAAAAGTTCACTCAAACGAATTATATAGATCCAAATGGAAGTAGGCACATCTACGAGGAGCGAGAAACTCTTTACTTATGGTACGTTGACAATTTCCATTTTGGCGGAAGCGCCCATCCTTGCTCCATAGGCCATCTCAGGCCGGCTGCTTGATCAGAACTCCAATATCACGGCTTGTTCGTCGCAGTCGGGGAACTTGGTACAGTGTATGCACTCGCCCCAGATCTTGTGGGGAAGATTGGACTTGTCTATCTCCGTAAACCCCAGCTTTTTGAAAAATCCCGGCACGTAAGTAAGGGCGAATATGCGCATCACTCCCAAAGCTCTTGCCTCATCCAGGCAGCGCTCTAAGAGTTGGCGCCCTATTCCCCGTTTCTGGAAGGACTGGCTTACCGCCAGAGACTTTATCTCCGCAAGGTCTTCCCACATTATGTGCAGAGCCGATACGCCGATTATTCCTACGGCCGGATCTGCGGTATCGGTAATCACTCCGGCACCGGTCGTCCCTCCGGTATCGACGACCCTGGTGGTATCGGTTATCTTGCCGGTATCGATTATCCCGGCGTCGCCGCATAAACCGGAGACCGGGCCTTCGCACACAAAGTAGTCCCGCAGATTTTCGTATAGTGCGTTAAGCGGCCTGGCAAGCATTAACTCTTTCGTGGCAAAGTCGTTTATCAACCTCTGTATGGGCTTTACGTCAGATACGATTGCTTTTCTTATTCTCAATTATCTCGAACCCTCTTAATAAGGCACGCTTGTTCAGGGAAAGGTTGTGAAGCATGCACTCGGAGGTGTCTCCCTCAAGTGCCAGAAGGAGCTCTTCAATCGAAAATATTCCGGTACTGGCTGCCAATACACCGAGCATTATCATATTGGCTACCCTCGTGGAGCCTATCTCGGAGGCCATTATGCTGGCCTTTACTCCCATGCTTTCCACGTAACCGTTGAAATGGCCGTTAAAATCGAAGGTCATGAAGGAGGAGTCGTAAAAGAGCATGCCGTCTTCTTTCAGCCGTGGCACGAACTTATTGAGTGCGGCCTCGGTGAAGACTATCAGGTAGTCGGCATAGGTTAGTATGGGAGAGCCAATGATCTCGTCGGAGACAATCACGGTACAGTTTGCCGCACCGCTTCTCATTTCGGCCCCGTATGAGGGGAACCAGGTCACCTCTTTTCCGGCCAGCATGGCCGCATTGGCTATCACTTTCCCCAGGAACAGTATTCCCTGCCCCCCGGAGCCTCCGATTAAAAATTTTCTTTCCAATACTTAAGGCCTTTCCACGTCTTTGAATATACCGTTTTTAAAAACCCCCGCCATTTCGGAGCTTATCCATTTAAGAGAGTCCACGGGCTGCATGTGCCAGTCGGTGGGACAGGGTGACAGTATTTCGAGAAAACTAAACCCCTTATTATTCATCTGGTTTTCGAAGACTTTTTTAACGAGCTTCTTGGTATGTAACACGTTGTTAACGTTGTCCAGGGATGAGCGGGCCACAAATACGGCACCGTCCAGGGTAGCCAGCATCTCGGACACCTTTAGCGGGTAACCCTCCGTGGCTATCCTCTTTCCTTTCTGGCAAGTAGTAGTCCGCTGCTTTAAAAGAGTGGTGGGGGCCATCTGTCCGCCCGTCATTCCGTAAGTGGCGTTATTGATAAAGAATACGGACAGGTTTTCTCCCCTGTTTGCGGTATGGACTATTTCGGCCGTGCCTATAGCCGCTAAATCACCATCGCCCTGATATGAAAACACTATGGCCTCCGGATGTACCCGCTTCAGAGCGGTAGCTACCGAAGGCGGCCTTCCATGGGCACACTCTATAATGTCGAAGTTAAAGTAGTCGTAAGCGAATACCGCACAGCCTACCGGGGCTATACCTATTACCCGCTCCCGTATACCGAGCTCGTCTATGGACTGAGCTATTAACCTGTGCACCAAGCTGTGACCGCACCCGGGACATAACCTGAAAGGGTTGTCTTTCAGGCTCTCCGGCCTTTTAAATACCTGCTCCATCGCTTGTCACCTCTGTTCCTTTCGGAATACTCTTCAGAATACACTTCAAAGTACTCTTCAGGATACGTTTGTTCATTATACCATAATTATTTACAATACTTGGCGCATAAAAACCTGCCACATAAAAGTACCTTTTACACTATGCCCGAAAGCTCTTCGGCTTTGGCTGGCCCCAGCACCGTTACAGCTTTACCGCCGGTGGATAAAAAGGTATCGATTATGCCGGCAACGTCGCTTTTGAGTACCTTTTCGATGCCACTTATAATCTCCTCCGGCGGGTAGTACCTGCCGTAGTAGATCTCCTGTCTGGCAATATTGTGCATCCTCCCGGAGGAGGACTCCAGGGACATGAGCATGTTGCCCTTAATCTGGTTTTTTGCCCTTTCTATTTCTTTGTCGGTAATCGTTTCCTTAAGCGAGGCCATTTCTTTAATAACCGTTTCTATGACCTCCACGTATTTCTTCCTGCCTGCTCCGGCATATACGGCAAAGACCCCCGTGTCGTGGTAGGAGGACAGAAAAGAGTAAATGGTGTAGACCAACCCTCTGGTCTCTCTCACCTCCTGAAACAAGCGAGAACTCACCCCCGAACCAAATATAGTGTTCAGGACGAGAAAGGGATATCTTAGTTCGCTGTCCTGCTTTACGCCCTTAACACCGATACACATGTGTACCTCCGAGTGGTCCTTTTCGTAGACCTTGAGAGCGGTGCCAAAGGTGGACAACGACATATTCTTACTCTTTGGGCAAAGGCTCTTCGCGGCGCCAAACTTGTCGTTGAACATGCGAAGGTAGCCGTCGAAGTCTATGTTGCCTGCACAGGAGATTACGACGTCGTCGTGGCAGTAGTAGCTTGCTATGTGAGTCAGGAGGTCTTCCCTGCCAAAGGACAAGACTGTTTCTTTCGTACCGAGTACGGGCATGCCAAGCCCCTCCAGCCCCCATATATCCTGGTAGAACAGATCGTGTATATAGTCGTCCGGAGTATCTTCCACCATCATTATTTCCTCGGTGATGATCTCCTGTTCTTTTTCGATGTCTTCTTCTTTAAACAGGGAGTTGAAAAAAATGTCGGCCAGTACGTCGACGCCTTTTTCTACGTAGTCGCTGAGGAGCTTTACATAAAAAGTGGTGCTCTCCCTGGATGTGAAGGCGTTGAGGTCTCCGCCGAGGGAATCGATTTCGATAGCTATGGCCTTTTGAGACCTGTTTTTGGTGCCCTTGAAAAACATATGCTCGACGAAGTGGGATATACCGTTTTTTCCCGGAGCCTCGAACCTGGCACCCACCTTGACCCAGATGCCTACAGCTACCGAACGTACCCCCTCCACTTTCTCCATTACCAGGGGGATTCCATTATCCAGATACACTTTCTTAAACATATCTAATTTCCCATCTTCCTTATATAATCGACGTAGAATCGATACTATCCGACTTCAAATAAAAAAGGGATAATATACTTATCCCTTCTATCCCTTCGTTGTTTATCCCTGTACTTACGGTGCGTAAGAGCTTATGGCGTTTGCACCATGCACTTACTCAGGTTTATTTTGTTCTCTCATCGCTTCTTTTCTGCTTAACTTGATCTTTCCGGCCTTGTCTATCTCGATTACCTTAACGATAACCGTATCTCCTTCCTGCAGCTCGTCTGTAACCTTGTTGACTCTCTTTTCCGATATTTGGGATATGTGCAGGAGTCCGTCCATACCGGGGAGTATCTCTACGAACGCGCCGAAGTCCATTATCTTTTTGACGATTCCGGTGTATATTTTGCCAATTTCCGCCTCCTCAACGATACCCATTATGATATCCTGGGCCTTGAGGAAAGAAGCTTCGTCTGTCGAGGCTATCGTTATGACACCGTCGTCGTTTATGTCGATCTTTACTCCGGTCTGCTCGATTATACCCTTTATGACTTTACCACCCGAACCAATGACGTCTTTGATCTTTTCCACTCTTATTTTCAGTTGGTGGATACGCGGGGCATTGGGTGAAAGGTTTGCACGAGGGGCCTCCAGTGTTTCGGTCAGTTTTCCGAGTATGTGGAGCCTGCCCTGCCTGGCCTTTTCGAGTGCGTCGGCCATAAGTTCCGTGGACACGCCCTTGATCTTCACGTCCATCTGAAAGGCGGTGATACCGTTTGCCGTTCCGGTCACCTTGAAGTCCATGTCTCCGAGGTGGTCTTCGAGACCCAAAATGTCGGACAGCACGACTACTCTGTCGCCTTCTTTTATGAGACCCATGGCTATTCCCGCAACCGGCGCCTTGATGGGCACGCCTCCGTCCATTAGTGCCAGAGTCGCTCCGCATACCGAAGCCATCGACGACGAACCGTTTGACTCCAGGATATCCGACACTACCCTGATCGTATAAGGAAAGGACTCGTTGGACGGTATTACAGGCTTTATAGCCCTCTCTGCCAAAGATCCGTGGCCTATCTCCCTTCGTCCGGGGGACTTGAGGGGTTTTACCTCTCCTACGCTGAAAGGAGGGAAATTGTAGTGTAACATGAAGGATTTATAGGAGTCTCCTTCAAGGGAGTCAACCCTTTGCTCATCGCTGGTGGTGCCTAGAGTTACCGCGGCAAGAGATTGTGTCTCACCTCTGACGAAGAGGGCCGAACCATGCGCACGCGGCAGGAGCCCTACGTGGCACTCGATGTGTCTTATCTCGTCGCACCGGCGTCCGTCCGCTCTGATTCCCTCGGTGAGTATGCCGTCGCGAACCAACTCCTTTTCGAGTTCCTCGAAGGCTTTGGCAAGCTCTTTTACCTTGCGATCGTCTTTCTTGCCGTCATCTTCGGGACACAGCGCGACTATCATCTCGTCAACAATGGCATCCAATGCCTTCTGACGCACGAGTTTGCCGGGTATCCTTATGGATTCCTTCATCTTTTCCAGAGCGAACTGCCTTACCTGCCTGTCCAGCTCCTCGTTTTTCACTATGGGAGCCAGGGGTCTCTTGGGCTTGCCCGCCTTCTGCCTGAGAAGGTGCTGAGCCTCGACGATTCTCTTTATCTCGGCGTGGGCTATACTGATAGCTTCGAGCATCACCTCTTCGGAGACCTCTATAGCGCCTCCCTCGACCATGGCCACCGCATCTGCCGTGCCGGCTACTATCAGGGAGAGATCCACTATGTCGGTGTCGTTTACACAGGCGATGTCGTTAAGGTTCGGATTTACCTTAATATGCCCGTTCATCCGGCAAACCCTTACGGCTCCAACGGGCCCATCGAAGGGAATGTCCGAGATAGTCAACGCCGCGGACATCGCTATTATCCCCAATACGTCGGCTATATTTTCTTCACCGTAAGACACGACGGAGATTACCCCCTGGGTTTCGGAGAAGAAGCCGTTTGGAAACAAAGGTCTCATCGGTCGGTCTATGAGGCGCGACGTGAGAACTTCCTTTTCCGAGGGACGGCCCTCACGCTTCAGGAACCCTCCCGGTATCTTGCCGGCCGAATAGGCCTTTTCCTGGTAATCGATGGTTAGCGGGAAAAAATCCTTGCCTTCCATTACTTTCTTCGAAGCTACCGCCGTTGCCAGCACCATTGTGTCGCCATACCTGGCAACTACCGAACCGTCCGCTTGCTTTGCCAGGAGTCCTGTTTCGAGTATTAACCTGTCTTCATTGATTATGACTTCTACAGATTCCAATGTTCATCCTCTACTTTCTGACTCTACTTTCTAATACCCAGACGCTCTATGAGTGTCTTGTAGCGTTTAACGTTCTTGGATTTCAAATACTCGAGCAGTTTCCTTCTCCTGGCGACGATCTTCAGGAGCCCTCTGCGCGAATGGTGATCTTTCATGTGCACCTTGAAGTGCTCTGAGAGATAACCTATCCGATCGCTCAGGAGAGCTATCTGAACCTCCGGAGACCCGGTATCTTTCTCGTGTATTTTGTAACCGTCTATCAACGTATGCTTAGTCTCTTTAGTTTGAGACACTTTCTCACCCCTTTCTAAAATATTGTATATGTCAACGAATAATACTACCATACTTTTAACAAAAGTGTAAACATTTTACTTTACTTTAATATTTTTTAATTTTTTTATCGAACGTGCCTAAAAATTATATATCGCCACACGGGCGGCCCGGGCCCTGGCTTAATGTTCGATGTTTCTATTCGGATAGTTGCTTTTTTCGTTCGGGATTTATATTCTAGTTAACGTGTGCTTTACAGGAGACGTTAAAGGAGACGCTCCTTGTGGATGTCGGGAAATTAAAAGAACGTGCCAGAAACGTGCCAAAATTGGAGGATATACGATGAAGGCCGATCAATTCCGGAAGTTAAACCGTACAGAGTTTAGTGGACGTCCCGTTAACTATCCCGCTGACTATATATCGAAATATAGTATATTTAAATGTATAGTTAAATATCTCTTGTTGCCGGAGGTTCTCTTCTTCCTGGCTTTTGCCGGCTCGACGTCGTACGCCGTGGAAGAAAAACCCACCAACGGCGATCTGATGAATCGCCTTTTTTGCCATGCCCCACACATCGGCCCGCCCACGGGAAAGGGCAACGCTCAGCAAATACTCCATTGGAGAAAGGTATATAGCGAACAAGACATCGAGTACGACAAAAAGCTAATCAGGTACAAGAAGGAAAAAGGCCTGGAACTTATGACCAGCTATCAAAAACTCGTAGAGGGGTGGTACAGGCTCGTCTATAGCGGCCATCTCAAGATGGTTTACAACCTGTGCAAGGAAGAGGACATACCTTTGGAGATAGTTTTTTTGGCAATGGCCGAGTCGTCGTGGAACAATAAAGCTCAGTCCGCGGCAGGGGCCAAAGGGTACTGGCAATTCATGCCATCGACTGCCAGGTCTTACGGACTCATAGACGATACCGAAAACATGGATTACCGCTCCAACCCCGTTAAGAGCACGGAGGCCGCCATCAAACTCTTGAAAGACAACTACAACCTTACCCTCATGTGGGACAGGGCTTACAAGATTAACGGCAAAAAGGTCAAAAACAGCGACCGCTGGCTTTGGGCCTTCTGGGCTTATAACCGTTCACCAAAAAGCGTAGCCCCTTACTACAAGAGATTCCAGGGTGACCCCGCCCCCTATTCCGAATCCGTCGACAATACGGAAAACGCCAATTACGTCCATAAGATCTTCGCCATTCGTGCGGTGCTCAGGGACTACGTCCTTGCCATTAAGGCCGACGGCAGCCTGTTAAAGAAGAAAAAAATGTCAAAGGGCGACGAACTTCTGGGCCAATACAAGCAAAACTGGTATAAGATGGAGCTTCCGGAAAGACTATTCATGCTGACGGAGATTAGAAACCAGTACCTGGCCCGGCACTTGTCCAATCACCCCGGCGTAAGTGCCACGAATAAAAAAAGCGCAACGCCGATAGTGGAATTGTCCGGGACGCCGAAATCGGCAAAATTGGCAAAATCGACAAGAATAGTCACGGCAGCAGGCAAGAAGCAGCAGCAAAAAGCTCCCGTCGTGCCCCAAATGGTGACACGGGAAATCTGGTATCTTAAAGAAGTGCTCTCGGCCATAAACTACGACGTGGCACCAGAGAAACAGGTCTCGGCGGCAAGCATCGGTAAACAGGAGGAATAAGGATTCACTTTGGCCCGGAAATTTTACCCCGGAAAGTGGATGCGCGGTAAAGTAAAAAAAGGGCAGCTTCTTACGGCTGCCCTCTATATATAGGGAATCTTAGGGAATCGTTTCGAAGGTTAGAAAACCAAAGATATAACGAAGTAAAGGGAGGCCGCAATAGTAATCCATTTCGTTATTTTGTCGATGGTGTTGTCTTCCATATCCATAGAGATCACGCTGCTTATCTCCGTTTTGCATATGTAGGCTCTAGTATCCATACACGCCTCCATAGTCTATGCTATAGTCTTTTAGTTTCTTGACCAGGTTCTTTCTCTTAATCTGCAAAAGAGAAGCAGCCCTTTCCAAATTGCCACTTGCATGTTTCAGAGCCCTGCTAATGGCCTGTTTCTCTGCGTCCATTACGGTAATAGAATGTAAGTCGTCGAGCTTAAAATAATATGAAAATATTTTGATCCGTACGTTCACTTTGTTTCTCCTCATTTATCGAACCCTTTGGATTCGGAATAATACCAAAACATAACTTATGTTGTTTTAACATGCCTGTGTGCCGAACAAATATTTATTTACGTTTATTAAGCCTGTAGTATTGCTGTATTGGCTTATTTGGCAGCTTGTCAGGTAGTGACTCTTAACGTTAACGTAGCAACCAGTTACTCTTACTTTCAAAAATGCCATATTGACCCTCCTTAAAGCCTAAAGATCTGCGCTATAATTAGCTAAGCAATATTTGTGCCAGCATTGCATATTATATTAACCCATTGTTTTATCAGGATTTATTAAGTAAAGGATGTCAGTTGGTATGAACCGACTTGCGCATTCTGGTATGAATCGATTTGCGCATTGATGAAAAAATTTTCCTATATAAACCGGCACTCCGGCTTGTTTTTCAACCCTTCGCTCTTCATTGCTGTTGAGAAAACGTCCGGCTTGCTATTTTCATGGCAATGTGTTATATTTTACAAACATACCGTAAGCCGAATGCCACCGTAGCTCAGCCGGTAGAGCAGCTGATTTGTAATCAGCCGGTCGGGGGTTCGAATCCCTTCGGTGGCTCTCTTTATTCCATTAGTGCTTCCAGTGTCTCGGTTTTCTCCATGTGATGCTTATAACAAACTTGTAATCATTCGGCCAGTATGCTATATTATGTGTTAAAACATGCTTTTTGTTCGGCGACGATGGCAGGCAATACTTAAATTACAAATGGTTGAAATCCTAAAAAACATCGAAGAGCGTTATTACTCTGTATTAGAAACGGCAAACGAAGCCATTATTTCGACCGATGCCAATGGAAGCATAATTTCCTGGAATCGTGCGGCGGAAACCATTTTCGGTTATCGATCTAATGAGATATCAGGCAAGCCGATAACTTATATTGTCCCGGAACTGCAATTACTGAATGAGTTTAATAAAAGAGCAGATCTATCGGATTCGGAAAAGAAACCGGAAATTATCGCCAGGATGGTGGAATCGAAGGGGCTCAGGAAAGATAATACCGAATTACTTATAGAAGTTTCCCTGTCAACCTATAAAACAAACGACGGGAATTATTTTACGGCGGTAATTCAAGACATTTCAGGCAGCAGGGAGAGAGAGGATGCTTTAAAGAACAGTGAGCTTCGTTACCGGAGTCTGTTCGATGAATCTCCCGTTTCGATTCTGGAAGAGGATTTCAGCGAAGTAAAAAAATACATAAATAGTTTGCGAATTTCCGGTGTCGAAAAATTTAGCGATTATTTCGGGAATCATCCGGAGGAGGTTGCTAAATGCGCATCTACGGTAAAAATCATAGACATTAATAAAGCTACTCTAGAACTTTACGAGTACGAGAACAAGGAACACCTCATGAAGTCTTTAAGTCGGATTTTCAGCGGGGAATCGTCCGATACGTTTCGACAAGAGCTTATTGCCCTTGCCGAAAACAAAACGGTATTCGAAGCGGAAGCCGTAAATTATACCCTTAAAGGGAATAAGAAATACATACACCTGAAGTTGTCTTTGATGGCGGACGTCGATAAAACATGGTCGAAAGTGATCGTCTCCATGAATGACATTACGGAAAGAAAAAAAGCTATGGAGGCGATGGAAAGATTTAACGAAGAACTGGTAGAGAAAGTAAGGGAACGGACTAAAGAACTCGAAGAGGCAAGACAGGCGGCAGAACGACTCTCCCTGATAGACGGTCTGACCGGGATAGCTAATCGGAGACAATTCGATGAGTATCTAAACCGGGAATGGCATCGTGCAATTCGTTCCGGAAAGCTACTGTCACTTGTCATGGCCGATATCGATTTTTTCAAACTATATAATGATAATTATGGCCATCTGACGGGCGATGATTGTCTCAGGAAAGTTGCACATGCCCTGGCAGAGGTACTCAAAAGACAGACGGATATGGTTGCCAGGTACGGTGGAGAGGAGTTTGTCTGCGTGCTTACCGATACGAATGCCGAAGGAGTTCTGTCGGTTGCGAAACAATTACGGGAAAAGGTGAATTCCTTACAGATACCACACGCATATTCACCTATAGAAAAGCACGTCACTTTGAGCTTCGGTGTTGCTATGATAATTCCATCGACCGGCCAATTGCCAGCGGAATTAATTAAGCGTGCCGATGAAATGCTTTACGAAGCCAAAGGACGTGGCCGCAATCAAATCAGAAGTATAGATATTACAACGCAGTTCAATGGCAAGTGACCACAAAAAGGAGCAGGTATTTGTCTTGAACTGTGATTAATAATGATTAAATGAAAACTATGATAAAAACTATGATAAATATCCGCTTTCCAAATTATTAATCATAGCAAATCAAGGAATCATTTAAATCACAGTTCAGACATTTGAGTTGTTTCAAAAATCTCTCATTGTAAAGCCGTTATTGTAACCGTACACTAGTAGCCCCCTTTTTTCACGTTCATGGCTTCGGATAAAATCCGATGGGCCTCTTCGCTCCCCGGGTCTGCCTCAACCACGGACGTAAAGGTTTTGATAGCGTTGCCGGTGTCGTTTAACTTTAAATAGCTTATACCCATGTTGAATTTTATTTTTAATGAGCCGGGGTCTATAGACAGAGCATGGTTAAATACACGCAACGAGGCCAGGAGAAGCTCCTCTTTTTCCTTTTTCCTTTCCCCGGACAATCGACCGGACTTCTGTATATAAAGACAACCAAGGTTGTTGTAGGCGTCGATGTTATTCGGATCTGTTTTTATCGAAAGGTACAGGTATTTTTCTGCAAGCTCTAGTCGATTTTGCCCCATTTGCGAGTTTTCTATGCCCCTGTTTTCTTTGCCCGTGCTTTTACTGTCCGCGTTTACGATTGCCACGTTTGCGAGTGCGTCGTATAATATCGAAAGCTGCACGTAGCCATCCACGTCGATTATCAAAGCGGCATTCAGCTCTTTTTCGGCTTTAACGTAATCTTTAGCCATTAATAGTGCCACACCGTAGTTAGTCCTGGCGGTGGCCGAGGCGGGATTGCCATTTGCCGCGCTGGCCCATAGAGCGAGTTCATTTTGCCAGACACCAATTCTGCCGGCAAGACAAAATCCAAATGACAGGATGAGCAGAAACGACAGTACGCTTGCGGTTTTCACCTTAACGTTCGAAAAAAGAGCAAAGGACAGCAAAAAAGCATATCCCACCGAGGGCAGGTACATATAGCGCTCTCCAACCGGGTAAGCTACCCCCGAAAAGGCGATCAGAAGCGATGGCAACAGGGTAACCGCCACCCAGGCGACGAAAAAGAGTTCCCACCGGCGCCTCTTAAGGTAGAGCATGGCAGCGGCAAGCAAAAGAACCAGGTAGAAAAGCACGTTTGCAGGGTTGCCGGTAAACTGTGGCAACAGGTTCAGGTTCGTGGGTACCAGGAGCTTTCCCACGTAATAGCCGGTAGCGTAGACCATAGATTGGACTACGCTTAAGCGGGTCATACCGGGGTAGAAAAAACTTTTCCCGCCGCTTGTGCTAAACAAGTCCGGCACACTCCCGGCACCGATTCTTAGAAGCACGTATACAACCACGGCAGCCACGACAAAATATATACCTTTGACGAGCTTTTTCCCGTCCCAGCCTGCCGACGATGCGTAACAAAGGAAAAGGATAACGAAGGATGCACCGTTTTCCTTCGACATCATGGAAAAAAGGGAAAGCACAAACACGCAAAAAAGGATCGCGTCCTTTTTTTCCACCTCGTATACAAGAATGCAGAAAAAGGCCAAAAGAAAAAAAAAGGTGGCCAGCACGTCCGTCCTGCCGGATATCCATGCCACCGCCTCCGAGTTAACCGGATGCAACGAAAAAAACAGGGAAGCCGCCAGAGGTGGTAAAATTGTGGACAGGCGTGGTACAAACTTTTGCCCTAACGGCTCTACCCTCCGGTCTAATGGTTCCAATCCCTGTCCCGACTGCTCCAAACCGCCGGAGGGTAAAGTCCGTGTACCGGGCGCACAATACGGTAAATATGCCCATATGGCGTAGACCAGGAGGGCGTTGAATGAGTGCAGTAACACGTTACTCAGGTGGAATCCCTGTGGCTGCGTGCCCCACAGTGCACGATCCAGGTAGAAGGTTAAAAACACCGCCGGCCTGTAATAAGTGCCACCACTAAACAGAAACGAATAGGGGTTGCTTTTGTCGAAAACAAGGGATTCCTTAATAGTGTGGGCATCGTCCCATACGAAACCGCTCCTGAGAGTTGGCGAGTAAACCAGGAACGTTACGGTAAAGGCCACAAGTGCGGCCAATAAGTGGGACGTAAAAACGCCTTTTCCTGTAGTGGCCGTTTTAGCGGCTTCCCATTGAAACATATCTATCGGGAAGTCATGGAATACGTCATGGAATGGTAAGCGGGTGGTTTAAGATGACGTTGCTTTGGGCCGAGCGCACCGTGTTTTGCAGGAGTATCGCTATGGTAACCGGTCCTACGCCTCCGGGCACCGGCGTTATCATGGAGGCTTTTTCGGACACCGTGGCGAAATCCACGTCCCCTACGATTGACCCGTCAGCCCGAACGTTTATACCTATGTCGACCACTATGGCCCCTTCCTTTATCATATTGCCTTTTATGAGACCCGGCACCCCCGTAGCAGAGCACACGATGTCCGCGTTTCGCAGATACGCCTCCAGGTTTTGAGTGGACTTGTGGCAAATCGATACCGTAGCCTCCTTGGCGAGAAACATCATAGCAAGCGGCTTGCCTACGGCGAGGCTCTTGCCGATAACCACCACGTTTTTCCCGCCGAACTCAACGCCGTAGTTTTCGAGGAGCATTATGACCCCGTATGGAGTGCACGGCAGGAAGCTCGACGGCATACACGGGATAAACCCGGAACGATGGTGTACGTAAGGTCTTCCTTCAAGCGGGACGCTAGCGTCCATAGAGAATATCTGGAACATGGATTCCTCTGCGGCAAGACGTCCGACGGACACGGAACCCAGACCGTCAACGTCCTTTTCCGGCAGTATGGAGTTTACGACGCCACGGGCGTTAATCCTTCCCGGCAGCGGAAACAGGACAAGCAGCCCGCTTATCCTCTCGTCTGCGTTAACGTCCCTTATAACGTTCAGAATCTCGTTCTGTGATGCTGAAGAGGGAAGCTTATACTCGAAAACGTTAATACCGACGTGCTCGCTTGCCTTCAGGGTAGCCATAAAGTATTTAACCGAGGACTGGTTATCCCCGGCAAGAAGGAGAGCCAGACCCACGTCTATGCCTATTTTGTTGAGGTTAGTGACGTCTTGTTTTACTCGTTCTCTTATCTCACCGGCCAGTTTTTTGCCGTCCAATATGATTGGACTATTTTCGTTCAAAATAGGTACCTCTAAATTCCGTCATTTCTAAATTTCGCCAATAAAGAAATTGTCTTTAACCTCGTCCGCAATGGTAGTAGCCGGTCCGTGTCCCGGCAGTACCCGGGTTTCACCGGGGAGTGTCAATAACCGCCTGAAGGAGGATTTCAATTGAGACATGCTACCGCCCGGAAAATCCGTCCTGCCCACGGAGCCCGCAAACAGTGTGTCTCCCGATATGAGCACGCCATCTGCCAGCAGGCACATCCCGCCCGGAGTGTGCCCCGGTGTATGAAGCACCTTGAAGGTGTAGCTTCCCAGTGGTATAAGGTCACCCTCCGAGACCAATAAGTCCGGCCTGGGCAGAGGGCCAAGTTGATGTCCCCAAAAGTTGGCCATATCCTTAGCCATATCGTAGATGGATAAATCTTCCTTGTGAATGATCAATGTGGCCTTCGTGGCTTCCTTTAACTCCGGTATCGCACCTATATGGTCGAAGTGGGTGTGTGTGCAAATAATATATCTGGTAATCAGAGCATTTTCGTTGATGTAATCGAGCAGTCTGTCAGGTTCGTCCCCCGGGTCGACAATCGCCGTGTCTTTTGTACTTTCGTCGGTCACGATGTAACAGTTGACTTCAAGTGGGCCTACAACCAGTCTTTTAAATGCTATACCCATAATTGTCATTCCCCTTCCTTATCTTTAGGATAATACCACCGCTTGCCAGGCGCCAGTCAGGTGTCTTTAAATGCCAGTCAGGCGCCGGCTTGGTTTAGCGTATTCAATTTCAAGATTTATCGTGAAGTGGCCGGAGGGCCGGAGTTCCAAAGTTACGGAACATAAAAGTGGAAAAGGCAAGGCGTTATGCCCTGCCTTTTATTTTCAGGCCGTTTAACCGAAAAACAACTTCTGGCTAATCAGTACACCAAGTGCTACGAGAAATGCATATATACAGAGTGACTCTATGAGAGCCAGACCAACGATGAGAGTAGTAGTGATTTTACCCGACGCGCCGGGATTCCTGGCAACACCCTCACATGCCTTGCTCAAGCCGATACCCTGGCCTATTCCGGTTCCCAGAGCCGCGATTCCGATGCCGATAGGCGCGCCTATTGCAGCCATAGCCATCACGCTGCTTTTGTCGGACTTCGATTCGGCAGAGCCTTCGGCCGCCAGTACGTAAGGCGCCGAAAACAGAACGAGCATGAGAGTAAGAACTACATAAGCATAAACTTTTTTCATTTTTCACCTCCTGAGTGATATTTTTTTATCATGGTCAATGCGCCTCGCTAACGGCGCCTGCTATGTACAGCGTTGTCAATAACACAAATACGAAGGCCTGAACGAAGCTTACCAGCACACCCAGCGACAGGAACAACACAGGTACCAGCGCAGGCACCAGCATCGACAGCACCGTAAGGATTATGTGCTTGGACAGCATGTTACCGAAAAGCCTCACCGACAATGTAAGCGGTCTGGCCAGATGGCTTATCAACTCGATGAAAAACATCATTATCATGAGGGGAAGGGCGTAGATGCTCCTTATTGGCCCCAGGAACTGGTTTATGTAGTGAACCCCGTTTATCCTGATACCGAAGTAGTGGTAAACGAAAAATACGGGCAACGCACATGAAGCGGTCACGTTTATAAATCCCGTGGGAGCCTCGAATCCGGGTATGAGACCCATCATGTTACACGTGAGTATGTACAGGCCTAGCGTGCCGATAAGTGGGAAAGCCGCGTCTGTGTGTTCTCCAAGGTTTTCCTTGCAGAAGTTATACAGGGCCTCCACTAAGGCCTCCATGAAGTTCTGAAGCCCTCTGGGTACGAGCGTCAAAGACCTCGACACGATGAAGGATACCGTGACGAGTATAACCATCGCCAACCACGAGTAAGTTACGTATGAAGGAACACCTTCTATATGTAACAGGGCATGTGAATGTTCCATATTTATCCTCCTTAAATCAAAGTATATAGTACTAACTGGGAATTTAAAAAGTCAATACTTTATGTCCCGCATCCGTTAAAAAAAAAGGAGTACATTAAAGATTTTCTCCGCATAAACCGGTAACTTTAACGAATTTCCACGTTCTACAACCCTCACAGAGCATTGCAAATCGGGTACTTTTACCACTAAGGCACATCGCTTTCCGTCCATTCGATTGTCTCTATGCCATCTATCTCCAAAAACCTTTTCACTACCTGTGGCCCAATATTGTCATCCGTATAATTTACTCGTATGCGATACGATATTGTTCGGGCTGATACGTTGTGTTCATAACATGTATGCAGAACGGACAACATGGAAAACTCCGATAAAATATCTCTTACCAGTAAAAGGCGATCCTCCGTATTTCTAAATTTGATCGAAAGAATACTGTACATTCTATGAGGTAATAGTCCTTTGAGGGGAAGCACCAGATATAGATTTACGAGGATTAAACACTCGGCTATCAAGGTCTGGTAGATATATCCTGATCCAATGGATAGTCCAATCCCCGTTGCCGCCCAAAGCCCGGCGGCGGTCGTTAATCCACGAACCGTACCTTTACCTTTTATTATTGCGCCGGCACCTAAAAAACCCATACTTGCGATAGCATACGAAGCAATTCGTCCGGGGTCGACGCGTACGGTGGATTTATTCATGTCAAGGTGGCGATATAGCTCCTCCATGTGCAGAGAAAGAAGCATCATAAGACAAGCTGCCGTAGATACGACAAAATAGGTTCTAAACCCGGCGGCTTGTCCATGTGTTTCCCGTTCGAACCCTATGGCTCCTCCTAAAACCGCAGCAAGCACCAATTTGCCCGAATCGAAAAACAATACATGCCAGTCGTACACTTTTAGTCTTTCCCCCGGTGCTTTAACCCGTGTTTTTTGGTTATATGAGTCTTAACTTGAGATATCGCCATTATTATGCCATAAATCCGATCCAAAATTAAACATCGGACTTCGAACATTACGCTTCGAACGCTTTGAAACCAGAAAATTACGTCGTTTGCCCGGGTTTCGGTGGCCGGCATCTGGTTTGGTAAATATTTTGGCTTAACAATATTTTGCTTGACAGTTGTAATTTTCGGTTGCGACGGGTTATTATTAAGAAGTTCTTGACGTTTGCGCATAGAGACGGCGGTTTTGCCCCCGGCAAGGACGATGGAGGACGGCTCACGGTGGGAAACAGGTCACAGGGAAAATGATTCAAGGGAGAACAAGCGTATGTCCACGATGAGGAGAATCCTGGTTATTTACCTGGCCGTGGGTTTCGTAGCTGCCGTTTGCTTTCCATTTTACGCCAACTTTTTTGTCGTTTGGAAACCCGGGATGGCGATTTACTTCGTACTCGGATGCTTCGTGGCGGGCGCTTTCGTGGGTGTTAGCAATTATTTCATATTCAAAAAGCTGCTCAGGAATTTTATCGAATCCTTTTCGGAAAAGACGATGGCAAGAATTGGTGAACCACTTAAAGTGGATTACTCAGCCGACCTCTACGAGAGCGTTCAGCACAACTTCGAGATGCTCTTGTCCACGGTGCGTAACAACGTAGACTCCATAGATCAGGCGGCCGTGTCTCTCATGGACCGGGTTTGCCACATCTCCGAGTCTTCGGAAAACATAGCGTCCAACTGTGAGCGGCTCTGCGGAAGTACCGGTGAACTCAAGGGCCATGCTACCAGGCTTGCCTTCGACTCCGAAAAAATCAGGCAAGAGACGGCAAACCTCTCACAGCGGGCCGAAAACAGCGGTTCCTTAGCTAAACGCGCCCTGGACTCCTCCAATGTAGCCGGACGGGAGCTTTCGAGAATATTCTCGGCTTTAAACAATACGAGGCACATGCTGGCCGACGTGGGAGACAGAATAAGGAGCGTCGAAAAATTCACCGCTTCCATTAACCATATAGCCTCCGAGACGAACTTGCTGGCCCTCAATGCTACCATAGAATCGGCCAAGGCCGGTGAGGCGGGCAGAGGGTTTGCCGTGGTGGCAGACAAGGTACGGCGTTTGGCCATGGAGTCCAGCCAGGCCAGTAAAGGCATTTCCTCCACCATAGGGCTTATCGTAGAGAGCGTCGCCAAGTCCGAAAAGAAATTTCTGGAGGAACTCGGTGGTATAGAAGAAAGCTCTGACGCCATTAAAAAAGCTCTGGCCCAAATAGGTGAAATAGGTGCACTTTCCATCGAAATCCACGAGGGAATCATTCAGATAGATAAGCTCGTGGCAATGCAGGACGCCTCGACCACGAACATCGACTCAATAATCGGCAACATAAACGATCTCTCGATTACCAGCAGCAAGGGTGCCACAAACGTGGCAGAGTCGGTTACCGGCATCTTTTGTGCCGTCGAAAAACTGACAAGTAACTCCAAGGGCCTCTGCAGCGAGCCCGCCACCCAATAAGTGCCGTTCGGTGGGCCCCCTCCCAGTTAATGCCGCCCATTGAATGCCGCCGGATTAATGCCGGAAAATATCGAAACCGGCCATCGGCCCTAAGTGCCGGACCTAATAAAAAACTTTCCTTTGGCTTCTTGTAAATGGTAAAATCATTATAAAGTGAGGTAAATCTTATGGAGCTAACCCGGTTTCTATCGTCGATTCCGCAACTGTCGGATCTAGGTAGTGCGGATATTGAGGTACTCGCCTCCGGTTCCGACATAACGGATTACAAAGACGGCGACGTCATCAAAAGAGTGGGTGAAATTGGCAGGTTCC
>JADFXJ010000004.1:65633-67686 GCA_015233615.1 Nitrospirota bacterium
ACGGATTACAAAGACGGCGACGTCATCAAAAGAGTGGGTGAAATTGGCAGGTTCCTGTGTATAATATACGAGGGCAAGGCCGAGGTAATTTCCACCGACGGGGCCGGTAACAAAAAGAGCATGGCGACTCTTACCAGGGGTGATCTCATGGGTGAGATGTCCATACTGACCGGTGAGCCTTCTTTTACGGACGTCGTAGCCATCGGCGATTGTAAGACTGTCAGAATACCAAGGGAGACGTTTTCGTCGGTTATCGCCACAAACCCGATGGCCGTCACCAAGATAGCACAGACCATAACCAAGCGGCTGATTCTCAGGGAGCGTGAAGAGGCCCAAAAGGTTGGCATAACCACGGCACTTCGCCAGCAAAACGACCCATACGACCTCGAATTCACGTCCTCTGTAGATCCTATAAAGATATTGGTTATAAACAGCCGCATAACCTCCCTCAAGTACGCGCTTTTCGACACCGCCTACAGCATACCCATTACAGAGGGTTTGATAGAAAAGATAGGAGACCCGGAGTCCTGCCATTCCATATTCACAACAAAGGGTAGTAGTAAAGAGTGCAAAATGTACGTTGGCAACACGGCTGAGGCTATAAAGACGATGCTCGATGCCCTTACCAGCCCCGACTACGGCGTCATAGGCCGACTCGATGAAATAAAGGCGGTGGGCTACAGGGTGGTGCACGGCGGCGACAAGTTCTTTAACTCCGTGGTCATAAACGACGAAGTCATCGACAGCATAAAGGCCTGCAGCCCGCTTGCCCCGCTGCACAACCCCTACAACCTGGCTGCCATCGAAGAAATGGCGAAACTGTTGCCGTCGGCGGGGCACGTGGCCGTTTTCGACACTGCCTTTCACCGCAGCATGCCGGAGCACGCCTACAGATACGCCCTTTCCAACGATCTGTTCGATAAAGAGCATCTGCGCCGCTACGGCTTTCACGGCACCAACCACCATTACGTCAGCCTGAAAGCCGCCACGTACCTGAAGCGCCCCATAAACGAACTCAAGATGATAAGCTGCCACCTTGGCCATGGCGCTTCCTTATGTGCCATAGATCACGGCAGGAGCATCGATACCAGCATGGGCATGACCCCGCTGGAAGGCCTCATGATGGGCTCCCGCTCGGGAGACATAGATCCGGGCGTGCTCCTTTATCTCATGAAACTCGGTTACTCGCCGGATGAGCTAAGCCGGATTCTGAACTTAGAGAGCGGCCTCAAAGGGGTCAGCGGCGTAAGCAACTACATGAAGGAAGTCCTCGATGCAGCCGAAACCGGCAACGAAAGAGCGAAAAACGCCATCAGGATGTACTGTTACCGCGTTAAGAAGTACATCGGTGCCTATATGGCCGCATTAGGCGGCCTCGACGTCCTCATATTCACCGGAGGAGTCGGCGAGAACTCAACCGAGATCAGGGCTAGAATATGCCAGGGCCTCGAACCCTTCGGCATAAGTCTTTGGGATGATGCAAACCGCCAGTCGAAACCCTTTCTCAGGCAGGTGGAGGAACTCACCGCTCCGGGCTCCCACGTAAGGGTACTGGTAATACAATCTAACGAAAAGCGAATGATCGCCAGGGAGACGCTTCACGCCATAGGGCGCTTCCACTCCACCCGCACGGACAGGTTCACCGCGCATCCTATACCGGTGAACGTCTCGGCACACCACGTGCACCTCAGCGAAAACGTTTTTCACTCGCTCTTTGGACAGGACAGGAGTCTTACGCCGAAAATATCGCTAAGCCAGCCCGGGCAGTTCGGCAGTGTGGAGACTGTCAATCTGATTGGACCAAAAGGCAGGGTTGACCGAGTAAGAATTTTAGGCCCCTACAGAAAGGAGTGCCAGGTGGAAATAGCCCGTACCGAGGAGTTCAAACTCGGCATAGATGCCCCGGTCAGAGACTCCGGAGACGTAGAGGGCACTCCGGGTATAATCCTCGAAGGAGAAAGAGGACAGGTTAAGCTGGAAAAAGGTGTAATCTGCGCCAGACGGCACGTACACATGTCCCCGGAGGACGCGCTGAGCTTTGGCCTCAGGGACA
>JADFXJ010000195.1 GCA_015233615.1 Nitrospirota bacterium
CGCGGCTCAATTTAAGGAAAAAGAAGGTACCCGCCGAGCAGCTCGATCTCTTTTCTCCGATTTCCAACCCGTCGATTCCACACCCAGCCATCGACAGGCTGAAACGACTCGACGTCGACTCACTCTCTGCCGGTGATGCACTGGAGGAGCTGAAACGCCTGAAGAAACTCACAAGGTGAAGGTAGTGTCGTGTCAACTGTAAAATGACCAGGAGTTCCCCCAAAAAATAATAGGAAGAAAGCTAAAGCCGGTATTGGCGCCATAAAGTATCAGGCAGGCTTGCAGGGAAAGCGACTCAGGCAGCCCGTCTCGCCGGTGTCGCAGGCGGCGGTGCAATTGCCGCCGAGTCCGAATGACCTCACGGCTAACGGACAAGAGATTAACACGAACCACACGAACAAAAGCACGAAAAAGGACTATGCATTTCTCCACCTTTTCGCGGTAATCTGTGTCCTTTAATCTTTTGAATGCAACCTGGTATAAAAGGGCAAGGGCACCAATCACCCCCGCCTCTTTCCTAATAGGAAAGAGGAGCCAAAGGGGGCTCCGCCCGAAATTCAGTGCAATGCAATACAGTAACAACCCCGCCAATACTACGGCTGACGGCTCTATCCGGTATAAGGCGAACAAAAAAATAAAGGACAAAAAAGGTGACGGCCTTCGAAAAACGACATTTGACAATCTCATGAAAAGTTTTATATTATTAAACTCAGCATGAAAAGAAAGTTATATACCACGTTTATAATATTTGCGATTTTAGCGGCTGTTTTATTGCCGGTACGGCGGGTTTACGCCACGCTGGGTGAGTATGGCGATTCGGTTGAGCCGGATAGAAAGGCTCTTTCGGCCGTAAAGCGTGGTACACAGGTTTACAATGGTTACACGGTTGAGGAAATCGATTCGGACGCAACCACCATTCGTGAATATATTTCGCCCGCGGGCATCGTATTCGGCATTGCGTGGAACGGGCTGATTCACCCCGATCTCAAGCAGTTGCTGGGTTCATACAGTGGTGAATACGAAAGCGCACTGAGGCAAACCACTCGCAAACATGGTGTAAGGAGTCTTCAGGTAAAGACGGACCGGGTCGTCGTCGAGAAATGGGGACATATGCGAAACCTCAAGGGCAGGGCCTACGTGCCGGACTTAATCCCCTCCGGAGTGGGCATCGATGAAATCAGGTAAGGTAAAATCAGGCGGGATGAAATCAGGTAAGATACTGTTTCTTTTTTTGATACTTGTGCTGGTGGCCGGCTGTGGTTCGGGGGGAAGTTCGGCAGGTGGATCTGCTACCGTTGCCACTCCTGCTCCCACTGCGGTAAATAACGTGCTTACCCTTACCGTAAACGGCTCGCTCTGCTCGAAATCCTACTATAATAAACCGTGCGTCAGCGTTACGATCTGTACTGCCGGCACCTCGACCTGCCAGACAATAAACGACGTCCTTGTGGATACGGGTAGTTCCGGTCTGCGGATTTTTAAACAGGTTCTGAATGTTTCTCTCGTGCAGGACACCGTAAGTTCCGGTTCGCTTGCCGAGTGCATCCAATACGGGGACGGCTCGTCGGATTGGGGACCAATTCAGACTGCGGGCATCATCCTGGGGAGCGAGCCTGCCGTTGCGGTTCCGATACAGGTTATCGATTCCACCTTCGGCGGTATCCCCTCCGCATGCCAAAATGCGGATCAGACTCCGGCAAGCACCGGGTTCAATGGAATCCTGGGAGTCGGTCTTTTCGCCCAGGACTGTGGTTTAGCTTGCGTAAATAGCGCCAACAACGGCTTGTATTACTCGTGCAGCGGAGGGAAGTGTAGCGGTGTGGCAGTCCCTCTTTCAAGCCAGGTTCAGAACCCGGTGTCGCTCCTTCCCAGGGACAACAACGGTGTGATAGTGCAACTTCCAGCCGTTGCTCCGGGCGGGGTACCCTCGGTGAGCGGCTCCCTCGTGCTTGGAATCGGTACACAGTCCAATAACTCACCTTCACCGGTGGCGGTGTATACAGTCGACCAACACGGGGAATTCACCACAAACTTCAACGGTATTTCCTACACCAGTTACATAGACACCGGCACGAACGGTTTATTTTTTACCGCACCCTCTGCAAGCGTGCTTCCAAACTGTCCCTATCCCCATAATAGTTGGTTCTGTCCTTCGGCCACAAAGAGCTTTTCGGCAACCACGAAGGGAGCCACCGTCGGCGCAAGTGGCACCGTCTCATTTCAAATAGGTAACTTCGACAGCCTTATTAGCTCGTCCAACAACGTGTTTGCCGAAATAGGCGGCAATGTGGCAGGACAATTCGACTGGGGGCTTCCTTTCCACTTTGGAAGAAACGTCTATTATGGAATCGAAGGCACCAAATCCAGCCTAGGCACCGGTCCATACTTTGCCTGGTAAACGGTTTGACTGTTGATACCAGCTTATAGTCACAAGAGCAAAGGACAAAAGGATTTTTTTAACCACGAAATACACGAAAAGCACGAAAAGGGCAGAAAATAATGCGTGAATTGACGGATTCCGTAGTTTTTTTTCGTGTTTTTCGTGTATTTCGTGGTTAAATACTTTCTTTTATCTCGGCGTCGATGCTACTGCGCAAACTGGTTTACCATGGGCAATGCCTCTTCGTTAAGTTTCATTCCATAATCCATCGCTTTTTTCTGATTAAGGAAGATGAAGGTACCCGCCGGATCCTGAACTTTATTTACGGCGCTTCCGTTTCGAATAAGTTCCTTTACAAGTGCTGCCGACTGTCTTGCAGTTGTCGGGATGTCGGAGGTTATGATAAAAACGGCACCATCCTGTTTGTAGATAAGGCTGTATGCAAAAACGGGCTTTTTAGCGTTTGCGCTTTCTTTGAAGATGATGTCCGAATACTCCGATTTACTAAGAACTACCGGGTCAGGAATCAACCATACAGCGTCTGCCTGTGTCAATAGCTCTTTCAGTGATGCCCCCACCTCCTCCGGTTTCGATACCGTCTTGCCGATTACACTTATATTGACGTTTCTGCCTTCGTTAACCGCAAGGTCAACCCAGGACTTGTTATACGATTCGCTATACAGTATGCCAACGGTCTTTAAGTCCGGGAAAAAGTAGTGGAACATGTTTAACTGGATTGCCTGGGGCACACCGTCGGAGATCCCGTAGGTGGTATCGTTAACGGGAAGCCTCCTCCAGTTCAAAACGGCGGTAAACACGTGTCCTCTGCCGTTGGCCAGCTTGAATGCGTACATGTAAGCCTTTGTCCCGATTGTGTACACTATGTCGGGCGACTCTTCTTTGATTATCCCGCTTACGTGGGTTTCATCCATTCCGGGGTCGTTTAAGTTAATCTCGACTTTATCAAAATTTATGTTACTTAAGAAACCCGCCTTTACGAGATTATATTTATCAACCGTCGAATCGGAGTTTATGACGAGCACCTTCCCCTTGCCGTTGATATTGGCCTTTTCTCCGATGGCCGCTCCGTTAAGAAAGAAGGTCATCGCCGCATAAAAGAATAACGCAGCGGCAAAGTATCTGCCGGCGAGTTTGCCAAACGCCGCGTAACTATAGGAGCTAACGGTCTTCTTTCCGGCGGCCGTAGTGGTTGTGCCGGTCGTTTCCATCAGTCTCCTTTTAACCATTTCCAGGCGTCGATGTTAATCAATTTAAGGACTTTTTTCCCTTCGGGGTTATTACCCATTTCGCCGGTAATCTTCAAAAGTTTTTTTACGCTCTCAGGGTTGTCGCTGCGAACGGCAACTATCGGCAAAAGGATATCCTTACTCTTTACTATTTTGTTAAACATATCGTATTGATTCTTGTTTATCGTACCGAGTGTGTCGAGGCTGTTTTCGGTAGTCAGGGCAAAATCCGCCAATCCGAAAATGACTGACATGAGGGCATCCATATCCTTGGGTACAATCAATATGGTCGTCGAATCGATGAGGTCGCCCTTTTCGCCAAGCATCTTCTTCAAAACACTTCTCGAATATTCGTCGGACGTGGCCGCAGCCACCTTGCCGCCTTTGATTTTGACAATATCCTTTGGCTCCAGCTTCGAGGAAAGTACCCATTTTTGGGTGGTCCTGCCCTTGTACTGCCCTACCATCATATCCGCCAGAGCCAGCTTGTTCTTAATAGATTCGAAATGCCAGCTTGACATTATGAACTCACCGTCCTTGCTTGACGTTACGTATTTTTCGAAAGTATCCTTGTCGATAAAAGGTTGAAAGACATAATTGCCATACC
>JADFXJ010000085.1 GCA_015233615.1 Nitrospirota bacterium
TTACAGGCGGCAGTGGTAGAACAAATTTACCGTGTCACGGGTGAACGGTTACAAAAATTGTTAACTCCAAACACCATGGTATGTAAATTAGGCATAAAGTCAACCGGTATGTTATGCAATTCATGTAAAAGCTTTCCATTTAGAGGATGAAGAATTTGAAGAGTTGTCGTATGTCTGTAAGCTACGGTGGTTCCATTACCAGTTCCAATGCTTTTAGTAGCGCCTAACTGTAAATTATGGCCTACCCTTTGCGCATAGCCGGCAGGTATAGCACATTCGTCGGCGCCGGTGTCTACAATGCCGTAAGCATCGATAAACAAATGGGTGTGAGGGTTTATTATACGTGCTACAAGACATGGTCTGAATATCCCATTTCCCATATCTGTAAAAGGGCAATCTTTAAGAGGCACGGTTAGTTAGATAATTTGTATCGTGTCTTTCTCAGGCACATAAAATACAATAGGATTATTTATACCGGCTTTATCGGTAATTTGGTAAACGTCGTCGGGAGTGTTACCGCTTGCCACAACATCTTTCTCGCCAAAGCCGCGAATAGCCACGTATTTACCGGCATATTTACTTCCGTCATTGATTAAAACAATGGGTTCCATACGTTACCTTCCTTTTTAAAGCTCCTTTGTTATCAAAAAGCCAATGTCCCTCTGGTGGAATACCGTCCGCCTGGTTTTTTAGGTTACGGCTACCGTTTCTCTATTCATTTTAATACTTCCCATGCGTTTATGTCAAACGGTTTGGCCATAGAGTGTTATTAGCGGAGGCACAAGGCCTCGCAGATAATAAAGGGGGCTCATGGTTAGGGCGCGTTCAAAAATAAGTGAGCCATTTGCAGAATGATTTGCATCAAATATCCATCGATCTTCGGTTTTGCTAATTTTAGTACTATCTGCTATACTCTACGAGAAGGAACCGATGAATCATTTAACAGTCATTTTTTCCACAAGGCAACGATTGAGCAAAGGAAATAAGCCGGTGCGAATACCCTGCATCGATCCCGGCATTAATAATTCCGCGATAACCGGGCTAAGTTGAAGGCTTCGATACTCCCGCATGGTACCGGTCTCGTAGAGGAGATCAGTTCCCGTTTGCAGCTCTTGCAATCCTCCGGGATAAAGACGGATTCCGGACTGATCCCGGACAAGCGGGGAGGAATGACGGAAGAAGATTATTCCGGGAACGATTTTTCCCGGTACCTTGTGGTATTTCCCGGAAAGAGGCCGTCCCATTTTCTGAGAAAGGCTATCGGGCGGAGCCTTAACGGGCCTTTTGTTCCACCTGTGGTACTGTCCATGGACGAGTTCGTCGACTTCGTCTACACGGAGAGGCTTGGTATCTACGACAGGAAGATAGAAGTCCTCGATGCCATCGCAGTGCTGCATGGAATGCATCTGAGCAGCAGTTGGCCTATCGGTGGCGGCAGTTTCATGGCACTGGACGATTTCTTTCACCTGGGCGTGCCCCTATACCATGCACTGGAGGAACTGTACGTAGAGATGGTGCCGCAATCCTCCGTGAAGTCCATAGACCACCTGATGGACGACAGTGTTCCTGCCGCTACGGCCCGGAACATAAGGAAATTATCGGAGTTCTACGAAGGGTTTTACGAATCGGTACCCCGGAGGGGATATTCCACCAGATCCACCAGGTACGTTACCGTAGCTGCAAGGCTGCAGGACGCCGGTCTCGAAGCATACGATGGAATTTTCATGGCCGGTTTTTTCGCACTTACGACCGCCGAGAAGGAAATATTCAGGAAACTCGCCAAACTCGATATGGAGGATGGACTGCGGCCCGCGAATTCGGCTGACGGCTCGGCAGACGGAGCCGGCAGGAATGACGGACACAAGGTGGAGCTTCTATTCCAGGACGGGGCAGGGATTGGCAACAGACTCGCAGGCCTGGGATTAAACGATCTTAAACCGGCAGAGTCAGCAGCTTCTACGACGACATCGAAATCATCAACGGCGCCAACGACGGTATCGACAACGGCATCTACATCGGCATCGCTAACGGCATCAACAACGGAATCGGCAACGACATCATTAACGAAATCGGCAAAAGCGGCTACACGGATATCTTTTTACAAGAGCCCGGACACTCACGGCCAGGTACTGGCGCTCAGTTCCCTGCTTAAGGAGCTTCACGGAGAACTCGACGAAAGATCCGTCATAGCGCTGCCCTCCCCGGAGACACTTTTCCCGCTTCTTTACCAGTCGCTGCCGCTTGTGGAGGACTACAACGTATCCCTTGGGTATCCTCTTCAGAGGACTCCACTTTTCGGTTTTTTTACCGCACTCATGGAACTTGTTGCCACCATGGACGGTGACAGGTTTTACGCCGCCGATTACCTGAAGTTCGTCCTCCACCCTTACGTGAAAAACATCTATATGGGCGACAAGACCGACGTAACCAGGATAACCTTTCATACCATCGAGGAGAAACTGAACGGCAGCAGAACCAGGCCGTTTGTCTCCCTCGCGGAAATAGAGGAAGACGAGGAGATATTGTCTTCCATAGCTTCCATCGCCCTGAAACTAACCTATCTGCCCAAGGACGTCTCCGTCGAATCCGTGAGGAACCACTTGCACTGGATACACGAAAACACTGTCGGCAAACTGCTTGGCCTGCGCAACATAGGCGGCTTTGCCCTCAGGTGCATGGAGGTTCTGTCGTTCATATACGAAAAGAGCACGGCTAAAATTCATCCTTATTTTCATCCTTTTTCGGAATCGTTAATGACGGCGCTTAAGCAGCTCGCCGGTTCCCTGTTAAAAGACGCCGGATTTGCCGAACCGGCCGGGTACTTCAACCTCTTCAGGCACTACATCGCAGCCACTCACACGCCTTTTCCGGGAACTCCCCTTAATGGTCTGCAAGTGCTGGGTTTTCTCGAAACCCGCAGCATAAAGTTCGACAGGGTCTTCATACTGGACGCCAACGAGGAGGTACTGCCCAGTTTCAGTAAAGACGACTCCCTCCTGCCCTTTAAGGCCCGCAAGTTTCTGGGGCTTCCTACCTACCATGACAGGGAGCAGCTCTTCGCTTACTACTTCGACGTCCTGGTGCAAGGCTCGCGGGAGGCCCACGTCTTCTTCATAGAAAACGACAGAAAAGAAAAGAGCAGACTTGTGGAAAAGCTCCTGTGGGAAATGCAAAAGAATGCCGGAGGCGCTTCCGGAAGCGCTTCTTTCGGCGCAGAGCCCAACATGGCCATACACACCATCCAATACAACATAAAGCTAAAATCCATAAAGCCGTCAAGCGTGCCTAAGAGCAGCGAGATCGTGGCCATAATAAAAAAGCAGGTACCTCTGAGCGCCACCTCGCTGGACATGTACCTGAAGTGCCCCCTCAAGTTTTACTACAGGTACGTCGCCAGGCTCGACAAAAAGGAAAAGCTTGGCAAAGACGTGGATCGTGCCGACATAGGTCTTTTCGTCCACGACGTGCTCAGGCAGTATTTCAGGCCCTTTGTGGGGCAATACCTGAGCGGGCCGCTTTTGAGCGAAAAAGAGATGGCCCGTACCGTAGACCTGGTTTTCGAAAAGACTTATGGAAGCCGTCCCGTAGGCTCGGCTTACCTTTTGAGGGAACAGGTGAGGAAACGCATGACGGAACTCGTATCAAAGTACTACGCCGGCTTATGCGAGTCGGTAAGGCTGCGGTTGGTGGCTCTGGAGGAGGAGTTTGGCATAGTGAAACGCGGTATTACGCTTACGGGCCGCATGGACCGAATAGAAGAAAGGGACGGTGCAACGGTCGTCGTGGATTACAAGACCTCTTCTTCGGATAGCTATCTACGTATAAATTTCGACAAGCTCGACCTTAAAGACAGGGCTACGTGGCCCGTGGCTATCGGTTCCCTGCAACTGCCCCTGTACCTGATGCTCTACGCCGGTAAGAGAGGAATCAGCCAAACCGAAATCGCCACCGGCCTAAACGGCATCTACCTGATCCTTGGGCGCGCCTACGTGGACGGCAAGATTGAGGTTCCTTTTTTCGGGGAGGGAAGCGAAAGCGCCTCAAGCGCCTCCTCCGGGCCCGAAAAGATAGCCCGATACGCCGCCATGGAGGGTGTTATAGACGCGCTGCTCGAAGAACTTGGTACTGCGGACGTACCCTTTACACCCGCCCGGGACGTCAAACGTACCTGCCCTTCGTGTACTTTCGAAAACGTCTGCGGCACATGATATGGCACGTAACACGGCATGTGACGCTGCACGTAATGCGGCATTCAATGGACGAACTGCCTGGACTTACCGTCACTCAATGACGGGTAAAGACAATACAATGGAATTAGAAGCTCTCCACTCTACAGGAACTGGCCGAGCTTGGTGTCTACCTTTGAAATGTGGTTTAGCAACCAACTACAGACGTGATCCTGAAGCTTTTGGTTGAAACTTTTCGAAGCGCCGCTTTTAACGAATTCTTTTTTTAATTCCGCGAAATTCTGGCGAAAGATCTCGTGTTCCTTTTCGTGTACTATCTTCTCCTCTTCGTAGTAATCGTAGCGCTCCATGTATGTTTCTTCGAGAGCGAAGTGCACTTCCACGTATTTTTCGAGGAATTCCATGACCTCGGCCGTCACATTCTTGTCAGAGTTGCTTTTTATCGCATCCATGAGTTTATTCACCCTTGCGAAGAGCTCCTTGTGCTGGTCGTCTATCTGGTCAACGCCCACGGAAAGTGCCTGCGTCCATTTAAAAACCATCGAATTCTTCCTCCTTGTTCCGCCACCGCAGGTATTGTCCCGCAATCCGGCCGGAATCTATTATTCCATAACTTATAGTTTTAACTTAAAGTTCCCATTATTCGAATTCCAATTCATTCGTGCAACTGCGTTGGCTGCATCGTCAGCTCCTCGACGTACTATGGGTACGCCTGCGTCGCTTCCTCCTTGCCGCCTTGTTGCACTTTTGAATTGGAATTCGAATAGAGATGCCTTTAGCCTTTAGCAATACTTTAGCGCTATCAGCCATAACGATATTAGCGAAAAAAGAGTCATACAATGAATCATACAAAAAAGTAACGGTTTTTTTCAAAGTAAATCTGTTAGTAAATCTGTAAAGGGTGACTTTCCGGATTGAACGTCCACTCTCTTTCCGTCATTCCGGATAGAGCCGAGCCCTCGGCAGAGCCGTCAGCCGAATTCGCAGGATTCAGGAACCGCATTAGTAAGAAGGAATGGGAATACCGGAAACGGAACACCGATTCCATAATTCTTTTATTAAATCAATTATAGCGGAATCCACTGATATGTGATACATAGGATGGATCCCCGCTTTCGCGAGGATGACAGAAAAGGCGTTGTGTTTCTTGTCCTTGTTGTCATTCTCGCGAAAGCGGGAATCCAGTTCTTTAGCTTCTAAGGATCGTTATCTGTATCGCATACCACTGAATTCCGCTATATATCATAGATGGTTACCAGCCGAACAAATATTTTCTACATGGCCCGTCGCATACTCATCGGAATACTTATGATCCAATATGTAGACAAGTATGCCAAAGAAGCAAGTTTAACCGTTGGTCAAGCGTGTTTACGGGTCATAGGCGATTCAGAGTGAAGGCTTTAATCGGCTTTAATGGAAGCCAGTAAGGAATCGAAGCGGCTTTGGTGAACCGGATACTTTATGTTCGCTCTGATCTTGTTGACGTCGAGATTGCCGAAGGTTTTTTGTTCGCGGAAGAATGTGAGCTGCGCTAAGGCTTTTTGCCTATCCTTGTTGAAGAATATGTCGTATATTTCCAGGAAGTTGCACAGATACCCCGTGATTTCAACGTATTCGGCGTCATTCAAATTCGAATTGCGTGCTTTTTGGATTACGTCTATTAACGCAGGGTACAGTTTTATGAGATCGCCATGGGCTTTGATGCTCTCATACATTGGCAGGGCTTCCTTAAAATGCGTCTCCGCTTCCGCTAAACGATCATCCGTATCTGCATACAAAAGACCGAGATTAAATAGCGTCATAGCAAGGTCAGGCCGATAAGCGGCCCCGTTTGAGTCTGCTAATTCACGTCTGTACTCCTCAGCCTCTTTATAAGCCTTCTCGGCATCCCCGAAGCGCCCCGTATCTGAATACAAAAGACCGAGATTATTTAGCGTCATCGCAAGAGTTGGCAGATAAGCGGCCCTGTTCATGGCTGCTAATTCACGTTTGTACTCCTCAGCCTCTTTATAAGTCTTCCCGGCATCCCCGAAGCGCCCCGTATCTGAATACAAATTACCGAGATTATTTAGCGTCGCAGCAAGATTCGGCAGATAAGCAGCCCTGTTTGAGGCTGCTAATTCCCTGTAATCCCCCTCAGCCTCCTTATAAACCTTCTCGGCATCCTCGAAGCGCCCCGTATCTGCATACAAAAGACCGAGATTATTTAGCGTTCCAGCAAGATCCGGCAGATAAGCGGCCCTGTTTGAGGCTGCTAATTCACGTCTGTACCCCTCAGCCTCTTTATAAGTCTTCTCGGCATCCCCGAAACGCCCTGTGTTCCTGTACAAATTACCGAGATTATTTAGCATCCCGGCAAGATCCGGCAGATAAGCAGCCCTGTTTGAGGCTGCTAATTCCCTGTAATCCCCCTCAGCCTCTTTATAAGCCTTCTCGGCATCCTCAAAGTGCCCCGTATCTGCGTACAAAAGACCGAGATTATTTAGCGTCATCGCAAGATCCGGCAGATAAGCGTCCCTGTTTGAGGCTGCTAGTTCACGTCTGTAACCCACAGCCTCTTTAAGTGCCTTCTCAGCATCCTCGAAGCACCCTGTATCCTTATACAAAATGCCGAGATTATTTAGCACCCCTGCAAGATAAGGCAGATAATCGGCCCTGTTTGTTGCCACTAATTCACGTCTGTATCCCTGAGCCTCTTTATAAGCCTTCTCTGCATCCCCGAAGCGCCCCGTATTCTGATACAATACACCGAGATTATTTAGCGTCATCGCAAGATTATCTAGATAAGCGTCCCTGTTTGAGATTGCTAATTCCGTGTAATCCCCCTGAGCCTCTTTATAAGCCTTCTCTGCATCCCCGAAGCGCCCCGTATTCTGATACAAAGCACCGAGATTATTTAGCGTCATCGCAAGATCAGGCAAATAAGCGTCCCTGTTTGAGGCTGCTAATTCACGCCAGTACTCCTCAGCCTCTTTGTAAGCCTTCTCAGCATCCTCGAAGCGCCCTGTATTCCAATACAGATTACCGAGATTCCCTAAAGTCTGTGCATATAACCCCTTCTCTAATTGAAATCCTGCTAAGTTCGACGCAAAGGACTCAACGGACTCCTTGCGTAGCTTCATTTTACTTTCACGTTCGAGACCGTTAAACAGGAAAACCACAGCCGCCTCAAAATTCTTATCCCTCTTGTTATCGTCGTTCAGCACCTGAAGGTAGGCGATCAAGATTATAAAAACGTTCAACCCGTCATCACCGTTATACCGCTTTTCCTTTACACCTTCGATAAACTGATAAGCGAATCGCCCTAAGTTATCCCCCTTTAGCTCAAATTCCTCCTTGAAATACGTGGTAATTACCCTGTATAGCGAAAACAATTCGCCGGCCTTCTTCAGGATAAGAAGTTCGTTCTTAACGAGGTCTACGAAACCGGCCGGGAACTCTTTTTCCAGAAATTCCTGCGAAAACGGAAACTCAAGAGCAAGGAGCCTCTCCGCTTCAGGCCTGTTACGTTCGAAATAACCACGATAGAAACCGAGATATTTCTCCATCTCGGGATGTTTAACGAGTTCGGTTATGTCTTGAAAACCCTTATCGATTAAATAAGATATGGATAGCGGATGGTAACCGAAGGTCTTCTCTATGTCATCGAGGCTGCCGGCCAGAAAATTATACTTCGCATAATTATCACTGTTACCACTTTGCCATAACTCGATCAGGAGAAAGTTTATGTCTGCTTTGGAGTACTCTCCGATTTCCAATACATGTTGAAGCGGAAGTCTGTCCGTGAGCTTTGGTTTCAGGCGGCTCGTCAGGAGCGTGAAAAAGACGTTATCCCTCGATTGATCGCTTGATAGCTCGCCAATGAGATCTTTCCACGATTTCTTTATCAGGCCGTCGCGCGTCTGAATGGTGTCCTCCATGTTGTCAAGGACAAGCAATACCCGCTCGCCCGGCTGCATATTATCCTTACCCTTACCCTTACCTGCTATTATCTCCTTGATGAACTTCCACTTGCCGGTTACCTTATTCTTTGCGGGTAAGCTCTCTATTGATTTGAGGAGTTTGGTATATGCATTGCCATCGACTATTTCACCATCGATACATTCGCTCAATATCGCGTCGTAAAGCACCTCCGGCTCGGTGATCCCCTCTTCTTTCAGATCGAAATAGAGGATGTGCCTGAATTTCGAATCGTAAAACGCGGACAGGTAACCCGCCATGGTGCTCTTGCCGGCCCCGCCTATGCCGTGAAGAACCAGGTAGCGATTATTCTCGACGAGAGACGATGCGCGCCTTACGATGTCGTACCGGTAGACGTAGTGCTCGATGGGCATTTCCGGCCGCTTCAAGACCCGCTTGGGCACGTCACAAACCGGTTTAGCGCCGGCTTCTTCGAACGCTATCCGGTCGACCTGCCCGTAAACGACCGGCTTCCACCAGTCCTGACGTATACGAAGGCGGGCCGGGTTAAGGAACCCCCTGAAGCTCCGGTTTTCGAAGATAGCCTTATATAAGCATTCCGTGGTTAAAGCGGCGTCCACATCGTATACGCTGGCCAGGTTTGCTATAACGCTTGCCGATTTTATGCCGCGGTAGATATGGTAAGCAAGCGACGGCCGAAACCCCTCCGATTGGGCCGTCTCGCATGCGTCGAAATAGAAAAGCTTCACGCCGGAGCCTTTGAATAGGTCCGTTAACTCATCGTATTCGATGAGCTTTTTCCGGCGGTCATCGTGCTCGTCTTCGACGACGAGATAGCCGCCGCTTGAGCCGTGCCCCGAGAAGTGGATTATATCGTAGCTTTTCTTTCTAAGGCGCTCCTTGATGGTGCGTGAACTGACCTTCTCCTCGATGTCTATTTCCAGGAGGCCGCACCTTACGTAGTCTCCGACGACGCGGTTTATTACTTTTAGCTCTTTGAGAGGATCGAGAGGATGGGTCTGATATGTTTCGAGCGGCAGGGACAAGAGAACGAGCATCTTAACCGGTACCGGCATCGGCTGAAGCTTTTTGTTCAATGAAGGCACGTCGCGAACTATGTCTACCTTATTTGTTTGCAGTAGAAAGCCGGTTTTCGTACCGTCCCTGTTCATTAGCTCGAAGGGTATGTCGTGAAACTCTTTCTCCTCAGTCTTTATACTTATGGTAAGCAGGCCTTGACTACCAACGTCCGCCATGAGCGACTCAAGGTGCTCCAGCCTCTTTTGCGTGGCAAAAACGTTGTCGTAGACGTTCTTGCCCAGCGTTTCAAGCTCGGCGGGCTCAAGGCGTTGCCCATTGCGCAGTTTTTCGAGGTAATGGTCGGGAAACCTTGCCGTGGTCGGCTTGTCGTCGATTCGTATGCCGTCGGAATCTATGTATACGTCTATGGTTTTATCGATGTATGTAGTTCCATTGGCCATAATAGGATATAGTATATCAGACGGGAGGTTACGGATTGGGTACATTTCGATGCATATTGAAAAAAATCGGAGAAATTGAAAAAAAACTTAAAAGTCGGGGGTTGACACGGTTGCCGCGTTACATATAGCATATATTATGGAAAGGAGGCCGGGTTGCAGATATCGGCGTTAACGGTACATCTTATGTTGCTCATTCTTCCCGGTGCAATAGCAACGATTATCGTAGAATCCCTGACGACGCACAAAAAACGGGAACCGTTCAGGTTTATACTATACTCGTTCGTATTGGGACTCTTTTCATACGCCACACTGCAATTGCTGCTTTATATTTATGTCTTACTTTTGAAACAACCTCTTGTAACTCTCTCATTCTGGAGTGAAATTCAAGATAATAAAAAATCAACGTCAATTGTCGAAATATTTTATGCGTGTATTGCCGCAATACCTACAGGCCTGGCAGTAAGCTGTTTGATTCATCGCAGAATCCTCAACCGGTTTGCTACACGCATAAGAATAACCAATAAATACGGAGAAGATAATTTATTCAGCCAGTTTCTAAATCGTGAAGAAGTTGATTGGATATGGGTAAGGGATACTAAGCAGGGAATCACATACGGCGGGAAGGTTTACTATTATTCGGAAACTGATTATATGAAGGAAATTGCGCTATCGGACGTTAAAGTGTACCGTTCCGAGGATACTGAACTCATACGCGAAACACCGTCTATCTATTTATCTTTTGCCCCTAACGATGTTATAATAGAATTACCTTTAGTAGAGGGAAATTTAAGTAATGAGCCGGAAAATAAAGAGGAGTAAAAAATGATTTTTAAAGTAGACCCCAAAATACCGCTATTTGAAAAATCAGAAAAGGGAGTGATAAAACCGAATACCTTAACACCAAGACCTAAGATGATACCTACTCCCACCAAGCCGCCGAAGAGGGGCACTCCGGAGGAAGGAGACGGCAACACTAAACGATAAGGCACCGGTTAGAAGGGGTAGCGAAAGGACACCGAAGGTGGCCGAAGCGAGGGGAAGGCCTTCCCCTCCTCATCTCTTGTATGTTTAGCGTTTAGTACATTTACGGCTGCCGGTTAGCATCAACGGACTGCAATAGGGAATCGAAGCGGCTTTGGAGAACAGGGTATTTTATGTTAGCTCTGATCTTGTTGACGTCAAGATTGGCGAAGGTTTTTTGTTCGCGGAAAAATGAGACCAGAGCTAAGGCTTTTTGCTTATCCTTGTTTAAGAATATTTCGTATAGTTCCAGGAATTTACACAGATACCCGGTGATCTCATTGTAGTCGGCATCATTCAGATTTGGATTGCGGGCTTTGGGGATTACGTCTATTAACCGGGGGTATAATTCTATGAGATCATTATGAGCATTCGTGCTTTCATATATTGATAAAGCTTCCTTAAGAAATGTTTCCGATTCCGGGAAACGGTCTGTATCTGCGTACAAAAGACCGAGATTATATAGCGTACCGGCAAGATAATTCAGATAAGCGGTACTGTTTGTTACTGACAATTTCCTGTAATACTCCTCAGACTCTTTATAAGCCTTCACCCCATCCTCGAATCGCCCTGTTTCTGCATACAAATTACCAAGATTATTTAGCGTCATGGCAAGATCACTAAGATAGGCATCCCTGTTTGAGACTACTAATTCACGTCTGTACCCCTCAGCCTCTTTAAAAGCCTTTTCCCCATCCTCAAATCGCACTGTAATCTTAAACAAATTACCAAGATTATTTAGCGTATCAGCAAGCTCCTTCAGATAAGCGAGTCTGTTCATGGCTACCAATTCCACGTAATACCCCTTAGCCTCTTTAAAAGCTTTCTCCCCATCCACAGATCTCCCTGTATCTGTGTACAGAGTACCAAGATTATTAAGCGTCATGGCAAGATCGTTAAGATACGCGGCTCTGTTTGTTGCTGATAATTCCCTGTAATATCCCTTAGCCTCTTTATAAGCTTGTTCCCCATCCACAGATCTCCCTGTATCTGCGTACAAATTACCAAGATTATTTAGCGTACTGGCTAGATCTGGCAGATAAGCAGCCCTGTTCGAGAGTACTAATTCGTGTCTGTAACCCTCTGCCTCTTTATAAGACTTCTCTCCATCCTTGTATCGCCCTGTATCAGCGTACAAATTACCGAGATTATGTAGCGTACTGGCTAGAGCAGGCAGATAAGCAGCCCTGTTTGAGACTACTAATTCACGTCTGAACCTCTCAACTTCTTTATAAGCCTCCCCGGCATCCTTGAAGCGTCCCGTATTCCAATACAAATTACCGAGATTGTGTAACGTTATCGCAAGAGAAGGCAGATAGACGGCCCTGTTCGTGACTACTAATTCACGTCTGTACCTTTCAGCCTCTTTAAAAGCTGTTTCCCCATCCCCAAATCGGTTTGTATTTGCGTACAAAATACCGAGATTATTTAGAGTCCTGGCAAGATCATTCAGATACGCGGCCCTGTTTATGGCTACTAATTTCCTCCAATACCCCTCCGCCTCTTTATAAACGTTCTCCCCATCCTCGAATCGTTTTGTATGCTTATACAAATTACCGAGACTATTTAGCGTATTGGCAAGAGCAGGAAGATAAGCGCCCCTGTTTGAAGCAGCTAATTCCCTGTAATACCCCTCAGCCTCTTTATAGGCCTTCTCTCCATCCTCGAATCGCCCTGTATCCACGTATAAATTACCGAGATTACCTATGGTTTGTGCGTATAACTTCTTCTCAAATTGAAAACCTTTTAAGCTTGACGAGAAGGAATCGACGGACTCCTTGCTTAACTTAATTTTATTTTCAAGGCCGTTAAACAGAGAAACCAACGCCGCCTCAATATTCTTATCCCTCTTGTTATCATCCAACATAACCTTTAGAAAGATGAGCAAGATAATAAAAACGTTCAATCCATCATCACCTTTATACCGTTTTTTCGTTACTCCTTCAATTAGCACGTAAGCGAAAGCCTGTAAGTTATCTCTCTTCAGCTCAAATTCTCTTTTGAAATATGTGGTGATTACCCTATATGGTGAAAAGAAGCTGCTCTCCCTCTTCAAGATAAGAAGCTCGTTCTTTAGGAGGTCTACGAAATCAGATGAAAACTCTTTTTCAAGGAAGTCATTCGAGAATGGAAAATCAAGGGAAAAGAGCCTTTCCACCTCTGGCCTGTAGCGTGCGAAATAGCCGCGATAAAAACCGAGATATTTCTCCATTGCAGGAAGCTTAACGAGTCCGGTTATGTCTTTAAAACCCTTATCGATTAAATATGATATGGATAGGGGATGGTAACCGAAGGTATTCTTTATATCATCAAGATTGTGCCCAATGTAATCAAACTTATCCCTATTTCCCCCTTGCCCCAGCTCGCGCAATAGAAAGCTTACGTCCGCATTTGAATACTCTCCGATTTTCAATACGTGCGTAAGGGGAAGCCTGTCTGTGAGCTTTGGATTCAAGCGACTCGTAAGGAGCGTGAAAAAGACATTGTTCCTTGGTTGATCGTCCGATAGTTCGCCAATGAGGTCTTTCCACGGTTTCTTTATCAGGCCGTCGTATTCCTGAATGGTACCTTCCATGTTGTCGAGGATGAGCAGAGCCCTTTCGCCTGGCTGTACGTCAGCGGTGATTATCTTCTTTATGAACTTCCATTTGCGAGTCACCTTATTCTCTACGGGTAGATTCTCTATTGATTTGAGGAATTCTGTGTATGCTTTATCATCAACTATTTCATCATCAATACATTTACTCAATATCTTGTCGAAAAGCGTCTCCGGTTCGGTAATTTCGTCTTCTTTCAGATCAAAATAGAGGATGTGCCTGAATTTCGAATCGTAGAACTCGGCCAGATAACCTGCCATGATGCTTTTCCCGGCTCCACCTATGCCGTGAAGTACCAGGTAGTTCTTCTTTTCGACGAGAGAGGATGCCTGCCTTACGATGTCATACCGGAATACATAATGCTCAATAGGCATTTTCGGCAATTTCAAAGCTCGCTTGGGTGGGGTGCACTCTATCTTACCATCGCGTTCTTCTTCAAAAGTTATCTGGTCAACCATCCCATAAACAACCGGCTTCCACCAATTTCCTCGTTGTATACGGAGTCGGGCCGCGTTAAGGAGACCCTTGAAACTCCTGTTTTCGAACATGGTCTTATATACGAATTCCGTGGTTAAAGTGGCATCCGAATCATACACACTGGCCAGGTTTGCTATTACACTTGCCGATTTTATGCCACGGTAGATATGGTAAGCAAGAGATGGCCGAAGACCCTCTGATTGGGCGGTCTCGCAAGCGTCGAAATAGAAAAGCTTCACGTCGGAGCCTTTGAAGATGTCCATTAATTCTTCGTGCTCGATGAGCTTTTCCCGGTATTCATCGTGCTCGTCTTCGACTACGAGATAACCGCCGCTTGAACCGTGTCCTGAGAAGTGTATTATATCGTAGCGTTTCTTTGCAAGGCGCTCCTTGATCGTGCGGGAACTCACCTTTTCCTCGATGTCTATTTCCAGAAGTCCACACCTTACGTAATCTCCGAGAACGCGGTTAATTACCCTTAGCTCTTTGAGAGGATCGGTAGGACTCACCTGGTATACATCGAGTGGCAAGGACAGGAGAACGAGCATTTTAACCCTAGCCGGCATCGTTTGGGGATTTTTGTTCAGTAAGGGCACGTCGCGAATTACGTTTATATTGTTTTTTAACAGTAGAAAGCCGCTTTCAGTGCCGTCTATGTTCATTAACTCGAAAGGAATGTCATGAAGGCTTTCTTCATCCGTGTTTATCCTGATGGTTAGCAAGCCTTGATTACCTACGTATTCTATGGATGAATCAAGGAACTCCCGCCTCTTTTGTGTAGAGAAGACGTTATCGTAGATATTCTTGCCTAACGTCCTAAGCTCGCCGGGCTCAAGGTCTTCGCCTTTCTGTAGTTTTTCAAGATAGTGGTCGATGAACTTAACTTGGGTCGGGTCGTCATCGTCGATTCGTATACCATCCGAATCTATGTATACGTCTATAGTTTTATAATTCCCGTTCCTCTCGCTCATAGGATTAAATGTATACTTTTCCATAGGATTTAGTCAATGCCGACAACATGGTAGCGGGGGTCATTTTTAAATGACAATGGGAATTAAACTTTGAGATCTACACTTGGGGATCAATAGATTGTGTTATCCTGAATAACCGATAAAGTAAGGTTTTATTTCGTAAGAAAATACTTAAATATAGCGACCATGGCGGCAAGTTGTCCCATCCAGAAAAGAAATGACCATTTGATGGATTCAGACTTGACTGATTCTATCTTAACTTCAAGCGCCTTTATATCTGTTCTAAGTGCGGTTTCAAGCTCTTATATATCCGTTCTAAGTGCGACTTCAAGCTCTTTTATGTTCGTTTGAAGTGCTACGTCAAGCTCTCTCAAATCCCGCTTAGTAGCTAACCCTTCTTCTATCAATTCAGATAGAGCTTCGGTCTGTACTTCGGATTGCTCCTCCGTAAAGCCAACGGCCTTAAGTTTCTTTACATAAGCGTGGGTGTCAAATATCACTGCTTCTCTCATAGGTGACCTCCATATTCAATTTTACCACATGGCAAATAAAAAAAACCTGGCGGTTTCCCCACAGATCACGGTTTTTTATCGGAATAGCCACGAAATAGTGGATACTAAACATCACGCGATGCTAAACTTTTTTCCTTTTAAGGAAAGGACAAGGGCGATTCCGGACAAGCCGGAATGACGACTGGGAGGGGTGGGAATACGAGCAGAGATGGTAACAACGGACAGAGGATAATTGACATGATACTAGCCGGAATGACAGAAAAAAGTTGAGCATAGCGTAAACATCCCCTTCATTATTTGCGTTGTGGTATAATGAGGTATGGTTAACATGGCTTTGTTGATGCTATAGAGGAAGTCTCTAAAGACGCGGAAGTCGGGTACAAAGACGATCTGCAAGCCATACGGCAAGAGATGGTTACCAAATCCGATTTACAGGTACTGAGAATAGAATTCAGGATATACTCCCTGATTCTTCTTTTCGTGATGATCCTTACTAATATGAAGGCTTTGGAATTATTCACAAAGTTGGTTGGCCTCACCAAATAAGAGAACGAAAGTTCCATCTCAAATACCCCCCCTAAAATAGCACCTAAACTAAATCCGCTTAATAAAATGGCAATAAACGAACTTTTGACAGCCGCCAAACGGGGTTACGTGTGTTTCGTCGAAAGTTTCCACAAGTTCGAAACCGTCTCCGAGTTCCGATTGAAGCGCCTCCGGATTATATCTTACGACGTCGAGACCGCTGCACTTCGGAGGCCCGTCCAGGGAAAACGACGCTATGACGATGTGCCCGTCCTTGCGAAGCGATGTTTTCACGCTTGAGACGTACTTTCCGCGGTCAACTGGATCGGTTAAAAAATGAAACACGGCGCGGTCATGCCATAAATCAAAGGTATCGTCAAACTCGTATCGGGTAATATCTCCCTCTATAAACCTGACGTTTCCCGCCTGCCCGCCCAACCGCTCTTTTGTCCTTTCAAGTGCCGTAGAAGAGATGTCAAATACCGTAACCTTCTCGTAGCCCTTTGCAACAAGCAGGTCTATAAACTTTGACGCTCCGCCTCCAACATCCACGATGTTGCAGGAAAGCGTGCCTCAGGCACGGGAAATGAGATTTATGGAAATATCGGGATTGGCCTGGTACCAGCCTACCTGATCCGGCGCCCTCAGGCGATATATGTTTTCCCAATGCGCCTTGCGGTTGATTTCTTCCTGAATTCCCATGTGGTATAATACTATAAAGCGAATATTTTTGTGTAAAATTTTTGTCCGGAGGGAGATCGTATGAAGTTAACTTGCAGAAGCGGGCGTTTCAGGAGCCGGAGTTTAAAGATAAGTAACCCGGTATATGTATTGATATATGGATTGATATTAACGATGGCGGTAGTATTGCCGCTTGCACAGAGCGCAGTGGCTCATGAGGGGCACGCGGAAGGAGCACACGTACATAAGGAGCTTCAAGGCATCAAATGCCCGATAACCGGAACCAAATCGAACCTTCGTGAGGGCTGCGATCTATACGGTAAGTATTGCGCATCGTGCCACGGCATATCCGGAAAAGGCGACGGCCAGGCGGGTAAGAATATTAATCCGCCTCCATCGAACCTCAGTTCTAAAGTTTTTAAGCACGGCAGTACCCAGGGTGAAATACATATGATCATAACCGATGGCGTGGCGGGGACGGCCATGCCTGCATTCGGCAAGTCGATGAAAGACGAAGATATCTGGAAACTCGTACTCGTGGTACGAGCTATCAAGAGAGGTTCAAGCCGGGGTACACATCAGGATACGTGTCCGTGCCAGGCCAAAAGAACTACCGGCCAAGGAAGTCCAAAAGGGCGTTAGCCACCGTAAGCGGATGAGGAGGACAACCGGGAATATACAAATCCACGTGAAGAGTGTCCAGGAAAGACCTGTCCAGGGCGGTGGAGCCGGCAAACAGGCCGCCGCTTAAGGCACAGGCCCCACATAGGATAACGATTCCGGGCATCGGTACGTTGTTCCAGGTCTCTTCGACGGCATAAGCCATGTTAGCGCTTAATGGCCCGGTGAGCACGATCCCGTCGGCATGTCTGGGAGAGGTTACGAAGTCTATGCCGAAGCGCCCGATGTCGAAATTTACGTTGCCCAGTGCGCTTAACTCGAGTTCGCAGCGGTTGCACCCTCCGGCGGAAATCGAACGGAGTTTTAGTGACCTCTTGAAAATGCTCCCCGCCTTATTGCCTGATTCGATGACGGGGGCCCTATTGTCCCTGCTAATGACGAGAGACTCGGCACGCGTCGCGCCCATTCGAACGTCGTTGGTAAACGCTATCTTGCTTTCGGGACATTTCAGCCTGCAATCCGGACAAAAAATGCACTTCCTCAAATCGACGTTAACAGGGTTAACCGTTATTGCCCCTACCGGACAAACGTCTATACATTTAAAGCAACCATTGGGGCACTCCGCCTCCCCTATTACGGGCA
>JADFXJ010000196.1 GCA_015233615.1 Nitrospirota bacterium
TAAGCGTTTTTGAGGACATGGCGGAAATAAAGAAGGTTTGCAAGGGGAAGCTTACCGTTATAGGTAATCTCAACGGCATAGAAATGCGCCGCTGGAGTGCCGGGGACGCGGAGACGGCCGTGAAAGACGTAATTTCTAAAGCCGGCAAGGGGGGAGGCTTCATACTGTCCGACAATCACGGGGAAATACCGTTTCAGGTACCTGACGGGGTCTTGTACGCAGTTTCTGACGCCGTTCACAGGTGGGGCAAGTATCCCCTGGAATGGATGGTATAAATAAATGGATAGTATAAATAATCCGATACAGGCCGGATAGGTCAGAATGGCCATGGATTTAACTTCAAATAACGGGGAAACCGGCAAGTTGGCCGTTACCGATAAAAGAATTGCCGATTACGCGATGGTTTTGGACTTATTGGGCTCACTTACCGAACTAACGTCGGAAAAAGTCGTTATTGAAAGTATTATCGGCTTATTCAGAAGTCTATGCGCTCCCTCCGTCGTAATTTATATACCCGTAATCGACGATCTGCCTGTTGAGGCAATCGTATTTCCGGTTACCCTCGATGCGAAGCCTCTTGTGAAAGATATAATCGGGAATTTTCATGACGATTATTCCATGAAGGAATCGGGAAGCGGGTTTAGATTAAGAATTAAGTACGGAGAAAAACTCCTCTGTTTTATCGAGGTTGAAGGAATCGCCTTTCCGGAATATAATTATCATTATCTTAACCTGTCGTTACATATTGTAAACGTCTTGGCACTCTCGATTCATAATGCACGGACATATGAATCTTTCCGGCGCGAGATAAACGAGCGAAAACAACTGGAAATAGAATTAAAAGAAAAGACGATCCAAATGGAAGAATTAAACAGGTCTCTCGAACAAAAGGTGCGCAAAGAGATCGATGCAAGAAGACATAAAGATCAATTGCTTATACAGCAGTCAAAGATGGCTGCCATGGGTGAGATGATAGGCGCCATAGCCCATCAATGGAAACAACCGCTGAATAGCCTCAGCCTTTTGATACTGGACGTCAAAGACGCATACGAGTTCGGAGAACTCGATGCCGGTTATCTCTATACTTTTGTCGAAAGATCTATGAAAGAGATTAGTTTCATGGCAAAGACCGTAGACGATTTCAGAAATTTCTTTAAACCATCCAGGGAAAAAGAAACGTTCGATCTGATAGAAATCACCTCGGAGGTCTTTTCTATGCTCTCGTCACAGTTCAATACCAACGACATAACGTATAGAATCACATGCCGTGTGCATAACAGGACTTTTTTCAGTTATAACGACGTAATACCCTGCGAGGCCACTCAAATCACGACGTATAAGAACCAATTGGCTCACGTTATCCTCAATATTATAAATAACGCAAAGGACGCGATTATCGATAGAAGGCAAAAAGGATTACTCGGTGCACTGGAAAAGGGCGTTATATGGGTGGATTGCGACAAGAAAGATAACGTTCTGAGACTTGAGATAGGCGACAACGGCGGTGGCGTTGCCGATGGAGTAAAAGACAGGATATTCGAATCGTACTTTACCACTAAAACAGAGGATAAAGGTACCGGTATAGGGCTTTACATGTCTAAAATAATTGTGGAGGATAAGTTAGGCGGTAAGATCCATTTAAGGAACGTAGATAACGGCTCTGTATTTACACTGGAATTGAGTGTGTAGATGCCATTTTATTCATATAAGAGAAAATCTGTGGTTTTATGAGAGTATCCCTTAGTAATAAGATTAATGTTCTCTTATTTACGATGGCATTCATTGCGGTTGCTAACCTCCTTGCCATATATTATTACTGGTCCGTGCAGAAGTATGACATTAAGATAATTAACATTGCCGGCAGGCAGAGAATGCTGTCCCAGATGATTATCAAGTACGCGGTGTCGGTGGCGGAGGGAAATTTGACTGGCAGGAAGTTTCTCGACGAAGCGATCAATCAGTATGATTCGAACCTTTCGATACTTTATAAGGGCGGTAAAACTCTCGGTGTAACACCCGGTTCGGGTAATGGCGTCGTAATTCCTCCGGCTCCAAAGGAGATGGAGACACTTTTTAAAGAAAATATGGATGCCTGGGAAACGTTTAAAAGGAACGTCGATTCCGTAAAAAGTGGCCATTCGCTTACGGATGCTCTGAAATACTCGCTTGTTAACAACAATGCGATACTTGACGCCAGTAATAAAATAACCCAGGGGTTCGAAGAGATAGCCGGGCGCAACAACGGATATTTAAGGGATCTGTTGCTATTCATGACCATGGTGGACATTTTGATTTTTCTCGTAGGAGGCTACAAGGTCAATAGGCTCGTAAGACCGTTGAATGCGCTTTCGAAATCCGCTTTCGAAATAGGGAAGGGTGATTTTCTGCAGAAAATAGCCTTGCCCGAAACCGACGACGAGATAAAGGACCTTGCCGTGGCGTTTAATGGCATGTCTCAAAGCTTGCATGAGACGACGGTATCGAAGAGCTACCTGGATGGCGTGATTAACGCAATGGTGGACATGTTGTTCGTAATCGATTCATCCGGAACCATAAAGGCAATAAATTATGCCGCAAGCAACGTTCTGGGTATCGGGCGGGAGGAACTGATTGGCAAGCCGATTACGGAAATATTCGACAAAGATGAAAAGTCGATGGTTCAAGACAATCTCAGAGAGGCGTCAATGAGGAAAGCCTCAGGCAGAGAGGGCAAAGGCCAGGTGGAGGGTTCTTTCATAAATGTAAACGGTGACAGGTTCCACGTTCAATGCAGTTTTTCGGCCATGAAGGGGGCGGGTGGAGACGATATCGTCTGTGTGGCCAACGATATTACGCAAAGAAAACACTATGAAGACGAATTAAGGAAGTTATCCAAGGCGGTCGAGCAGAGCATAAGTTCGATTGTTATTACCGACGTAAACGGTAATATCGAGTTTGTGAATCAGAAGTTTACCGAGGCTACGGGTTATACCCTTGCCGAGGTAAAGGGTAAAACTCCCCGTATACTTAAATCCGGCAAACATAGCCAGGAATTTTACAAGCGTTTATGGGATACGATAAAATCCGGAAACGAATTCCGCGCCGACATGTGTAACAGAAGGAAAGACGGTTCGCTTTTCTGGGAGTATCTCTCCATCGGCCCCATTAAGGATCCGAAGGGGAAGATAACGCACTTCATCTCGGTCAAGATAGACGATACCGAGCGCAAGCGGGTAGAGGAGCACATGAAACAGCTTGCCCATTACGACGTGCTAACCGGCTTGCCCAACCGTACGCTGTTCGAAGACAGAGTGAAGCAGTCTATCCTTCAAGCCAAAAGACATAACTTTATGTTTGCCATATTGTTTTTGGACCTGGACAGGTTCAAGTTCGTAAACGACACTCTCGGCCATAACATAGGAGACCTGATGCTGAAGGAAGTAGCCGGGCGGCTTAGCGATTGCATAAGGAAGTCCGATACCGTGGCGCGTATGGGCGGCGATGAATTTCAGATACTGATTTCGAAGATAGTGCAGCCATCCGACGTGGCAAATGTAGTTACGAAGATAATAAAATCCATAAACGAGTCGTTTTTGCTCGATGGGCATCAGTGCCACGTGGGAGTCAGTGCCGGCATAAGCATCTTCCCAAACGACGGTGAAACACTGGAAGTCCTGAGCAAGAGCGCGGACCTGGCCATGTACCAGGCAAAAGAGCACGGTAAGAACGATTACAGGTTCTATGATTCGTCGATGGACAGGGCCATAACGGAACGTGTGAATCTCGAAAGAGCTCTTAACAAGGCTCTGCAGATGAATCAGTTTTTGCTTTACTATCAACCGCAGATAGATATGAATACCGGCAGGATAAGCGGCTGTGAAGCCCTGATAAGGTGGCAGCATCCCGAAACCGGCCTGATTTTGCCGGCCAGGTTTATTCCCATAGCGGAGGAAACCCGTTTGATAATACCTATCGGCCGGTGGGTGATAGGTGCCGCCTGCCTTCAAAGCCGCAGATGGCTCGACGGGGGGTTCCCGCCAATTCGTATTTCGGTAAACATCTCGGCACAGCATTTCAAGCAGAAAGAACTTTTAAAGACGATAATGAACTTCCTGGATGAAACCGGAATATCCGCCCGGCATCTGGAACTGGAGATTACCGAAAGCGGGCTTGTGCAAAACGTGGAGGAAAGCATAAGGGTTAT
>JADFXJ010000086.1 GCA_015233615.1 Nitrospirota bacterium
ACGGTTATAAAAACCTTGACTAATATCGCGGCTAATAGCGACGTAACACGCGTTACTTTTATAATAAATAATAATCCTTATAAGGAGGACTTTACAATGCCTAAAAAAGTTGCACTCTTAACGGCCGGTGGTCTTGCGCCGTGCCTCAGTTCAGCCGTCGGCGGACTCATCCAGCGTTATACCGAAATATCGCCCGATACGGAGATAATCGGCTTTACGGACGGCTACGACGGCCTTTTGAGAAAGAAGTTTCTAAAAGTTACCCCTGAAGTAAGAGCAAAGGCCCACCTGCTCCACGGATTTGGCGGCAGCCCCCTGGGTAACAGCAGGGTTAAGCTTACCAACGTTAAGGACTGCGTGAAGAAGGGCCTCGTCAAAGAGGGCCAGGACCCCTTGCACGTAGCCGCCGAAAACCTCAAGGAGCTTGGCGTGGAAGTCCTTCACACCATAGGTGGAGACGATACCAGCCTCACCGCCGCCGACCTGGCCAAATATCTTCACGAAAACGGCTACGAGCTTACCGTCCTCGGTCTGCCCAAGACCGTTGACAACGACGTATATCCTATAGTCCAGACCCTTGGCGCTTATACGGCAGCCGAAAACGGCGCCAACTTCTTCCTGAACGTCGTCGCGGAAACCTCGGCTAACCCACAAATGTTTGTTGTCCACGAGGTAATGGGCCGCAACTGTGGTTACCTGACCGCCAGAACCGCCTACGAATACCACGAAAAATTAAAGAAAGTCGACTTCCTCGACTCATACGGAATATCGCAGTCCAGGTACGACGTAGACGCCGTATTGATTCCGGAGGTTGAGTATGATCTGGACAAGCTTGCCGCACACCTGAAAGCGAGGCTCGCAAAAAACGACTGCGCCAAGATATTCATCTCCGAAGGCGCCGGTGCATCGGGTATAGTTAAGCAGCTCGAATCCAAAGGCCTGGAAGTGCCCCGTGACGCTTTCGGCCACGTAAAGCTCGACAAGGTAAACGTTGGCCAATGGCACGCTGAGGTGTTGGCGGAAAAGATGGGAGCCGGCAAAACCCTCGTTCAGAAGAGCGGCTATTATTCCAGGGCGGCCAGGGCAAATACACAGGACGTAATGCTTATAAAGTCCATGACCGACCTTGCCGTGGAAATGGCCTTTAAGGGCATACCCGGTATCATCGGACACGACGAAGACAAGAACGGAGTCCTGCGTCCCATCGAGTTCAACCGCATAAAAGGCGGCAAGCCCTTTAATCCCAACGTGGATTGGTACAAAAATCTGCTTGAGGAAATAGGCCAGCCACAGTTCTAAATATCTTCGCCTAAAACTTACAAGACTTGCTATTTAAAAACTTGATATTTCCCTCAACACTCCCTGTCCCCTCGGATGGGGAGTGTTGTATTTGTTTCACCCTTGCTCGTTTATACCAGGGGGCAATCATAAGAGTAATATTTGATCAGCGTCGGCAGTCCTTGGGGGCCCCAGCGAATCCCGCGAATACGGCTGACTGATCCAGTGGCTCCTGAGCACCCACAAGAAGGGGTAGCGGCGGACGCGCTTTTTGCCACCCCCCTACCCCCCGTGAGGGGGGTGTTCAAAGCGAGGGGAAGGCTTTCCCCTCCTCATTTCTTGTACTTTTATTACTCTTATGCGTGCAACATGGTATTACAGCACCCTTGCAGAGGTAACGCCTTGTAAGATCTCAGACACGTCGCGGTTGTTTATGAAGCCTGCACCGTAAGAGAGCGTGTTAGCCGTGCCCGCTGCCACACCGTATTTTAAGGCCTCGTCGATAGAATTGCCTTCTATAAGACCCACGAGTATTCCCGCTACCACACAATCACCCGACCCCCAGGTGTTTACCGCTGCCACCTCCGGAGGCTTTATGGATAACAACCGGTCCCTCGTCATAGCAAGGGCCCCTTTTTCGGCACGAGTTACCACTACCATATTGATCCCTTTCAAGATAAGCCTTTCCATCTCTCCCATCATATCGTCCACGTTATCAACATTCCCATGGACGAGGGAGGCCAACTCTTCCATGTTTAGCTTCACGAGGTAAGGTACCGCCTCAACCCCCCTGGTAAGATACGTTGCAGTGGCGTCCAAAACGGTGTGTGCACCCTTTTCGTTGGCGATAGAGATGAGATCGTAGTATATTTCATCTCCAAATCCTCTGGCAGTGCTGCCTGAAATAACGACCCAACCCCCACGACTCACGGAATTTTCGAAGAGCTTTAAGAATTTTTCACGCTCACCGTCGAGCACCAGGGGCCCGCTCTCGTTGAGTATCGTCTCGGTGCCCAGCTTCCTGTCGATTATCCCATAACAGGTTCGGGTCTCCCCTTCGATGGCAACGTATCTGATCCTTATCCCTTCGTCCCTGAGTAGTTTCAAGGCGAGCTTGCCGGTTTCACCCCCCAGGACGCTAAGTGCCTCAGTATTTCCACCCAGGCGAAAAACCGCCCTGGAGACGTTTATCCCCTTCCCACCAGCGGCTGCTAAAACCGGCTGGCCCCTGTTCACTGCGTTTACCCTGAAACCATCCGCCAGAATGGTTCGATCTATCGCCGGATTTAAAGTAACCGTCAGTACCATCTTAACCGATTCATCATTTGGTTTATCCATCCTGAGTAAATTCGGCGTTATCGTCGTTAACTAATTAAACGCCATAGTTAAGCATAACATTATTAAACATCATTAATATAACAAAGCCGGCATACTTTATCAAGTTCGGCAATTCCCGGTGAAAAGAAAAATAGTACTGCCGCATTCGCGGGCTGGAATCTGTGCTCTTTTGAAGTCGATGCTCACACTTCCTCCCACTGAGACTGATAAATATTGAGCGGCTTTTCTTTACCTTTCAGCTCTGCCGACATGTAGAATTCGCAACGAAAGGTCTGCCTCTCTTCGCCGCTAAGCAGGTTATAGACATCCTCAGATAGGCATAGCATACCCCCTCTTCCGGAGCTTTCGACCCTGCTTGCGGTATTTACGGCATCCCCGAATATATCGCCTAACATTTTCAAACACGTCCCCTTGTGAAGACCCACGCGATTTCTTAACGATCCTCCCAACTGCTTCCCTGCGATTAAAGAAGCAAAGTTCTTCTGGATTTCGACAGCGGCTGACAGGGCCTTTATACCAAGTGGTGATCGCAAGAGTAATATTACATCAGCGATTGGCAGTCCTTGGTGGGTGTTGTGAGGGACCACCAGTGGCTCCTGAGCACCCAATCAGAAGGGGTAGCGAAAGGACACCGAAGGTGGCCGAAGCGAGGGGAAGGCTTTCCCCTCCTCATCTCTTGTACTTTTATGACTGCAACCTAGTCTTACGTGGTCATCGAAATATGATAAAGACCCGTCTCCGGTGCTTTTTTACATAAACACCACCGTTTATCATAATGGCCGTTTGTATTATATCATTTAAATCCTTGATCGCAAACGCGTTAGCCGTGTCTCCCGCCTGTTCCTCGTAGGCCGGCGAGCCTTCGAGAACGGTAAACATTATTTCACATTGATTCTGAATTCCGTAAGTATACGCTTGTATATCTTATGTATTGATTCGATCATGCCATTAACCTTGCTTAAATACTTATTCCTGTAGGGACCGAAAAGAAGCCCGGCGGCAACGACGCCATAAATAGTTAACGATACGTCGGTATATAGATAATTCAAAAGAGACAAGATTTTAACGCACGCAATGAATATCAAGAGCGTCGCCAGGGAAGACAGAATAAACGATACCCAGGAATTTAATCGCGGGCTTGTAATAACCATGCAGCTTTTCTTTCGAAACATCCGGAGCAACAGGACTTCGACAAGTGAAAACCCCAGTACCACAGAGATTATAATCCAAAGTCTGTACTCGAACCTTATCATCTCGTCGTCGTATCGAAAACACTGCACGGTGTACGCGAGGGCCTCCATCCCGTAGTAATCTTCTGCTTTTTTGTAGTCCTTTCCGAAGCTTCCGACTATAACTATCTTGCCTGCGAATATTTCATTTATATTGTCAGAGTTCACAACCTCGCTGCCAATTTTAGATTTTCCCTCAGTAAGGTTTACATTGAAGAGTTTATCATTTAAAAACTCATACGTCTTAAATCCCGGTTTCTTTAAAAAAGGTCTTACGATCATATCGCCGTATTTTATTTTGAGCCTGTACGGGTAATCATCACCCTTGTTAAAACCGTACTGGGCGATCAAAATCCCAAGAAAGGGCTTTCTTTCTATGCCAACTTTCGAGTCTGACTTAATATCCTCAAATACACTGAAAAAGATCTCACGATTATCAACAGCGACGTTTACGTGTCCTGAGTTTGTAAATAAATTTAAAATCGAGCTGTCGTAATAATCGGGCTTATCGTCCTTGCTGTAAGCGGCAACAACGGGGATTTTCCTGGCAAACAGAGCCTTTATACCTTCACGCATGGAGGCATTCGCGTCTTTTGACTCTTTGGAATCCGGCGTGTCGAACTTCCTGAACCTTATGTCCAGGCCGAGAGTTTTCGGACTGTATGGGGCAAGCCACTTGAGGAATTGGCCGACGTCTTTCCTGAACTGGCCGGTGTTTTCATGCGGGATCTCGACGAGGACGATGTCACTGTCTGCCGTCGCTGTTTTATATTGCGAAACGATACTTTCGTAAAAGAACGAATCGAGGTTGAGGAAGTCGATACGCGATCTTATAGTGAACAATAGAATGAGGAATACGACAAAAAAACCTGCCGTTAGATATAGTTTGTCGAAAAAGCTTTTACCTTTGTCATTCAGCAAGTTTCTTGTCCACTCCCTTGATGGCTTCTTCAAAGGTTTTTATCTTCGGGTGATTTAGAACAAACTTTTTCAAGATTTCCATCGCTTTCTCATAATAAACCTTCGCTTCTTTATACTTGCCACCGGCCTCAAATGCCTTACCGAGATTGTAATATGGGGTCGAAGCATCCGGATGGTCTTTCCCATACTTATTTAACCAGAAGTTAAGTGACTTATTGTAATAATCGATTGCCTTGTCATATTCACCCCTGGCAGCCCATACCTCGCCGAGGTTATTGTATGTCTCTGCAGTTTGGGGGTGATTTTGACCGAACATTTTCAAATCAATATCGAGGGCTTTACTGAGATATTCAAGTGACTCATTATACTGCCCTTTTGCTCTCATGGCTTTACCGAGGCAGTTGTATGAATCTACAATAAATTGTTGGGTGCCTGCAACCTTTAATATATCGAGAGCCTTGGTACAGAACTTTATAGCCCTGTCATATTCGCCTTTTTCGTACCATGAATTACCAAGACCGCCGTATGACGCTGCCATATAGGGATGGCTCTCTTCGTATACCTTTAACCATATATCAAGGGCTTTGGTGAAAAACTCAATAGCCTTATCGTATTCACCCATGGCATGCCATATTTCACCAAGATTGTTGTATGGTACTGCCACTTCAGGATTGTTCTCACCGGATACCTTTAACCATATATCAAGTACCTTGGTGTGATACCCAATAGCCTTATCGTATTCACCCTTAGCATGCCATACATTACCAAGACAGGTGTATGACGCTGCCACATAGGGATGATTCTCGCCGTATAACTTTAACTGTATATCAAGGGCTTTGGTGAAATACCCAATAGCTTTATCGTATTCACCCTTGGCCTCCCATGCAGCACCAAGACCGTTGTATGACGCTGCCACATAGGGATGATTCTCGTCGTATACCTTTAACCATATATCAAGAGCCTTGGTGAAATACCCAATAGCCTTATCGTGTTCACCCTTGGCATCCCATTCATTACCAAGATTGGTGTATGAATCTGCCACAGAAGGATGGTTCTCGCCGTATACCTTTAACTGTATATCAAGTGCTTTGGTGAAATACCCAATAGCCTTATCGTATTCACCCCTGGCATACCATGTATTACCAAGGCTGTTGTATGAACATGCAACACATTTTTCATTACCTAAACTTAAACCGGCATCATATACTTCTGTAAAGATTTTGATTGCATCGTCATAACGAGCAAGGGAATCCAGTGTTATACCAAGGTTATTTTTAGCTGATATTAAGCTTAATTTGTCTCCGGAAGCCGTTTCTTCCTTTACCTGTTCCTCAAAATACTTAAGCGCGTCATCATAATTACCGAACTCTTTAAACACCTCGTCCACGTCGAGACCGTATTTTAAAGTGTGCAGCTTTCCGTCACGGCTTGAGATTATTGCCACATCCCTTAATCCCTTTATTACCTTATCCCCGACCTTTATGTCATACTCTCTCGTTACCGAAACATCCCCATCCTCGGCATTGAATGTAATCGTCTTGTCCTTTTCGTCGATGTTTACCCCAAAAACAGTGCCCTCGACGGCTACCGTATCCTTTTCATGCGTTACGTTAAAGAATTTCTTCTCGAAAAGCCCTCCGAGGGCTTTTTTAACAAGATATCTTATGTTGCCGTTCTTCTGTATATATGCCTCGCCCTTGTCGGAAATATTGGATGCATAAAAGCTTGTCTGCGTCACGGTCTCAAGAGTATTGCCGTTACTTGACTTGAATGTTACAAACACGCCGCCGGGTATTGAGATTTCATCATTCTTATATAACTTATCCCCAACCTTAACTTCGGTATCGATATGTTTGTTATAACGTTTGATAACGACTTTGGGGATGACAGCTCCGACACCAAATATAATATCGTCTTTGCCAGGGTCTTTCTTCTCACCCTTCTTGGCGGAGTCTATGAGGAGATAACCATCCTCGGCAAAGGCGGCAGGGATATCACAAACCAGAAGGAAACACAAGCCAATCGAGACTAACAATACATAAGGAACAAAGTTTGAAATCCTGGACACGCCAAATTTGCCGAACGACCTCTTTGCCGACTTGCCAGACTGGGATTCTATTTCTAAAGATTGTTTAATATGCATTCCCTCCACAAGTGCCTCCCTCTACTTAAAAATCACCACATGCCACCAACGGTGCCACGAACCTCTGCAATCGTACCACAAATACATACGATTTGCAAGCTATTTTTGCAAACCGTAGTTAAATGGGCAGATTACTTTTCCACTTTAGAATGCCTCTAAACAAATTGCCTGTCAATTTCGAACTCAAATCCCCACCAAATCTCTTACTTTATCTATAAGGGGTCAAATTTTCTGTTTCTTTTTCTGAGTTTATAGCTTCGGCATAATCCGTCATGTCCTGAACCTTTTCTTTCATCTTTATATACTCTTTGTAATCCATAATTACTGCTATAGGCTTTTCATCTTCTTTAATTATCCTGCGTCTTAATCATTTCATGCCTCCCTTCTGCATTTCATAAGCAATATAATTATTTTTCAAATTCTCTCTTGAATATTACTCTGTATTTCCGGAGGGAAGGGAGGCGAAGGCATTTGCTATCCCCATCAGTCTTTAATAAGTTAATTTTTTATTTCTTTCGATATAATCTCGATAACCGGCTTAACGTCGGGTATTATATCTTTGAGCATATGCCATACAAGCTCATACTTTACGCCAAAGTAGAAGTGAATTAGTTTGTCTCGCAGCCCGGCCATTTCTCACCAGGGTATTTCAGGATACTTTTCCCTGATGTCATCCGGGATATGTTTTACCGTCTCGCCGATAATCTCGAACTTTCTTATGACCGCACTGGAAGTCTTATCATCTTTTTTAAAATCATCATATTCCATATCGGCAACAAATCTCTCGATTGCCGCTAATGCATCAAATATATCCTTAAAATAAAGAGATATTTTCCTCATATAGTTACTTTTTCTCTGAGAATATCTTCTCTGATTTCTTCTCTGATGGCGCTTTCGGGAACTACATCTACGGAAAATCCAAGCTGCTCTTCAAGGAACAGAGATAGTCCCACATGGTCAAGAAGGTTTGCTCCATCATCATATTCGACAAGTACGTCGAGGTCGCTGTCCATCGTCTGCTCTCCACGAACAAAGGAACCAAAGACGCCCCTGATTTCCGCTTTGTACTTCCGTTTGGCATCGGCTTTAAGCTCTCTGAGTTTTATCAAAATGTCGTCCAGAGATAAATTGAAGACCAATGTGTTCATTTGTTAACCTTTCCCGTTTTTTAACTTTGGTTTTCGGCAAGTATCTTGTCCACTCTTTTATGGTAGCAGTATAGCAATAAGCACGTCAACGATAAGGATAAGGATAAGGATAAGAACGAAAAGGGAAAGGGCAGATTCCGGACAAGCCGGAATAACGGAAAGGGCAAGGACAAAGGACAGGACAAGGGCTAAGGACAGGACAAGGGCTAAGGACAGGACAAGGGCTAAGGACAAGGGCGAAGACGGGACAAGGGCAGAAAAGAGTTGTGCATCGCGTTAATTACTTTGAATCTGGTAAAATGTAAAATGTATAATGTATTATGTTACGTTTTATGCTACGGTATTTTACGTGTTTATTGGCCGTCATGGCCTTTTAATGAGTATTTTCGAAGTATTTTGGGGGTGATAGCAATGTACGTTACGTCCGTAAATGTTTACGTTAAGAAAGATCACGTAGAGGATTTTATCGAAGCTACGAGGGCAAACCACGAGGGCTCTGTAAAGGAGCCAGGCAACATGCGGTTTGACGTTCTCCAGGGCATAGCCGATCCGGCAAAGTTTTTGCTTTACGAGGCTTATGAAAGCGAGGAGGCCGCGAAGGCTCATAAAGAGACTCCCCATTACAAGTTATGGAAAGAGACAGTCGAGCCCTGGATGGACAAACCACGGGAGGGAACACCCCACAGGGTAATCTGTCCGGTGGAAAGGAGCCGGTGGTGAGCATGACTTTTAACTTTGCCAGGGCTCCTTATATTCATTTCGGTGCGGGGAAATTTGGCGCCATAGGGAAAATCGCCGGGAAATTCGGCAAGCGCGCCGTCATCATAACGGGCGGCAACTCGCTCGCCGAATCGGGCAAGATGGATGTCCTCGTAAAGTTGCTCGAATCGGAGTCCATCACTCACTACCACGTTGGATTCACGGGAGAACCGAGCCCGGCAATAGTCGACGGTGCCGTTTCCCGGTTCGCCGATAAGGGCATCGATGTGATCATAGCCATAGGTGGCGGCAGCGTGCTCGACTGCGGGAAAGCAATATCGGCAATGTTAAGGGTTGGCGGGCCGGTTACGGATTACCTCGAAGGGGTCGGCACCGGTGCTGCTCATAGCGGCGTGAAAGTACCTTTCATCGCTGTACCCACTACGGCCGGCACGGGGAGCGAGGCCACGAAAAACGCGGTTATCAGCCACGTTGGCCCGGGAGGGTTTAAAAAATCCCTGCGGCACGATAATTTCGTTCCCGACGTGGCAATAGTTGACCCGGAACTGACTCTATCCTGTCCACCTTCTGTCACTGCGGCCTGCGGTCTCGACGCATTTACCCAGCTTTTAGAGAGCTACGTCTCCACGAAGGCCTCTCCCATGACCGACGCGCTGGCTCTCGGTGCCCTGGAGGGCATGAAGGACGATACACTGCTTGCCGTTTGTACCGCCGACGGAGCAAGCGACGTGGGTTTGAGGGAGAAACTTGCTTACGCTTCGCTTATCTCCGGCATTACCCTGGCAAACGCCGGACTCGGAGTCGTCCACGGGATAGCCTCCGTCGTGGGCGCCTATTTCCCGATTCCCCACGGCGTGGCCTGTGGTACGTTGATTGGCGCAGCCACAAGGATGAACGTTAAAGCATTGAAAGCGGCAATCATCGATGGGTCCCCAAAGACCCCGGAGGCCCGGGATGCGCAAAAGGCCAAAGAGGTACAAAAGGCCAGGGAGGCTTTAGACAAGTTCGCACACTGCGCCGCTATCTTAGCCGGCGGCGTCATCGACGATCTCCTGGATCTCATAGACTGGTGGATATATACGTTAGAAGTGCCGCGCTTGGGACATTACGGTATAACGCAGTCCCATCTGGATATGATAACCTCTGAAAGTGGCAACAAGGAAAACCCCGTAAAGCTCACTAAGGATGAAATAAGAGAGGTTCTCCTTGCAAGGCTTTAAACGTAAGGCTTTAAACACAAAGCCTTAAACGCGATGCTTTAAGAAGTAAGGAGGCCGCAGGTGAAATACTGGCTGATGAAGTCCGAGCCTACCGTATTTTCTTTCGACGATTTGAAAGGTCGTCCCGGCTCTACGGATAGTTGGGAGGGGGTAAGAAACTACCAGGCGAGGAACTACATGAGGGACGAGATGAAAGCCGGCGACCTGGTACTCTTTTATCACTCCAACTGCGAGGTACCTGGTGTTGCCGGTATAGCGGAGGTCGTGAGGACCGCGTACCCGGACCACACTTCGTGGAACCCCGTTTCCATGTACTACGATCCGAAGTCCACCCCTCAAAACCCGCGTTGGTTTATGGTTGACGTAAGGTGGAAAGAAGCGTTTAACCGGTACGTTACTTTAACGGACATGCGGTCAAGGCCGGAGTTAATGAAAATGAAGGTGCTCCAAAAGGGGCAGAGGCTTTCCGTTCAGCCTGTCAGCGAGGAGGAGTTCGATACCGTATGCCGTATGGGCAGAGGCCTGGAAGGAGGATAAGATATCATAAAGATATCGTAGGCGTTTACCAAATCCAATCCCCGGATGCGCTCTCCGGCTTATTCGAAGGAAAAATTCTGGAAAAAGCTTTTAATGATCGTTATAATAGTAATATAGCTATAATGCAAAAAGAAAAATCGAGGTTAAATACTTGTTGCCAAATACACCAATAGCAGAGGCTCAGTTAGATGAAATGCGAGATTCCTTGTCGGAGGTATACAAGGAGTGTTCGCGCATAGACTGGGACGGTTATGGCGCAAGTGCCGTTACCGAAGGCGCATATGAAGAGGCGCTAAAGTTAATTGACGCAATAATTGACGCGCTGCCTTCTTCAATCCCGGCGCCTGAGATTGGTGCCGAGCCGACCGGCGACATAGATTTTGAATGGTACAGAGGAAAGGGGCAAGTTTTCGCCATTAGCGTCGGCGGCAAACACCGAATTACTTATGCGGGTATATTTGCCGGTAGTAAGGTGCATGGAACGGAATATTTCGAAGGAACATTGCCAATGACGATTGTACGTCATCTCGGGAGATTGTATTCATAGTATTATGGTTCAAGTAGATCCTTCAGAGTATTTGACGACGTTCATTTTCAGCAAAAATCAATTTAGTCTTTTGAACGGACGTGTAAAAAAGTACGCTTTTATTCCACCGAAACACAGACGTCTGTCTGTGTTTCGCATTTCCGAACTTGCCGACCATGAAGTATGGGAAATCGGTGAAAAAGTGGGGATACTTCGCGAACTCCCATTATTGGCCCGTGCGGATATAACAGTATTATCCGTGAACAATGCCGGCCTCTATATCGACGCGGATGATAATCCGCCTCATCATGCCAACATAGTGGGTTGGCATGAGAAAGATTCGGAAATCAAGTTGAAAGCGACGGAACTGGCGGAAAGTGCACAGCTTTACGTGAAATGAAGGAACTCCAAAAGGGGCAGAGGCTTTCCATTCAGCCAGTCAGCGAGGGGGAGGGATATCGTACGTCACGCGGGCAAGAGGCCTGCCATTGGATGAATTCTTTTTACGCTTATGGTTTAACTCAGCTTTACGGCAAAGAAATGGCGATTAGCTTATATGCCGATGAGCTTATTGTTATGATAATAATCATAGTCTAAAATTAGCCAATCGTTTTATCATATATAGATAAGTGGCTGCCGTTGTCACCTAATGGCAGCGGCTTTTAACGAAAGGAGGTAAACCCACATGAAAGGCGAAAGAGACATCTACTGTGAAATGGACATCACCGAGGATGACATTATAGAAGCGATGCGGGACATCGACGGTTATTTCGACATAACCACCGCCGACGCCAGGGAGATATTTCGCTACGCATACCGCCACGCTATGACGCGGCTCAATTACGCTCTCAGGGCCAGGGACATCATGACAAAAGACGTGGCCTTCGTAAAAGAAAGCACCCCCCTGGTCGAGGTAGCCGCACTACTGGCCCGGACTGCTATATCGGGTGTTCCCGTAAGTGGCGACACCGGACAGGTCGTAGGTGTAATATCTGAGAAAGATTTTTTCAAGCATATGGGAGCTAAAGACAATACCAACCTCATGTCGGTTATATCCGCCTTCTTGCGCGGGGAAAACGTCGACACAGCAATCGTGTCACAAAAGGCCGGCGACATAATGTCAAAACCGGCCATTACAATAGATGAAGACGCTCCCATGGCTACAATTACAAGGGTACTCCACGAAAACCGCATCAACAGGGTACCCGTGCTGGACAAACATGAGCACCTGACGGGCATAGTGACGAGGGGAGACATAATCAGATACTTCTGCCACCCCAGGGTTTAAGCTCTGCGTCTACAGTCCGCTATGGCAGTACCTAATCCGGATATGGCAAGACCTAAGCCTGATATGGCAGAACCTGCCCCGGCAGCCTATATGACGGAAGCCCGATATTGCGCATAAGCATATTCCATAGAAGCGGAGTTGTAGAGCAGTTTTAGCCTGGCATTTTGGACTGGAAATGGCGCCATTACAGCGCCATTTCTCTTCGATGCTCGACGGTGATTAACGATCTACTGATTTACTTTGTGCCCGGCTCAACGAACCAGATGCGATGTACCTGGTTCGATATCCGGCTTTTATAGGCCACGTTTAGTGCTGGCCGTGTATCAGCATGGGAAGACACCTGACGCAGACGTGTTTTTCCTCGCCGTTGTATACGCATTTCAAATATACCAAATCCTTGCTGGTGTTTCCACAATTAAGACATGACACATCCATCTTAGTTATCCTCCAATGCGTTTATTTCGTTAATTATCATGTTTGGATCCATGTTGTGCATCATCGAGCCAAATGAGATAGACTCAACCTTCATTCCAGGGCATGTGAAACAACCGTTACCGAAATGCTTCTCGATTATTTTCTTAGCATCGGGGCTTCCCTGGATGATGTCTCCTATGCAGGTATCTTTGTTTACTTTCATTGCTATGCCTCCTTGTATGGATTTCGTTTTTATTTGATAACCACTTTTACTATCGCTGCTTTATGAATATAGTATGACACAAGCTCGTGGCATTGTTTATGATTTTACTCATAAAAGAAAAATATTCCTACAGTGGCAGAAGATATCGAAGTAATTTCCCGAAGCGCTTTACCCAAAGTGCTTTATATTGGCTGAACTCTGAAAAATCGATGAGGATTAATACCGGGTTGCAGCCATAAGAGCCATAAGAGTAATAAAGGTACAAGAGGATAGTGTCATGTCAACTGTAATATGACACATTCCATCTGGAGCCGACACCCCCACCCATTACCGTCATTCCGGGACTTGCCCGGAATGACGACGGGGGTGGGTTTGACGTTAAATGGGTTTGAATTATGAACGACGTACGATTGACGGCACACTAGCCGCAATGCGTCAAATCATTGTTGACACGACACTAGGAGAGAGAAGTCTCTCCCTTCGCGCCAGCCTGGGAGGCGTTAATGGGGCTTAACTGCCACCCCCGGTTTAACCGTTATGTTACGTTCTGTAATGGTATGTATTGTAATGTTATCGTTAACTGCCTATTCTTCTTTGCGAGAAGTTGTCTGCGCCACGGGATACTCCTCCTCCACCTGTCTTTGTCCTGAAACTGCCGGTGGAGTTCCTAAGGTCCTCTGCTACGCCTGAAAGACCGTTTACCTCGCTCATTACCTCGTCGGACATGTGCTCGATATCCTTAGCGATGTTCAGCGTCTTTTCGATATTTTTGGCCACGTCCTCGGAAACGGCCGATTGCTCGTCCACAGCCGTGGCTATCTGCATTATCTGATCCCTGACCTGCGCAACTGCGTCCACTATGCTGACCAGTGTTTCTCCAACGTTCTTGATATACTCCGTAGCCTTGTTAACCTCATCCGAAGCCTCTTCCATAGACTTCGTGGTCTGCACGCTCTCGGACTGCACGGCACCGATCTTGCCGGATATCTCCCGTGTGGCCTTGATTGTCCTTTCCGCGAGTTTCCGTACCTCGTCCGCCACTACGGCAAAACCACGGCCGTGCTCGCCTGCCCTGGCAGCCTCTATCGCGGCGTTTAAGGCAAGCAGATTGGTCTGATCGGCTATTTCACTGATAACCGTTACGATTTCGCCTATCTCCGACACACGCCCGTTCAGGCGGTCTATCATCTCTGCCAGCTCTTTCGTAGACCGGTATACGGAGTTAACCGTAGAAACCGCTCCGTTGGCCACTTCCTTGCCCTTTCCGGCGGTACTCATGGCCTGGGCCGACGTCTCGGAGGCAACTGCGGCATTCCTGGCGATGTCGACTATAGTCTGGCTCATCTCCTCCGCTGCGGTTGCGATAAGGGCGGCCTGGTCGGACTGAGTCTGGGCTCCCTGTGAGGTCTTTTCGGCACTCGACCTCAGGTTACCTACACTGGCTACCACGTTTTGAGAAGCTGCCAGTATATGGCTTATCATGTCGTTAAACGATTCGAGCATTTTGTTCAGGCTCACCGCTAAAGCACCTATGTCGTCGCGTGATTTTACAGGGGCTTCTACGGTAAGGTCACCGGCGGCAACCTTTCCCATAAGGCCGCTCATCTGTTTGATAGGGTTCATTGCGAGTGTCTTCACTATCCAATAAATCAAAATTATAATAATGGCGATCATTATCGTCCCCACGATCAGAGATTCCCATAAGGTCTTGGACACACTCTTTTGCATCTCCCCAAGGTCGGTGATTATCTCGAAGCCTCCCCTTTGCTGCCCTTCGGCCCAGCCTTCCATTTTTATGCCAAGGGGATCATAGCCGTTACCAGCCGGGTAATCGCTAACGGTACCGTGGCAGGTCAGACATTCTTTCTTCAGAACGATAGCCCTCATATACTTCAAGGCATTAGCACTTTTGTCAACTACCCAGGTTTCCATCTTGTTGGCAGACGACATGTTATTGAGCATTTCCGCCTCGACGGGTGTCGCCTCGTTATTCTTATTCCTGGCTTGTATCCTTACGACTTTGAACTTATAGCCGGCCTCTTCGGATTTTTCTTCGGCCACCGTCCAACCGGCCACAACCGGTATAGTAAAATAATAAGTAGTCTGCCTGGCACGTTGAATAATATCATCGGAGGTTTTAGCGTCGCCTATTTGTTGTTTCAACTCTGCCAGCATCTTTTCTTCGTTGAAAGCCCCTCTGGAGCGCAACCTGGCTATATAGTTGCTGGCACTATCCCCCTCGCTTGTAATAGCCCTGGATTTGCCAATAAGATCGTTCATGGCGTTTTGCTCGATCTCTTGCTTAGTAAAAAGAAAATTTATCGCAAAACTCACGACAAAACTGATTATTACTACGATTATGATTTTTGTACCAAAGTTCATCCTGCCCAACAAGTTATCCATAATAACACCTCCAATGTACACGAACATGATTTTTAGAACGTAAATTCGGTTTGTAATGTCATTTCCCCGAACTATTCAGGCAAACCGGCCTGTAATTGGAATGATTATAAAGAATACTATGATAAAAGTCAATATCCAACAAGAGTAAATCTATTAATCAGAGTAAATGTATTAACCTAAAAATGGCAGTTAAAAATCAATGGGACGGCGTAACTCCACGTTCTATCATGGATTCCAGTGTAAATACGGATACCGGGTAATCAGCCAATCGGCTTGGTACATTTGACGTGGCTTTAGAATAAGCCGTCCAAAGCAAAATCAAGTGATATGGCTTCCCCTTTGTCGGGTATCAGAATAAACCGGTAAAAAATCTCAAATAAAACAAGCACACCGAATAGGCAATAGGCTATGGAAATGAGGAGATTATTTAAAACTCAAAAAAAGGACAAAGGGCCAACGTCCGGCAAACGACGCCGGACTCATGGTAGGGCAAAAGATCTGTAAGGAAAAGGGATAATTATAAAGTTATAAGCGTTCGTTCCTATAGGGGAGGAGGACAGGACATGTCCAATGTATACGCCGCCGGCCGAAAATCCTGGCCGGCTAAGTCTTCCGGAACCCAGGACTGATCCACGTACGCCACGGTAGGTACAAGGCACAGAGGCGCCAATACCTCTGTGCCTTGTGGGTTAGATAATCTCGGTGGAAGCGATTCTTACTTGTTCAGGGGAGACGACGGAGCAATTTTCACAGGCGGCGGCCATGAGTGAACCTTTGGCGAGAAGGTTGGCCCGTCTGAGCAAGCCTCCCGACGTCTGATGTATGGCGAGTACGGCCTGTTCGGAAAATAACTGCTCCTTCATTCCGCTTATTTCAAGATGGTGTTTCAGATACTGCTCCATCTCTTTTAGTTTAAGCCCGTCGAGATGGGTTCTGCCTACCACGCGTGAGGCCAGTGGTCTGGAGGTATGATACATCAGTTTGTCTAATAGCGTGCTATGCCCGCTAAGAATCATGGGCATGAGGGATTTGGAATCAAAATCGAACTGCATAAAGGTGTGTATTTGCGCTAAAACCTCCAGTCTCATAAGATGGGCTTCGTCTATAACCAGGACGGGAATCTGTTTCCTGAGTGCTATTTCCTGTATTACACTTCTGATGGTCTTGGTTAAAGTGGTCAGAGACGGCGATTTACACTCCAGGCCAAGTGGTATGGTGATAGTCCTCAGAATCTCTATCACAGTACCGGAGGTGGCTACAAGGGGGATGACTTTATAAAGCGAAGGATGGAGTTTGTCGCACACGTACCTGATAGACGTGGACTTTCCCGTACCTACGTCGCCGGTTATTACCGTCACGGCTCCAATGCCGATAGCGTAAAGCAACCTCTCCGTAAGGCCGGCAAGCTGAGGTGAATGGTAAAGTTCGGACACCTTGACGTCCTGGGGAAAGGGCTCCTTTTGAAATGCAAAGTAGTTCCTATAGTTGTTCATCCGGCCGCTCCCTCTCAAAGAGTTTGCCTCCGCGGTAATCATTGTCGGCAAGGTTGTCGTTTCGATTGTCCTTTGGAACTATCTCCGTTGTAACGTTGTTTCTTCTTACCCTGCTGTTTACATGGGGATTCAGCGGTACGAGGAATCCGCAGGATTCGTTTTTGAAAAACACCTCTATCCTCTCAAGGTTTTCTTCATGGTAAAAGAGAGTTACGGTCTTTTCCATCAATTGCACCGGCGCCTCGTATACCCTTCCCATTAGTGTTACCGTTTTGTCTTTATCCACCTTTCTCATTGTTCTTTTGCGAAAATAGTCTATTAGATTTTCCGGAGCCGGGCGTACCTGATTCACGTGTTTAAGATACCTTTCCAGGGGCTTCTGCCTGGTAACGGAATGTTCTTTTTGGGGCTTTGTTGCATAAAGAGCGAACTGACGGTAAACATGTTATAATAAAGCTATGAAGACAAAATATCACATAAAGAACTGGAAGGATTATAACGAGGCATTAGTGAGACGTGGGAGTCTCACGTTGTGGTTTGATGAGGAAGCGATAAAAGGCTGGAACAGGGTAGAAAAAAGTGGTAAGAGAGGTGCCCCTGGAAGTTACGGAAATATAGCCATTCTATGTGCTCTCACCTTGCGAGAGTTATTCTGTCTTGGTTCAGCGTGAATTGGACAAACCCGATTCACGATTAAGATAGTTCGA
>JADFXJ010000197.1 GCA_015233615.1 Nitrospirota bacterium
TCAAATTCCATTATGCGTTATAGTATAAAACATTTGACGTCTAAATAATAATCCACGCCTAAATAATAATCGCCGGTATGAAAATTAAATATCGGGGTACTCATACTAAGTGGCATTCAAAAGAGCAAAGGACAAAAGATTACCACGAAAAACACGAAAAAGGGCTATGCTCTTCTGCACCTTTTCGTGCCGTTCGTGCCTTTGTTTGTGTTTTTCGTGTTAATCTTTTGTCCGTCCTTGTCCTTTACTCGTTTGACTGCAACTTGATATCACTCTGCGTACCCAACAGGCGTGGAGTGAACAGCCGCTCCCCGATGGCCTCAAGCAGCGGGCCGAAGGTGGACTGATCCATAGCGCAAAGGGCCACTGCCCCGTGTGCGTAGCTTTCGTCGGGGTTGCTGTAGTGTGCTACCACGTTTGCGGCCTCACCGGGGTCGACAAGGTCTATCTTGTTAAAGGCCATAAGTTGTGGCTTTGAATCGAGGCCGAGCTGTGACAGAATATTTCCCACGGAGGCGATCTGCTGCTCGAACCTGTCGTTTGACAAGTCTACAACGTGAAGCAGGAGGTCGGCGTCGGAGAGCTCTTCGAGCGTGGCTTTGAATGCCGCCGAGAGGTCTTCGGGGAGGTCGCGGATGAAACCGACAGTATCCGTGACGATAACCTCGCGCTCGTGGGGAAAACGCAGCCGCCGTGAGGCGGTATCCAGCGTGGCGAACATCTTATCCTCAACCGCAGTGGCGCTCCTGGTGAGGTTATTCAAAAGCGTGGACTTGCCGGCGTTTGTATATCCAACGATAGAGACTATGGGAATACCCAGCTTAACGCGGCGGCGTTTACGCTCGTCCCTGGCACGGGAGAGTTTTTCGAGTTCCTTTTCGAGGAGGTTTATGCGGTCTCTTACGCGCCTCTTGTCGATTTCGAGTTTCATCTCTCCGGGGCCCCTGCCGCCAATACCACCCATTAACCTGGACATGGCAGTCCCCTTGCCGCTAAGGCGCGGCAGGCGGTACTTGAGCTGGGCCAGTTCCACCTGTACCTTGCCGTCCCTGCTATGTGCTCGCCGGGCGAATATATCCAGTATCAACTGGGTGCGGTCTATTACCTTGAGTTCGGTTAGTTCGGTTATCGACCTGGACTGTGAGGGTGAGAGGTTCTGGTCGAAGACCAGAAGTGTGGCGCCCTTGCCGAGGGCTTCGATGACGAGTTCCCTGGCCTTGCCGGTGCCCAGAAGGTATTTGGGGTTTATCTCCTTCATCCTCTGCATGGTCTTATCCAGGACGATGATGTCCGCCGAGTACGCAAGTTCTTCAAGCTCGCTAAGGGAATCCTCCTGTTCGTACCGTGGAGCGTTGGATACGCTCACCAAAATGGCCTGCTCCCGGGTTGCGTCGCCTTTACTTAAGCGCTCCCGCTCCATCTCGTCTTCGAGTCCCCTGACGAATGAGTCGAACGCGAGGTCTAAAGCATACAAGCTAATCCCATCCGATACCTCATAGGGCAAAACACCGGGCTGCGGTACGAGGTGTGCACCGTAGAGCTTGTCGGGCAGGCCGTTTTTTATGCCTATGGCGGCCATGTAATCCAGGCGCAAAATGGCAAGGTCATTCAGGTCGTCGTTGCTCAGGGGCTCGTTTTTAAGGTGGGTGTGCACCAGCCTCAATCCCCTCATGGGCTTTCTGCCCAGCGGGTAAGAGCCAAGCGCCGGAATTATTAAGCCGCTGGCGTCGCCCGCAATGACGTGGCTTATCGTCCCGCCGCGGGTTATAAGGACGCCTATCTGCCGGTTAATGCTTGCAGAAATCTCGCAAAGAAAGGCGGCCAGTTCCCGTGTTATCAATTGATCGGGAGGAACTTTCCTCCTGTAAATTCTTTCGAGATCGTAGACGGTCTGTTTGTTCAGGCCGGTTAAGTTACCGTAGACAGTGCTAATTGGCAATCCTCCTTTTCCAGTCATTCCGGCTTATTTGGAATCGATCCTTATGATTTATTATAACATAACCGGACTGCCGCCCATACCGGTCGACCTAAACTCCTATAGAAACATCAGATATATATTTTACTGTCATTGCGAGCACGTCTGAAAGAGCCGTCAGCCGTATTGGCGGGGCGCGGCAATCTCACGAAAATGACGAGATTGCTTCGCTTTGCTCGCAATGACAGGCTTTTTGGGGTCGATAAACCTGTTGATAAAAAGATGCCGCTTTTAATATCATTAAATTAGCATCCGTTAACTTAACGGATGCTAATTAACGCCCGATTAAGATGCGATTCCCGGAGGTATTGGCAATGAATTTGAACGTAGACGAGCTGGAACGGTACAAGAGGCAGATGATGATGGAGGGGTGGGGCGAAGAGGTTCAGGAGAAACTCAAGGCCTCTACCGTATTTATAGCCGGTGCGGGAGGGCTCGGCTCCCCCGTATCCATTTACCTGGCCGTGGCGGGTGTCGGGAAAATCCGTATATGCGACTTCGACTCCCCCGACTGGTCGAACCTCAACCGCCAGATTCTCCACGACCCCACGAGAATAGGCATCAACAAGGCACTCTCCGCCAAGATAACCCTTGAGCGATTAAACGCCGACATCGAGGTAATAGCTTTTACCGACACGATAGCGGCCGAAAACGTCGACGCCCTTGTGGGGGAGTCGGCAGTCATTATGGACTGCATGGACAACTTCCCCACGCGCTACGTTCTAAATGAATCCGCCATGAGAAAGGGCATTCCCCTGGTATTCGGCAGCATATGGGCAATGGAGGGCCAACTGTCCTTCATCCACCCGCCGGAGACACCGTGCCTAAAATGTCTGTTTCCGGAGTCGCCGCCAAAGGAAGTTTTTCCGGTATTAGGGGCGACTCCCGGCGTGATAGGCAGCCTGCAGGCCATGGAGGCACTAAAATATCTCACGGGCATCGGAAAACCGATTAAAGGCAAACTGTTGGTTTGGAACGGTGCAAATACGGAGTTCAGAACCTACAAGACTTACAAGAACCCCGAATGCGACGCCTGCGGAGGTAAGTAAGCCGGTAATCGCCAGTAAGCGTCGGCAAGCGTGATTTCCGGTAGAGACAGAACCGTAAGTCGTGTGATATACTATCAATATGGAAACTATCGAAAGAGACCTGGACTTGACGGAAATCATTAACGGAGAGGAAATCATGGGGCCTAGTCCATTTGGGAGACACCAGAAAATAGCAAAGAAGCTCAATAGAGCAATAGATCGCTATGTAGAGGTTAAAGATTTGGGAGAGCTGTTTTTCTCTCCTCTTGACGTAATATTGGAAGAAGGTATGACGAGGCTTCAACCGGACTTATTCTTCATCCGTAAAGAGAACATGGACATATTTCAGGACTGGGTACGAGGTGTACCGGATATGGTTTGTGAGATAGTTTCCCCCGGCACTTACAAAAAGGATACTGACACTAAGAAAGAGATATACGAGAAATACGGTGTACCGGAATACTGGATCGTCCTGCCTGAGTTTAAGGCCATCAAGATTCTAACTATCGAAAACGAAGCGCCTCATAAGTATAAGACACACTCCTTTGCAGAGCTCGAAGGCATAGTTACGTCTAAAGTCATAGAAGGGCTTCAAATCGACGTTAAGGATATATTCGGGTAACCGTTACAGTAATGGTAAAAACAAAAAAACCAGAATCGATTCTAAACCGTACCGTTACCATTAAACCGGAGCTGTAACTACTCAGGTCATCCCGAATTGGGAGAAGGAATGAAGGGCTTGCCGATAATTGCTGACACTAGTGCGGGGAAAATTGGCATATTGTTTTTCCGCACGGTTGATGTGTAACTGCGGATAGAGGCAAAACGCTGTGCACCGGTGGATGTTCGGAAGCTGCCGGATCTTTTCAGTTTTACTTTTACCATGAGGATATCCTGTTCACCCTGGTTGTTAGTAAACGGAACGAGAAGTTTATCCAGAAACGCCAATACCCATGTTTTATACTTTTGAAGACGGTCCAGTAAGTTTTGCGCCTTTGTCTGTTTTTTCCGTCCGCGTTTTTTACGGTCGTGTGGTGTCGGGGGGGGGGGGGATTGACAGACTTTCCCTCTTCTATAAGTTCCTTATAACGACTGTGCCGTTTTGTGTCCTTCCGGCAGACGTGTGTAAAATAGAAAATATTTCGATGGACTAAGAAT
>JADFXJ010000087.1 GCA_015233615.1 Nitrospirota bacterium
CACGGGTAAAACGGTCTTATTGTGGCGCAGCATCACGTAGGCGGCCTTTGTGACCGGGTCGCCGGCGTTTATGGTATGTTTCACCGGCTCCATGATCTCGATTAGTTGCCTTTGGAGGAGTTCTTTTTTGGAAAAGTCAAACAGGTCTTCCCAGAGAAACGTCAGGGCCGTTTCGTCCGTATCGTCGCCGGCGCCTTTTACGTCACAGTCCGACGAGACGAGGAATTTCGGGGCAAGTCCCCTTAGTATGTCGTTGACCCCCGCCAATCCGACAAGGCTGTATTTTTCCTCGAAAACGAGGATGATAGGCGGGTAAGGCGCCTTGCCGGAGTTTTGATATGACTTTCTCAGTATGCCAATGGCCTGTTTTATAGTGAACCAGTACGGCACATGCGGAAAGCCGAATATGTCGATCATCAGATCTTTTGCAGCCTTATCGATTGGCATCGAACTCGTCTAAACCCGAAGCGGTTAGCGTTAATAATACAATGAAACGTCCGTCTATACAATCAATCATCGTCCGTCGGTCATCAATCAACCCGTTGTGTACGGAATGCTCATATGACGCACACGGAGATATTATACATTAACCGGCTGTAAAATAACCGGTAGTTTGATCGGCAACTCACGGCGAGGGGAAAATATATTTCCGTACGCCATGCGGTTTACAAAAAAGCCGGGATGGTGCTATACTAAATAAACTTATAGGGTACCGGAAGTTCGCAACATAACAACGATTAAATGACATTGGCGGGGGTATAACCTGAAAGATAAAAATCGTGAAGCTGAGAAGTAAATTCATCGTTTTAGCGTTAACGGTATCCCTTATCCCCGCCACTATTAGCGGATTTATCGTTTATAGCAGCGCCAAAACCATGCTCGTGAAATCACTCGACGATAGATTGCAGGGAATCGCCACGGTTCAAAAGGAGAGGGTAAACGCCTACCTGGATAGTCTGTCCGACGTTCTGAGAATAATATCGGGTAAGACTTTAATGAAATCCAACCTTGCCTTATACAATAAGACCGGGGATTTGCGACTCAGAGACCGAATAACTGGCGATATAAACGAGATGCGGTCGGCCAACCCGGATATTTTGGAAATTTCGATATACGACGCCTACGGTAAAGTTATAGTGTCAACAAATAGTTACAAAATCGGTACCGCCGCCGACAACGATAACTTCCTTGCAAGAGGCACGAAATTCTGCGGGTTGACGGACATATTGCAGGAAAATAACAACGCCATAACCATCCATGCCGGTTGCCCGCTGACTCTGGACGGCAGGTTAATCGGCATAACCGACGTAACCAAGGACGCGGACAAGCTCATGAGCATTACAAGAGACCACACCGGCCTGGGCCGGAGCGGGGAAACGGTGCTGGCCATGCGGGACCTCGACGGAGACGCCTTATTCCTTACCCCCGTTCGGTCCGACAAAGAAGCCGCGTTAACCCATAAAGAATCGAAACTCGATAAAAAAATAGCGATTATTCATGCCCTGGCAAAGGAGGAAGGTTTTTTGTGTTCGGCTACCGACTACAGAGGTAATGAAGTCATGGCCGCCACCCGTTACATAGATAAGGCGGATTGGGGGCTTGTAGTTAAAATCGATAAGACGGAAGCTATGTCGCAACTGAATCAAATAAGGAAATACACCCTGTACGAAGTCATAGCCTTAACGATGGCGATGGTCGTCATAGCGTCCGTTTTCTCCAGGAAAATAACCGGGCCGCTTTTAGCGCTTACGAAGGCGGCGAAGAAAATCGGCAAAGACGATTTCTACAAAATAGTCGAAGAATCGGGCGATGACGAAGTCGGAATCCTTGTGTCAACTTTTAATGAGATGACCGACAAACTCATCAAATCCGGATGCACCGCTGCAAAATACCTCGTTGAAATCGAGGCTAGCAACAGCAGGTTGAATCGATTGTTAGAGGCATCCTTCGAGGGGGTAACCATTACCGAAGAACATCGGATTATCGACGTTAATAACCAGTGTGCCAAAATGTTTGGTTACGAGCCGGGAGAAATGCCCGGCATGTCCATGTTTGATTACGTGGTGCCGCAGTACCGCGAGACGTTCATAAAAAATATTTCGGACGGATATGAGAAACCGTTCGAAGTGGATTGCCTGAAAAAGGACGGTACGGTAATAAGGGTTGAAATATGCGGGAAAAAAATGAAATATGAAGACCGCAGAATTATAATGTCCGCTTTACGGGATATCACCCGTCGAAAGAAGATGGAAGAGGAGCTTCGTCTGCAAAGTGAAATAATAATGAACATGGAGGAAGGAGTCGTACTTATTAAAGCTTGTGACGGCAAGATTGTCTATACCAACCCTAAGTTCAACAGGATGTTCGGTTATGAAGAGGGCGAGCTGACGGGCAAAGACATCTCCCGTGTCCACGCCCCCACCGATGTATCGTCAAACGAAGTGACGGAGCGAATAATATCGCCGGCCAAAGAGACCGGCAGTTGGCAATGGGAAGTCTTAAATATAAAAAAAGACGGCACTCGGTTTTGGTGCCACGCCATCGTATCTACGTTCAACCACAACGTCTACGGAACGGTGTGGGTTTCGATTCATCACGACATTACAAAGAGAAAGAAAGCCGAGCGGTTGATGTGGGAAGCCGGAGAGCGGCTTAGGGCGATAATCGACAATTCGACGGCAATGATATCTTTAAAGGACACCGAAGGGAAGTACATGCTTATAAACAGCCAGTTCGAGAAACTCTTTAACGTAAAGATGGACGATATTACCGGCAAGACCGACTATGAGCTGTTTGACTCATCCCTGGCCGACGAAATCAGGAAAAACGATAAAGAGGTATTAATCGGCTTAAAACCTATGCAGTACATCGAAAACATACCCAAGGACAACGTAATGCACGTATACGTCTCGATAAGGTTCCCGCTCTTCGATGCAAACGCCCGGCTCTATGGTATATGCGGCATAGCCACCGATATAACCGAGCTGAAAAGGAACGAGGAAGAGTACAAAAATCTCTCTCAGCAATTCATGGCTCTTTTAAAAGCGATACCGGATAACCTGATACTTCTTTCCCCCGATCTTAAAATTGTGTGGGCCAATACGAGCGCGATAGAATCGGTACGCAACAGACTGAACGTTACGGATCTAACCCGGCAATATTGTTATCGGTTATTTTTCGATCGCTTGTCTGCGTGCCATGAATGCCAAACGTTAAAGTGTTTCGAATCCGGCGAGGTCGAGAACAACCAGCTTATGGATTCGCGCGGGAAAATATGGGAGATCCGGGCGGTGCCTATAAAGGACCGGGACGGGAAAACGATTAACGTAATCGAACTATCCCGTGACGTTACGGAGAAAATAACGATGCAAAAAAACGCTATAACCGCCAGACATCTTGCATCTCTGGGCGAGATAGCAGCCGGCGTTGCCCATGAAATAAACAATCCCATAAACGGTATTATCACCTGTGCACAACTCATCGCAGATGCAACGACGAGCGGAACGAAAATATTCGAATACGCGGTAGGAATAATGAATGAAGCGGAGCGTATCGCCAACATAGTGAAGAGCCTTCTTTCCTTTTCCCGCGAGAGCAAATCGGAAAAAACCGTAACCGATATTTGTAAGTCCCTTATAGACATGCTATCTTTGGCCGGGGCACAAATGCGAAAGGACGGCATCGCGCTCATCGTTGACCTGCCCGATAACTTGCCCCGTATAAGCGCAAATAAACAACAACTCCAACAAGTTTTCCTTAATATAATAAATAACAGCCGTTACGCGCTGAACGAAAAATATAACGGCAAACATAAAGACAAAATCTTCAGAATCACCGGTGAAGAGCTAAAAGTGGCCGAAACTCCCTACTTACGGTTGAAGTTCCTTGACTACGGGACCGGGATACCTCCGCGCTTTTTAGAAAAGGTGAAGGAACCCTTCTTTTCCACCAAATCGGCGGGCAAGGGAACGGGGCTGGGATTGAGCATCAGCCACGGTATTATAGCGGACCATAACGGCAGACTGGACATCGAAAGTTTGGAGGGGCACCATACCTGCATAACGATTGAATTACCTGCCGCGAGAAAAGAGGAAATCCGTAATTAATGGCAAACACTACGGCAAAGATTCTTGTAGTAGACGACGAGTATTGGATAAGAAGCAACTTCAGGGACATTCTTCAGAACGCGGGATATAACGTGATCGTTGCCGGAGATTATAAAGAGGCCAAAGGGACGCTCGATGCCAATGACTTCGATCTGGTAATCGCCGACATAATACTTGGCGACCATTGCGGGATAGAGCTCTTAAGGGAAATCAAGGCGGGACAACCGGGTTGTCCGGTAGTCATGATAACGGGTTATCCCGAAATAGAGACTGCCTCGGAGGCCTTACGCCTCGGCGCTTTCGATTACATCCCAAAACCGGTTAATAAAAACGCACTTCTGCACGTTGCCTCTGCCGCCCTGGCCCATAAATCTCTCGTCGAAGAAAAGGAAAAATACCGTGTACACCTCGATGCCATATTCAGAAGCGCAAAAGTAGGGATTATCACCGTGGATGAAAATATGCACGTCGTCCGGTTCAACGGTGCCGCAACCAAGATCTGCGGATTTACGGATACCGCCGAACTCGAAGATGAGTCGTACTCCGGGGGCCTGTGCAGCAAAAGATGCCTTCTTACTCTCAGGGAGACAATCGCGACAAAAAAGTCACACGACGTTTATCGCGTCGAGTGTAAACATAAACATAAACCCGGCCAGGTGGTAAACATTACCACCTCTCCCATGTTGGACCAACCGGAGAGGTTTAGCGGCGGCGTCATGATTGTTCAGGACGAGACCAGTCTTGCCGAGTTGGAAATGCAAATTGGCCGGCCCGGGAAATACCATAACATGATAGGACAAGGCGAAAGGATGCAACATATCTATTCATTGATAGAAACTCTTTCTAACCTTAAAACAACCGTACTTATCACGGGTGAAAGCGGAACCGGCAAGGAATTGATAGCGGAGGCGATACACTTCAGAGGGCTGCGCGGCAAGATGCCCCTCGTGAAGGTCAACTGTAGCGCCATCTCGGAACAACTCCTCGAGAGCGAACTCTTCGGCCACGTTAAAGGCGCTTTTACCGACGCAATCAGCGACAGCGTCGGACGGTTCCAGAGGGCCGACGGCGGAACAATCTTTCTCGATGAAATCGGGGACATTACGGCCCGCACGCAACTCAAACTCCTGAGAGTGTTGCAGGAGATGGAATTCGAGAGAGTCGGAGACTCTACTCCCATCAAGGTTGACGTAAGGGTAATCGCGGCAACCAACCAGGACTTTAAGGAGAAGATCAAACGCGGGCAGTTCAGAAAGGACCTCTATTACCGCCTGCGGGTTGTAGAAATAAAACTTCCTCCTCTCAGGGATAGAAAAGAGGATATCCCCCTGCTGGTCGAACATTTTCTTTCGAAATTCAACAGGAATTTCAAAAAAGACATACATTCCGTATCCACGGACGTAATGAAAGCCTTTATGCTTTACCCCTGGTCGGGAAATATCAGAGAAATGGAACATGCCATCGAACATGCCTTTGTCCTGTGCAATCGGCGGGTTATAACTTTAGACGATCTCCCCGAAGAATTCGCAAACGGCGCCTGCGGCGATATCGACAAAGAGCACGAACCGCACATAATCAGAGTCACCCTGAAAAACACAGGGTGGAATAAGTCCAAAACTGCCCGTTTATTGGGTATCGACCGTAAAACACTCTACAACAAAATAAGCCTGTACGGCATTAAAGAAGACGATTAGAAAACCGTGGAACTGTAGAAACTATCAGTTATAAGCATTCCTCACTTTTATTCTACAGATTTAAAGTTCCCTCTCCTGTCCCTCTCAAGCCTCCTAATATATAACTTCTTGTTTTTCAACGGAAATATTTTCTTGCCCATTTTGGCATGATACTTGCTATAACCCGTATATGACGTTATATCTATAAAAAAGCTCTCTATCTCTCTCTCTTCAAATAGAGGCGGGATTGAACCTGCAACGGTTCAATCCCCATTAAATGTATGGGAATTTATAGATAGTCAGGGTAATTAACTTGTGATGAGCTGCCGGGACGGTAAGGCACCCTGCCTGATTCCATTGCCGGTTAAATTTGTCATAATATACCCGTTTTACGGAAGGCCGGTATTTTCATGGCTATCAATAACTCTATGAAGGAGGTGTGAACCGGGAAGCGATGCTTTTAATTGTAATCCAATGACTTCATCCAAGTAATAAGGAAAGGTAGTTCACCAAAGAAAAACATAAAGAAAAACGAAGGAGAAATTATGGTCGAATCAAGGTTTAAAATGAAGTCGGGAGTACCTGGAGCTGGATTTGTTCTCCTATTTTTACTTGCTCTTAGCCTCGTCGTCGCGCCCAAAGCTTATACGGCCGACGAGGGCAAGGCTCTCTACGAGAGTCGCTGTATATTATGCCACGGTGCAAAGGGTGACGGCAATGGTCACGTAAGCATACTGCCAAAGACTGAAAAATTCGGAAAGATTTGGAAGTTAAATCCGAGGGACTTTACGGTCGGAGCGTTTAAGTGGCGCACCACCCCGTCGGGCTGTCTGCCTCTGGACGCAGATCTTGCAAAGATCGTCGAAAACGGCATATCCAGGACTTACATGCCTTCCAACGCGGATCTTTCCCGTGATGAGATTAACGGGCTGGTTCAGTACATCAAGACCTTCTCGCCCAGATGGGTTGAGGAAAAGGGTGACACCGGCGGCGTCTGCACGCCAATCGTCATAAATAAGCCCGCTTTTGTAGGCAGCCCGGAGTCGGTAGCCAAGGGCGCGGAGGTCTGGAAGAAGATGAAATGCGCCGAGTGCCACGGCGATCAGGGCAAGGGCGACGGTCCCAAATCCGAAAGTCTGAAGGACGACTCGGGGCATCCGATAATGGCTTTTGACTTTACGTCTTGCGCGGGCAAGGGGGGCGTTTCCCCCGAGAGAACCTACGCCGCTTATACGACCGGTATCGACGGCACGGGCATGCCCTCTTACGCCGACTCTTTAAACGAGGATGACAGATGGAATCTCGTATCTTATACTCTTAAACTCATGCACAAGCTCTAAACGGCGAATTAAACGGGACTATATTAAGATAAAATCAGGACTAAGAACGAATTAAACGGGAGAAAAAATGAATATGCAAAAGAATAACAAAATGTACCTGTTGCCGACGGCGTTAGCGTTATTTGTGTTAACGCTGTTTTTACCGGTGAGCAAATCTTACGCTTTGCCAAGTTTTGCGCGGCAGACGGGGTTGACCTGCTACAATTGCCATACCGTTTTCCAGGAGTTGACGCCCATGGGACGCTTATTCAAGCTTGGAGGTTTCACGGATAGCAAAGGCGACAAGTCTTATGAGACCTTCCCGCCTTTAGCGGTAGGCGCGGTAATGGGTTATACGAATGCTCCGGGTGTCAACAATGGAATATCCAACGTAGATAAAGTAAATATACCGTCGGAGTTTAACGTCTTCTACGGAGGCAGGATATATGACAAGGTGGGAGCGTTTGTGCAGGGCACCACGGACGGAAGTAAAGCCTTCGTAGACCAGGTGGACATACGTTATGCCAACAATCAGGCATCTCTGGCGGGTAAACCCCTTACTTACGGCGTTACGGTTAACAACAGACTATCGACGGAGGACGTCTGGAACGGTACTCCGGTCTGGGGTTACCCTTATCAAACCTCGCCCGTCGCCGCAAAGCCGGCAGTCGGTCTCGGTAACGGTACGATAATCGATGGAATGCTGGATACGAAAGTGGGCGGCATAGGCGCCTATGCTTTCTGGAATAACCTGGTATACCTGGACGTGAGCGTCTACCGCTCGTCGCGCGACGGTATTACAAAACCGTTAGGCGCCGGTAATACCGTCGATACCGTAGTGAAGGGAGCGGTCCCCTACTGGAGACTTGCGGTAGAGAAGCAATGCGGGGATCGGCACTCGTTAATGATAGGCACTTTTGGAACCGTAGCCAACGTCTATCCGTCCGGATACACCGACGGTCCTACCGACAGGTATACCGATATAGGGCTGGATACTCAATATCAGTACATCACTCCGAAACACGTTGTCTCCGCCGTTGCCCAGTGGATTCACGAAAAACAGAATCTCAACGCCACTTATAACCTTGATACTCCGGGATCGGCGAACCTCAATAACACTTTGAAATCATTCAAAGCACACGTTAATTATTACTATAGAAGCGGGATAGGGACGGTTGGAGGAACTGCGGGTTATTTTAGAACGACCGGCACTAGCGACGAAGTGCTCTATAGCGGAAGTCTCAATCCAAACGCGGTTGGCAAACCGGACAGCGACGGTTTCATCTTTGAGGCGAATTATTTGCCGATACCGCAAATCAAGCTTGCCATCCAATATATAGCATATAACAAGTTCGACGGCGCCCGTTCCAACTATGACGGTGCCGGCACAAGCGCCTCCCATAATAACACGCTCTACTTCTATACGCGCATTATGTATTAAACGCCGGGGAGGATCGTTAATCGTTAATGGGGATCGCTAAAGTATATGCCTTGATTTTCGAGGTACCGAACAACAATTAAACGCCTTATCTGGAGGTACTACGTGAAGAAACTGCTCTTATTTACAATGATGGTCGCCATTTTCATTCCGGCTATGCTATTTGCCGAGGCGAAGTACGAGGTAATCGACGTCAAAAACGGCGGTTCGATTAAGGGTAAAATCAAGGCTTCGGCCCCGATAAAAGACCCCGTAACCGAGATTAACAAGGACCAGAATTATTGCGGCAACTCGCAGGCGTCAAGAACGTACATATTATCTTCGGATTTGGGAGTTAAGAACGTCCTGGTTGCCGTCGAGGATATCGAGAAGGGAAAGGCCGCACCGAAAACCGATTTGATTCTCGACAACAAGAAATGCGAGTTCGAGCCGCTCGTGGGTGTAGCCTACGTGGGACAGAAATACATTATCAAAAACAGTGACCCGATCTTCCACAACACTTCCCTTGGCGTGATGCTCGGAGAGGGGAAACGCAGAACGGTATACAATCTTGCCCTTCCCAACAAGGATCAGGCCATCGAGAAACCCGTAAGGATTGCCGGAATGCAATCCGTCAAGTGCGACGCCCATGCCTGGATGAGAGCCTACGTATACGCCTCCAAGAGTCCTTATGCCGTCGTAACCGACGATAAGGGGAATTTTGAGATAAAGGACATACCCCCCGGCAAGTACAAGGTGAAAATATGGCATGAGGGATTTGGCGAGATTACCAAAGAGGTTGAAGTGAAGTCCGGCCAGGCGGCGGAACTTGACCACACCTTCTCCAAAAAATAAAACATCATGGCTTCGCCGAACGTATTTGACCGGCGAAGCCAACCTTAATTCTACGATTTACGGAGATTAAAAAATGGCTGAAGCCGGTGTCAGGAAAGGTTTAACCAAAGGGCTGATAAAATTAACGCTGATTCTCGGGATAGGATTTGGTTTACTGTTTATTTTAGGTAAAGCCTTACCGGCTCCGACCGGGGACGGGTACAGGGTTTTCCCCTTTATCGGCAGCCGTGACTGGATATGGATAATTGCGCAGCTTCACCTGAACTTCGCGGCCTTCGTTCTGGGGGTTCCGATTTTTGCAGTCTCCATGGAGTTTATCGGCTGGAGGAAATCCGACGGGAGGCTCGACCGCATAGCTTACGACTTCACGAAGCTCTTTACGCTTGCCTACACGATAACCGCGGTGATAGGCTCGATTTTTATGGTAAGCCTGCCGATTCTATATCCAAAGTTCATCGATCACATGATGAAGATTTTAGGTCCCACCTGGTGGGTGTACGTCGCGGTTATGTACGTCGAGGTTATCGTCTGCTACTACTATTTTTATTCATGGAAAAAAATGAGCGGCACAAAAGGGCGGCACGTGGCCATTGGCGGTCTTCTGAACGTTATGGGCGTGATGATGCTCCTCATAACGAGTTCCTGGGTGGGATACATGACCACTCCGGCGGGGGTGAGCGATTCGGGGGAACTCATAAGCAGATGGCACGCTATAAAGACTTACATGTGGCTGCCGCTGTCGCTTCACAGGCTGGTTGCTAACGTGGTGTTTGGTGCGGGCATTGCGATGGCCTATGCCGCTTTCAGGTTTATAACTTCGGAAACGGATGAAGACAGGGCGTACTATGACTGGATGGGATATACATCCGCGATGATATCGATTGGATTTTCTCTCATCCTGCCCGGGATTGGTTATCTTTTGGGCGTGGAAATATACGAGTACAACGAGCAGATGGGTATTCAGCTCATGGGCGGTTTTTTTGCCTGGCTCTGGGTCATGCAGGCGATTTTGATAGGGGCCATTCTGATGTGCATAAATTACTATCTGTGGATCTCGCTTGCCAAGATGCCCGGCGGCGAAAGGTACTACAAGTACGTCAAGTATCTGTTTATAGTGATGCTCCTTGGGTATGCCGTATGGCTTACGCCCCACAGCATTGCCCTGAGCCTCGAGGAGGCAAGAAAGATGGGCGCTTACCACCCGCTTCTGGGCAATCTCGGCGTTATGGCCTCCAAAAACACCGCGGTTGTAATAACGTACCTTGTAACTTTTATGAGCTTTTCCATCTTCAAGATGAGCAACAAGGAATCGGTAGTTTCCTGGGCGGCAACGGGAAGGGCACTGAGAATCGTGATAATCGCCGCGTCCACCGTCTCGGTGCTCGCAATCGGCGTATACAGCTACATGGTGTCGTCGCACGTGAGGGTGAGGGTATTGTCGCCGATTCAATTCGGCATATTTTTCCTTACTATCGTGGCGCTGTTCATTCTCGATAAGATGATGTATAAAAATGCCAGGCTAATAGGCGAACCGAGGTGGGGCAAGATGCCGGAGAGATCTCAGTATGCCCTCATAGGGATAACCGTGACGTTTACCTGGCTCATGGGCATGATGGGTTACATGAGGGCGGGCGCACGGCAGTACTGGCACGTGTATGGGATAATAAAGAATACCTCTGCCGATAACTATCTGCCGACACACGGGGTTACCGCCGTAATAGTTTCCGTCCTTACGGTAATCTTTTTCCTGCTCATAGGGCTTCTTTTCTGGACCATAATGAAACTGGAGAAGGCGTATGAAAAAAAGGGGGCGCAATCATGAAAAGCGGAGTGCTCAAGCTATTAGCCGTTGTAATAGGTATCAACGTCTTTTTTGCGTATATAGGGTGGTTTTTTCTGCCCCAGTCGGAGTCGCGTCCTCCAAAGACCACCAAAATCGAAAAGGGTATCACCAGGGACGAGTTGGTCACGGCCGGCGAGGGTATAGTCTTCGGCAAGGGCCAGTGTATGACCTGCCACCCAATGAAACCGGAGACCGGCATGAGAGCACCGGCCATATCCACGATAGGTGCGGATATGGTAAAGAGCGCAAAGGGGTGTGACACGCCGCCGGAGACGTTCGTTTTCGAATCTCTCGTCAATCCCGGCAAGTACGTCGAGAAGGGTTTCGACAACATGATGCCGCCCGTCAATAAGCCGCCTACTTCTTTGAGCGAAGGCGAGTTGATAGCCGTGGCCGCGTTCTTGCAGAGCAAGGGTTCCAACGTTACCGTCTCCTATCCGGAGAGCGTTGCACTTCTGAAAGCCGCGATAGAGAAAGCGGAAAAACAGGGAGGCGGTAAATGATGATACTCGGAATATATCCGGCGTTAGCTTCCATTGGTCTGGTTATAACCGTTTTTGCAGTCATCTGGAAATCCCCTTTCTTTAATTTCGTCGGGATATTGCTCTTTATTTACGGACTGCTAAAGAGCGTGGCGCTTATAATGCCGCCTCTGCCCGGCCAGGTCATGGTCATGTATATGGCCATGTCGGTCTTTTCCCTTATTGTCTATTTTTCCATCGAGGACAAGACCTTTAAAGCCTTCCTGGAGCCTATGAGAGCGGTAATTGCCGATGACGACAAGAAAGTGCTCAGGGTTATCCTGGTGTTCGTCGCTTTGCCCCTGTTTGCCGGCTATTTGACTTATACGAAGGTAACGCCCACCTATGAGCCGCCCGTATCGGGCAGAATCATTCATCCCGAGCCTCCCTCGCAGATAGAGTTTAAAGGAAATACGATGAACGTGATTGGTCTGGAAAATCCCCTTAGAAAGGACGCCGCCAATCTTGCGAAGAATATCGAAGACGGCAAGAAGATTTACTATCGGAACTGTTTTTACTGCCACGGAGACGATCTCGACGGCAGAGGCCATCTGGCACAGGCCTATAATCCCGTTCCTTTGCCGTTCAGGGGTACCGACACGATTGCCCAGCTTCCCGAATCGTTTGTGTTCTGGAGGGTAGCCAAGGGTTGGCGCGGCCTTCCGGCCGGTGCGGGACCGTGGAATTCGGCGATGCCTTCTTTCGAGGATTTCCTCTCCGAAGACGAGATCTGGAAGGTTATCCTTTTCATCTACGAAGCCACGGGTAATAAGCCGAGGGCATGAAAAAACATGGGAGGACATATAATTAAAATGATTCGGTACATCTCTGCGATTTTTATAGTACTGCTAATGCTTCTGTACGGATTTTGCGAAGACGCAAAAGCCAATGCGGGCGATAACCCGCAGGGGAAGAAGATATATGACTCATGGTGTTCCCAGTGCCACGGATTTAAAGGCGACGGCGATTCGTATACTAAAGATTTATCGCTGCCGCGTCCGAGAGACTTTTCTTTCGGCGTGTTCAAGTTTCGCTCGACACCCTCCGGCGACCCCCCGACGGATGCCGATATGACGCGCGTTATAAGAAACGGCAATCCGGGAACGTCGATGCCTCCGTGGGTAAGATTTACCGACGCGGAGGTGAAATCGATAGTAACTTACGTAAAACTCTTTGCACCGGATACGTTTTCCATGGAAGCCAAGCCCATCGCCATTGGTACCCCGCCAAAGGCGAGTGCCGACATAATAGCACGGGGTAAGGAACTTTTCAAAACCGCCAAATGCGTCGAGTGCCACGGAAACGCTGGCAGGGGTAACGGCGAGAAGGGTTGGCAGGAAAAATTCAAGACCGACTGGGGTTATCCCATCACGCCCGCCAACTACACTCAACCGTGGGACTTAAGAAACGGATCGGGCATCGAAGATATTTACAGGACGATCTCGGTCGGCATCGGAGGTACGCCCATGACGTCGTATATGGATTCCCTCACGGATGACAAACGTTGGGCCCTGGCCCACTACATCAAGTCTCTCCAGTTGACCAGAAAACCCGGCGTTGCCGTAAGGGTTAAGAAAGTGGAGGCGCTCCCTTCATCGACGGACGACCCGGCGTGGGAAAAGCTTGAATATCTCGATTTGCCCATGGGCGGACAGTTGATGTTCGAGCCGCGAAACTTTACTCCCGTGATAACGAACGCGAGGGTCAGGGGAGTCTATACCGATAAAGAGATTGCCGTAATGGTCGAATGGAGCGACAAACGTCCAAACAAGGGAGGAGACAATAAGCCGCCCGACGGCGTTCGGATTCAACTGCCGTCAAACGATAAAGAGGGCTCGGAAAGGCCGTATTTCTACATGGGAAGCCGAAAAGCCCCCGTTGAACTCTGGCAGTGGCAGGCATCGGACGAAAACGGCGCAATGCAACTTACCGCCAAAGGATACGACGCGGTATCCCCCGTCGGCACCAGGGGCTTGAGCGCCGCTGGCACTTATAACGACGGCCTCTACAGGGTCATCTTTAAAAGGGCCGTATCCACCGGGAATGAAGGCGATGCGCTTTTTCAGGCAGGCAGGTTTGCACCCTTTTCGGTTACCCTTTTCGATGGCCAAAATGGCGAGGAAGGAAACAAGGGCGCCATATCGGCATGGTATTTCATGATGCCCGAGCCGCCCACGCCAATGCGCGTTTACGTGTTTCCGCCGATTCTTTCACTCTGTACGCTTGCCGCGGGTATAGCGTTGCACAGAAGATTAAGGAAAAAGAGATAAGACATGAGCGACACTAATCAGGAGGGACCCGAAATGGGTGCTAAAAGGGCTGATATTTTAGAAAAAATAATATTATGCTTCGACAACAGCGAAACCGCCATCACGGCCTCAAAAATGTCCATAAAGATAGCCGGGCTCTTTGGCTCGTCCGTCGTAGCAGTCCACGGCTATAACGCCGTAATGCACGAGAGCGCTTTCAAGACCATGGAGCCGACGCTGCCGGTACGGTACCACGAGGAAGAACTTATGCAAAAGCACCGCTCATCCCATACCGTACTCATCAACGTGGGCATGGAAAAAATATCGCGTTCTTACCTTCAACCGTTGGAAGAGAAGTTCGTAAAAGAGTCCATCTCGTTTAAAACGGCGGTAAGAGAGGGAAAAAACTTCATATCCGTCAACGGGATGATTAACGACGAAGACGGTGATCTCGTAGTGATTGGCGTAAGCGGTTTTAACGCGGCCCGGCCGGGTTTTCTGGGCAGCGTTTGTCTCAGGGTGCTCAGGGGCAACGACCGCAACGTTCTGATTGTAAAAAAAGACGTTGAATTAGACAGGCCCGACATAGTGGTGTGTCTCGATGGAAGTTCCTCCGCAAGCGGCGCTTTAAAGGCGGCCAAAAAGTTCGCAGACAAGACCGGCGGCCAAATCCACCTCGTTTACGTATTCGATTCCACCATTCACACCGAACTATTCGGCAGGTTGAAGGAATCGCTTGTAAACGGAGACGGCTTCAACTTTAACGGCAAGGAGCAGGAAAAAATTCATGACGAGTTCATCGACAAGGGGCTGGCCCGTGTCGGCCGCATGATCCTCGACAAGGCGGAGAATGAAATCCTTGGCGTCGACAATACGGACGCCCTTCACGGCGCAGGATGGGGCCTTGTAGGAGAAGCACAATCGACTCGTTGTGTAAAAGAGGTGTTTGCAGGGCATATCTACGAAAAGATCTGCGAGTACGCGGAAAAGGTGAATGCAGCCTTCGTGTTTACGGGGCGTGTCGGACGACACCACTGCCCCGGAACCGACGTTGGCTCGGTTACGGAAAATATAGCAAGGTACGCGAACACCAACGTGTACGTAGCAAAGCGGGAGGAAGAAGCACAATGGCAGATCTAAAGCCGGATATAAAGCCGGTTGCAGAACCGGTTGCGAAGCCAATTGCGGAACCAATTACGGAATATGTACCTTATATCGTATCGTGGAATCTGACGGGCAGGTGCAATCTCTCCTGTCCCCACTGTTACATGGACGCTACGAAGCAGTCAACGGACGAACTGTCCACGGAGGAGATTTTCAGAGTGATGGACGAGCTGGGGAGAATCGGCAAGATGATGCTCGTGCTCACCGGCGGGGAACCCATGATGAGGGAGGACGTCTACGATATCGTCCAACACGCCTCGCAGTTGGGTTTCATTGCGGTTCTCGGTTCGAACGGCACACTTTTAAGGGAAGAACACCTGGCCCGTCTGAAGGATTGCGGCCTTCGTGGAATAGGAGTAAGCATCGATTCCGTAGAGCCCGCCTACCACGACTCTTTCCGCAACTTCCCCGGAGCCTGGACGTTATCGGTAAACTCACTCAGGTACGCGAAAAGCTTTGGCCTCGAGACCCAGGTAGACGTTACGATCACGGATGAAAATTGCGGCGACCTGGAAAAATTCATACAATTAGCCGTCGACCTTGGGGCAAAAGCGATAAATTTCTTTTTCCTCGTATGTACCGGCAGGGCCACCAAGAGCTTCATCTCGACGGAAAACTACGAGGCGACACTCCATAGCATAGCCTCGCTGATCATGGCGGAAAACAGGATCATGGTGAGGGCACGGTGCGCTCCGCACATCTACAGAATAATGCACCAGGCGGGTATGCACATACCGGCAGGAACGAGGGGATGTCTTGCCGGACGGGCTTACATGCGAATAGACAACCACGGCAACGTGACTCCCTGCCCTTATATGCCCACTCCACTAGGTAACGTACGGCAGACTCACCTCTCGGGAATATGGAACGGCTCCGGAGATCTGACAACGTTGAGAAACGGCACTTACAAGGGCCGGTGCGCTGCGTGCGAGTACACGGAAATCTGCGGGGGCTGCCGGGCACGGGCACTGGCGCACTCGAATGATTTTATGGAAGAGGATTCTTTGTGTAAATACGAGCCTTGCGGCGGAAAAAAGGTGGCAGTCACCGAGGACTTCGATGCCGAACTGGTTTGGGACGAAGACGCCGGTAAACGCATGAAAAACATTCCCGCCTTCATGAAGCATATGATAATCGGAGTAATCGAGACCAAGGCCAGGAAACTGGGAATAAAACAAATAACCACGCAATTCATAGACGGGATAAAAAAGCAGGGTTATCCGAAGATACATGAAAAGAAACCGGTTTGATGAACCGGTTCAGGGAGGCCAAAGAAATGTATAAGACGATGGATGATGCAACCTATAAGGCGATGGACACGGCAATGGCGGATAAAGCCGCCGGTCACAAAATTTCCACGGCAGGGCTGCCTGCACACTGCCTGGACTGGCTCGTATCGTCTAGACTTAATTTCATAAACGACATGAAGTCCGGTAAACCTCTCAGGTATTTTTCGGCACATCTGCCCGTTATGGCTACGTGGCCCAATTGCAGCCATGACCAAAACCAAGCAACAAGCCATGACACAAACCATGGGGCAGGCCATAATACTTCAGCCGGCCAAAGCGCACCCGAGTTTCCGGTAAACATGACTGTCAAGGGTATAGGGCTAATCCCTAAACGGGGTCAACTTCAATATTACACTGATCTGTTCGAAACCGTTACCGCATCGAGCCGCACACTTCCCCCCGGCGATAGTATCTCTCAAAGGGTTGACGCCATGGCCGGCCTCTACTTAAATCCGGCCAACTTCGACGCCACCGTCATGGGCGGCCTAGAAATATTCGGTGGAAAAACTCTCGGCAACATCTACAGAAACGCTCGCACAAGCCTCCTCTACGTTGGTATGGAGCATTGTCGTGGTTCGATGAAGTACGTCAGCTTCCAGGTTAACGGCGAAATAACGATCATAGAAAAGGACGACCCCTACTACAGATACCTTCTCGCTTCCCGTAAGCTCTTTGAGTACGACAGGTTTCATCTTTATCAGCCGGATTACCCATACGGATACCTTATCGGAGTAAGGGAAGTCATGGACAAGTCTCCATGGTCGAGGCAATTCAAAACGAATGAGTGAACTAAGGGCTCGTCCGGAAAAACAAATACGGCAGGGTTGGAAACGTTTGTCAAACGTTAAAAATATGACATTTCTAATTTGGCCTGACGCCGGAGCGCCCAGCGATTCCGCAATGAAAAAAGTATAACCGTCCAAGCATTTGAGGATATTAT
>JADFXJ010000198.1 GCA_015233615.1 Nitrospirota bacterium
TTCGCTGGGCTTTCGCCTTGTGATGGTGAAGTAACGTTTAAAATCAGTATAAACGCTTAGTATAAACGCTTAGTATAAATGAGACTTAGTATAATTCAGTATTTAGTATAGTGATTAATAGGAGGTAATAAATGAGCAAGAAGTATATAATTCCATTGTTAATCCTTTTCGTCTTTCTCCTGGTCACTGTTTCCGCGTCGTTTGGTGATGACACGGACGTAACGGCCAGGGAAGCGGCGGAGAAGAAAGCGGCCGCGGAAAAGAAAGAAGCGGACATGAGAGCGGCTGAGGCAAAGAGAGAAGCGGATCTGAAGGAAGGTTACGTCGGAGCCGAAACCTGCAAAGGATGCCATACGGTACAGTTTGATACTTATAAAAAGTCGGTTCACTCCAAGGAGCAGGTAAAGGGTCCCGGCTCCAAGGATGCCTGCGAAACCTGCCATGGTCCCGGCGCCAAACACGTTGAGAAAGGTGGTGGCAGGGGCGTGGACATCTTTACCTTTGTCGGTAAAAAGGTAGATCCAAAGATGAAGTCCGCAAAATGTCTGGCCTGCCATCAGGAGAACAAGAACCAGGTATTTTGGAATATGAGCAAACATAGTGCAGCAACCGCGGGAGTTTCCTGCGACACGTGCCACAATCCCCACTCCGGCAATGACAAGTTATTAAGGCAGGCTCAGCCGGATCTTTGCTTTGGATGCCATAAAGACGTAAAGATGCAGGCAAACAAGCAGTCCCACCATCCTATAAAAGAGGGCAAGGTTCTGTGTAACGACTGCCACGACCCTCACGGAGAATTCAGTTCTAAGATGTTGAAGGCCAACTCGGTGAATGACCTGTGTTACAAATGCCACGCGGAAAAGAGAGGCCCGTTTATGTGGGAGCATCCCCCGGTCTCGGAGAATTGCCTGGCATGCCACACGCCTCACGGCAGCAATCATGGAAGGCTTCTGACGATGCGGCCGCCGGTTCTTTGTAAGGATTGCCACGACGGTACAGGCCATGGTAATGCGCCTTACGGCAATACTGCGAGCTTTGCCAAGACGACGCCTTTAAACATAGGAAATACACTTAAATTTGACCTCAAGGGCTGTGTGAACTGTCACGTTAATATTCATGGAAGCAACGGTCCTGGCATTTATGGACAGAGATTCGTGAGATAGGAGGGATAATAATGAAAATAAAGATTCAAATGAAAGCAAAGATAGCGATACTCGCAATCTTTTTGATACTCTTGCCATTCAGTGTGGCTTTTGCTCAGGACGAAGGCGACAGCGCGGCCGGCTCTGCCTGTGGAGGCGGAGTTTTGTCGGGACCCGGTTGTTTGAAGGTACCCAATTTGTCGGGTGAAGTATCCACGAGAGGCCAGATAGTTGGCATAAACGGCAACCCGTCGAAATTCAACGAATACAGAGACGTCGCCAGCGGCGTATACGGTGCCGTCAAACTGAAATATGACGACGACAGCTACTGGTTTAAGTTTAAGGCGTCGGACATCGGTTACGACACGCAGAATTACAGGCTAGACGGTGGAATATATGGGGCTGTCAAGTATTACGTGGAGTATAACGAGATCCCCCATAATTACTCTTTAGGCGACAGAATCATTTATTCCGGTGCCGGTACAAATAACATGACATTATTGCCGGCAAACACAAAACAACCCTTCACGTCGATGAATAATCTCGATTACGCGATCAAAAGGCAGCAAGAGGGCGGCGGAGTCAGACTGGACATGGCCAAGCCTTTTTACGCGGAGTTCTCCGGATCCAGGGAAGACAGGACCGGAACCAGACCATTTTCCGCAACGAGTAATGGTTCAAGCGGGCCGCTTACGGAATTACCGCAGCCCATAGATTACGTAACGGAGACTTTCAGAGGGGAGTTGGGGTACATAACGAAGGCGCTTTTTGCGTCGGCATATCTACAGTACACCGATTTCGATAACGCCAACCAAAACCTGTATTTCCCGAATGTATACGGCGGTACACTCGCTGCAGGTACCAGCAGGCTTGGACTGACCGACACACTGACCCTGCCGCCGGATAATCAGAATTATGATTACGGTTTCAGAGGGTCGGCTGACCTTATTCTGGCCAGGCTTAACGTAAGCCTCTCCGGTGGTCAGACAACGTCCGGTGCGAATCTTCTAAATTCGTCCATAATGGGCGGTAATACCACTGCCGGGAAATTTAACCTGGTAAATTATACTTACGGAAATGGAGCCAGTACGTGGCATGGGAAGATGGATAACGAGAATTACAACTTTGTTCTGACTTCGAACCCGGTTGCCTGCCTCGACGTTACTCTGTTCGAAAAATATTATGACAGACGAAACAAATCTGACGTAATATCGATAACTCCATCGATTGCTCAGGACTTTCATTCCGGCATGGCGCCGCTTAGTTATCGCAAGAACGACTTCGGAGGGGAACTCGGGTATAAACTACCTGCTAATTTTGCCCTAACCGCCGGATATGATTATGTCAACGCTCACAGAACGACTACCCCGACCTCGGAGATACCGTACTCCATTCCCAAAACGGATGACAATATATATTCCGTCAGCTTGAAATGGACCGGACTTGATTTTCTTGCTGCCAAAGCAGGATACGAAAGGATGAACAGGAAAGGAGCAAATGATTCGGGATTGTTAGCGATCCAGGGAGAAGGAGACGGTAATCCTAACCTTTCATGGTACAAGAACGAGTTTGATATTGGGTCACAACACAGAGATAAGTACAAAGTCAGCTTAGACTTGTTCCCTACCGATAGTTTGAACGTAGGTCTCGGCTACAATTATATAAGGTCGACATATCCCGATACTGTTATCGGGCTGAGAAGCAACACTATCGACGAGTATTTTGCCGACGCCGACTACACCTTTGGACATTTCGCAAAGTTGAATGGATACGTTGCATATGAAAATATTAAACAGTATAATTTCCAGCGCAACGGCAATTCAGCCCCTGACGGCCCTACCCAGACCTCGAGTAACTACAATTGGGATGTTACACTGAAAGACAATAGCTTCGACTGGGGAGGTGGTCTCGATATCTATGTGATTCCCAGGAAAGTAACGTTAAGAGTTCAGTATGATTACGTGAAGTCCGACGGAAACGCCGATTTCACGATATTAAATCAGGCGGCTCTTACTGCGCTGAGTACCCCTACAGCCGCGATTCCCACCGGACAGAACAATAGCAATCTCGACGTTCCAACTATAGATAACTGTAAGAAGAGCTCGATATTGGCTAAAGCGATGTGGGATGTCACGAAATACTTTTCGGTAGTGGTTGGGTACGCATTCGAACACTACAAGTATAATGACGCCGGTTATGACAACTACCCCTCCTCATACATCTTAGCGGATGATAACACTTCAACCCCTAAGAATCCAATTAATTACATGTACCTTACCGGGGCATATGCTAACCCGTCGTATAATGCAAGCTTAGCATTCCTTACATTTACGTACAAGTTTTAATTAGTTCGAAAAAAACGCAACAATGGCGGCAACAAATGCCTGTGAAGGAGAGAGCAAAAGCTCTCTCCTTCTTTTTTTTGATTCGCCGATTAATTATTTCCGGAATAGACATTGATACTTGGTGCTTATAAATAAGAATATATCTATTAAATATAGTTAACATATTACCTGTCTGCAACACGGTATAATTAAGGCCGACATTTTTCTCCGGAGCAAGCCTAAATATCACTTGACATAGATAGAAGCATTCGTATAAATTAAGCATGTGCCTGTTTCAGCAGGTGTTTTGCGAAGCATGTGCTTTAAGGATTATACTGGTATTTGTATGTAATACCAGGGCTGTTATATTCATAAAAATAACTTTGAAAGGGGTGATGACAAGCAAAAAGATGCTTAGAGTAAGGCAATAAGTTATTGCCGGCAAGAAACGATGCAACCAGCAAGGTTAATGTAACAAAGGTAATTTGAAGGTCATTGTCGTTAAAAGGTAGTTACAAGGCTGTTAAAAGGTTGCAGGACGGTTGTTAAAGTGGTAGTGCGGTAATGTTTCTAAGAGTGATATCGTGAGAGAGATATGCTGCGAGGAAGAGCTTGCCGTAGAGAAAGATGGAAAAGGTAATTGAAGTAGTGTTGTAGTTGAAGTGA
>JADFXJ010000088.1:0-8403 GCA_015233615.1 Nitrospirota bacterium
GTGGTTCTGTTTAAACCAAGCATGTTTGCGGCCTTGTTTTTAACCCCTCCGCAAGCGTCGAGAGCTTGAAGTATAAGGTCCTTTTCTATTTCGTCGAGCAAGGCGTTGAGGTCAAGGCCCTCTGCGGGCAGGCAGGTAACTATGTTCGTGGGAGTTAAGGCTTGTTGTTTCTTTGATTGATGAAAGCGCTCCGGCAGATCGTCCAGGGTTATGGTACCGTTTTCGTTTAAAATAACGAACCTCTCCACGAGAGCTTCGAGCTCTCTTACGTTGCCCGGCCATGGGTATCTCAAGAGAGCTCCGATGGTATCGTCACATATGTTCAGCCTCTTTATGCCCTGTTTCTCACAAAAGATATTTAAAAAATGATCCAGAAGCAGGGGAATGTCCTCTTTCCTCTCCCGCAAGGGGGGGAGTTTTATTGGAATGACGTTAAGACGATAGAACAAGTCCTCGCGAAAAAGACCCTGCCTCGTCATTTCTTCCAGGTTCTTGTTAGTGGCGGCTAATATCCGTACGTCCACCTTAATAGTCTTCATTCCGCCTACTCTTTCGAACTCCCGCTCCTGCAAGACCCTCAGCAGTTTTACCTGCAATGAGGGGTGAAGCTCGCCAATCTCGTCTAACATTATGGTACCCTGGTCGGCCAGTTCGAACCGCCCCCTGCGCGTGGTAATGGCACCGGTAAAGGCCCCTTTCTCGTGCCCGAAGAGCTCGCTTTCGAGAAGGTCTTTTGGTATGGCACCGCAATTTACCGGGACAAAGGCAAACGTCGCCCTTTGGCTCGTATAATGTATGGCCTTTGCTGCCAGCTCTTTGCCGGTGCCGCTTTCGCCGTTGAGCAGCACGGTGCTGTCGGACTGCGCCACCTTGTTGAGCATCCCCAGAAGCTGCTTCATGGGTGCGGAACTGCCTAAAAGCCTGTTAAGGTAAGTATTTCCGGCGGTTTTTTCCATCGTCTGTTTTAAATGATTTCCTCTTCCACTTCCTTACCGTCGGGATATCTCATTCTTTGATAATCTGGCCTTTGAGCCCATCCACGGTATAAACGCATATTGCGTCCATGTTGCCGCTGTCCGGATAACACATGCACCTGTAAGATGCGGTCTTACCATAGTTGGCCATTATGTGCGCCCAGCCGTTAACGAAAAAACTGCACCCGTCGTTGAAGCACACGTAAAGAAACGGCGTGCACCATCCAAGGCCGTCGCCGAGATTAAAAGACGGAGGCTCCATTTTGCTCATCTTTTCCCCGCAATAGGGGCAATCGGGGGCTTCATTCAACTTCATACGGGATTGTCCTTCCGTATCATGCTCTTTAATAATGTTCATACGTCATCTCCTTAAATTGGTACGGTATCTTCTCCGTACCGGAAATCCTACCGCCATTGCCGGTGGTATTCCTGTAAAGACTTGATACTCATTTTCTTAGATTTTAACATTTCCACGGCTTTAATAAAAGCCCTGGCTCCCGAAAGCGTGGTAGAGCAGGGAACCTTGTAAGCAAGTGCGGTGGTACGTATGGAGCGTGAGTCCTTCTTTGCCAGTTCTCCAAACACGGTATTTATAATAAAATCGATGCCCTTGTTCGTAATAAGATCCACGATGTGGGGATGTCCTTCGGCAACCTTGTTTATGCTTTCGACTTCAAGGCCGTTACTGCAAAGAAAAGCCGCGGTACCACTGGTGGCTATTATCTCAAACCCCAGCGCAATGAGCTTTCGTACTATTTCGTAAGAAGAGGATTTGTCCTTGTCCCTTACGCTGATGAAGATCTTACCGCTCATGGGTATTTTATTGAAGCTCGAGGTCTGGGACTTCGCGTAGGCCATACCGAAGTCGTCGTCTATCCCCATCACCTCTCCGGTTGACTTCATCTCGGGCCCTAGGAGCGTATCCACACCCGGAAACCTCTCGAATGGCAACACCGACTCTTTTACCGCAACGTGTGTGATACTGCGGTCTTCGTACAAACCGAGTTCGTCAAGGGTCTTCCCTGCCATTACCTTTGCGGCAAGCTTCGCCAGCGGCAAACCCGTAGCTTTGCTAACGAAAGGGATTGTACGCGACCCCCTTGGGTTAACCTCCAGGACGTATATCTCCTTACCCTTTACCGCAAACTGTACGTTCATCAGTCCCACCACGTTTAGCTCGTGAGCCATAGAGCGCGTCTGGCATTTTATCTCCTCCACGGTTTCATCCGAAAGAGTGTATGGCGGAAGGGAGCACGCGGAGTCCCCGGAGTGGATGCCCGCCTCCTCTATATGCTCCATGACGCCGCCTATAATGACCCTTCTGCCGTCGGATATGGCGTCTACGTCCACCTCTATGGCGTCTTCGAGGTACTTGTCGATTAGCACCGGGTGTTCGGGTGAGGCCTTTACCGCGCGCTTCATGTAATCCATCATAGACAGTTCGTCGTACACTACCTCCATGGCCCTGCCTCCGAGCACGTAGGACGGGCGCACCATTACCGGATAACCGATTTGGGAGGCATACCCGACCGCTTCGTGTACGGACACTGCGGTTTCGCTCATGGGTTGCATGAGGCCAAGTTTATGGAGAAAGGTTTTAAACCTGCTCCTGTCCTCTGCCATGTCTATGGCGTCGGGAGAGGTCCCAAGAATTCTTACACCGGCTCTCTTCAGAGGTAAGGCCAGCTTTAGGGGTGTTTGGCCTCCGAACTGCACTATAACGCCTTCTGGCACGCCGTAGGGTATGCCCTCGGGTGTGCCCGGCTCTACCCTGGAACTCTCCTTGCCGATTATCTCCAGCACGTCCTCTATCGTGAGGGGCTCGAAGTACAACCTGTCGGAGGTGTCGTAGTCCGTGCTCACGGTTTCGGGGTTGCAGTTGATCATGATGGTCTCGTATCCCAATTCTTTGAGGGCATACGACGCCTGCACGCAGCAGTAGTCGAACTCTATGCCCTGCCCTATCCTGTTTGGCCCGGAACCGAGTATAACTATCTTATTCCTGCCCGTCGGCCTTGCCTCACATTCGGTTAAAGTATCGATTGAGTATTGGCCGGGAGACGATTCGGTTATCCTGCCAAAACTCCTTTCGTAAGTGGAGTAGAGATAGGGGGTGCCGGCACTGAACTCGGCGGCACAGGTGTCTACAACCTTATAGACCGGCCTTATAGAGTGGTCCCACCTGAACTCGCGGATGGCCTGCTCTGCCGCACCAGGCCAAAGCTGGGAAAGCCTTTTGTCGGAGAAACCGAACTCCTTAGCCCTTCTCAGCAGATCGATGTCGCAGTCTGAAATGCCACGGGGATAACCCCCACCGGGGGGAAACACACCGGGCCCCCCACCTGGTTCCATTAACGGAGGAGTTCTCTTTAACTCTTCTTCCATTTGAAGTATTTCTTTGATATTATTCAAAAACCACGTGTCGATACCCGTCAAATCGTAGATTTTCTCCACGCTAAAACCCGCTCTCATAGCGTCGGCTATATACCATAGCCTTTCGGCGTTGGGAAGCTTCAGAAATTTGTGCAGCGTCTCTGCGTTGGGAATTTCACCGGGGCCGTTGAGGGGCTCGAATCCGTAAGAGTCTATTTCCAGCGAACGCATCGCCTTTTGCAGGGACTCCTTGAAGGTGCGGCCTATGGCCATGACCTCGCCGACGCTCTTCATCTGTACGGTGAGTTCGGGGTCGGCCTCCGGAAATTTTTCGAAGGTAAATCGGGGAATTTTAGTAACCACGTAATCTATGGCAGGCTCAAAAGAAGCCGGGGTTTCCTTCGTAATGTCGTTTGGAATTTCGTCAAGCCTCAGTCCCACGGCCAGCTTGGCGGCTATCCTGGCTATGGGAAAGCCGGTGGCCTTTGAAGCCAGTGCCGAGCTTCGCGATACCCTGGGGTTCATCTCTATGACTATCATCCTGCCATCGACGGGATTTACCGCAAACTGAATGTTGCTGCCGCCGGTGTCCACGCCTATTTCCCTTATTATGGCTATGGCGGCGTCTCTCATCTTTTGGTATTCCTTGTCCGTGAGGGTCTGCGCGGGAGCCACCGTAATGGAGTCGCCGGTGTGCACGCCCATGGGATCAAAATTTTCTATGGAACATATTATGACTACGTTGTCGGCGTTATCTCTCATCACCTCGAGTTCGTACTCTTTCCAGCCGATTACGGATTCCTCCACGAGTACCTTATGCACCGGGCTTAAATCCAGCGCTTTTTTAAGCAACCGGACGTACTCTTCTTCGTTGTACGCCACTGCCCCTCCGGTTCCCCCAAGGGTAAAAGCCGGTCTCAAAATAACGGGGTACAAAACGTATTCAACGGCATCCAGAGCCTCCCCGACCGACGACACTGCCTTGCTCTTTGGGATTTCGAGTCCAATCCGCTGCATCGAGCTTTTGAAGAGGTCCCTGTCCTCCGCTTTTTTGATGGAGGCAAGATTAGCCCCGATGAGTTGGCAGCCGAACTCATCGAGAACTCCACTTTCGGCTAACTCCACGGTGAGATTCAGGGCAGTCTGCCCGCCCATAGTCGGCAATAAGGCGTCGGGGCGCTCACGACTTATGATCATCGACAGAAACTCCGGCGTAAGAGGCTCCACGTAGGTGGCGTTGGCCGTGTCGGGATCCGTCATTATAGTAGCCGGGTTGGAGTTAATCAGCACCACCTCGTACCCCTCTTCCCTCAGGGCCTTGCAAGCCTGCGTACCAGAATAATCGAACTCGCACGCCTGTCCGATCACTATAGGCCCGGAGCCTATTATCAGTATCTTTTTAATATCTTTTCGCTTTGGCACTGCTCCCTCTTGTTTTTTCGTCGAATATTTCCGTTACCGCTCTGCGCTTCATAACAAAACCGTCGACTTTTACCGTCTGTTTTCATCTGCTATTGGTATCGACTATTCAAAAACTTCCTTACGTCCTCAGCCAGGCCCACGGCATCCTCCTCTTTACCGGAGGTAAAGACAGTAACGACTTCGTCCGAAAAATCCAGATTTACCGAAAAATAATGCTCCGGCCGGCCAAATCCGGGTATTACCGAACCGTGCTGCAAAGCAATCTTTGCCACGAAAGCCGCACCGTCCGGATTAGGCGGATCAAACTCTACATGCTCTACTTTAACATTCCTCAATTCCTTAAGGTTTTTCTTTATCGATTTATGCACAAGAAAAGATTTTTTCGAAACCTCCACACTACCGTTATCTTTAGAGATAACGATATTTGCAACCGGTTCCCCAAACACAAAGACCCGGCAAAGGGGATACAGTATTATAAAACAAATAGCCCCTGCCACGTAATAGCCGGCCTTAAGCTTAAGGCCGAAAACCAGCACTACGGTAACCATGAACGCCCCGGTAAGGCCCGCCGATAAAAAAGTCGAGGCCATCTCGCGGTTATACACGCCGCTATGCAAGACGCCGGCCCTTTCCGCTTTGAACGACTGCGAGCCGAGGTACAAGGTGTTGCCTTCTATCCTTAACCTATACCCGCGGTTTGTGTCCACTTATTATCCCTGCGACTATCGGAGTATACACCGGCGGCCCTCACCCGCAAAGGTCATATGCAACCCTCACACTCCGGTAACGGGTCGCAGGCATGCATCCTGCACGAATTAACGAACAGGTTGTTAACCCTCGCATAGTCCTCGATATCGGCCAGCTTCGTAGAACACACCTTCATGAATTGCTCGGAGGTGTGCCTGCCCGACACGGTTCCCACCGTAGGGCAGCAGGTTTTGTGCAGGCACATCCTCCCTGCCGGCGTTGCGTAAGTTTTAGCCACGTTGCCGACAAACCCCGTATCATGGTGCCTTTTAACCCAGTCGAGATATTCTTTGTCGTCGTCGTTAAATATGATCACACGTACCTCCTTAAATTTTAGATTCCGAAACTGCCGATTCCGAAATTGCCGATCCAGAAATCATGTCTCTAAACCTCCCGAACAGGTAAGTCGAATCATTAGGGCCGGGGCTTGCCTCCGGATGGTACTGGACGGAAAACGCCGGCAGTTCCACGTGCCTCATACCCTCGGCAGTGCCGTCGTAGAGGTTGACGTGCGTTAACCCGACTTGTCCCCTGAGGCCGTTTACATCCACGCAGTAGTTATGGTTCTGGGAAGTGATGCCGATTCGTCCGGTTTGCAGGTCCTTCACGGGGTGGTTTGCGCCGTGGTGGCCGAACTTCAGCTTAAACGTATTGCCGCCCAGGGCAAGACCCAGTATCTGGTGCCCCAGGCATATGCCGAAAATAGGGAGCTTCCCCAAAAGTTTTTTCGTATTTTCTATGGCGTAAGTTACCGCTTCCGGGTCTCCGGGGCCGTTACTGAGCAAAACGCCGTGGGGGGCCATTTCTATAACGGCCCCGGCGGGGGTTGTGGCCGGCACTACGGTTACGTCGAAGCCTTCGGTATATAAATGGCGTAATATATTATACTTGACACCAAAGTCATATACGACTACTTTGAGTGCCGGCGACGGCCTTACTACATTTTTATCGTGTCCCCATACCATTTCGGTCCACTCGTATGGCTTCCTGGTGGTCACTTCTTTAACTAAGTCAACCCCCTCGATACCGGGAGACTCCTTCAGGCGGAGATACAATTTTACGGGATCTGCAGACTCCGTGGATATTATACCCATTTTGGAGCCAAAGTCCCTGAGATGTGCCGTCAGTGCCCTGGTATCTATACCCTGAATGGCCACGATGCCATATTCTTTCAGGTATTGTCCGAGGGATTTACTCGCCCGCCAGTTGCTCCGGTCGGTAAAACTCTCTTTGACGACAAACCCGTTTACCTTAGGGCCGTCCGACGATTCCACGTCAATCGCATTTATACCGTAATTGCCGATCTGAGTGTAGGTAAGCGTGACTATCTGGCCTCTGTAAGAGGGATCGGACAATATCTCCTGGTAGCCTGACATGGCCGTGTTAAAGACCACCTCGCCAAAGGTCTCTCCTTCGGCACCGAAAGATTGCCCCTCGAAAAACAAACCATCCGATAATACTAAAATCGCTTTTTTCATAAGTTTATTTTCATAAGTGTCATAAGTTTTCTAACGTGTCACACGTTAGTTCTAAACGCATCATCGTCTTTTTCATCGTATTTTATTATACCGTTTACTAAAGTATATACGGCCATTCCTCTGAGCCGCAATCCCTTGAATGGAGTATTTTTTCCGTGGGAAGCAAATTTCTCCGGCTCCACGATAAATTCCCTGTTTAAGTCGGCCACGGTTATGTCGGCGCTGGCCCCGGCACGAAGCGTCCCTTTGCCTAGTTTCAATATGGCTGACGGAGCCGTAGCCATCTTGTAAACAAGCCTTTGTAAAGAAAGTATTTTATCGTCTACGAGCTTCAGGTTCAGCGGCAGGGCTGTCTCCAGTCCCGATATGCCAAAGGCGGCCCTGTCGAACTCGCAGTGCTTGTCGTCCATGTGATGGGGAGCATGGTCGGTGGCCAGACAGTCGATGGTATCGTCGGCGAGGCCTTCCTTAATGGCTTCCACGTCTTTCCAATTCCTCAACGGAGGGTTTACTTTTGCGTAGGTATTGTAGCCAAGCACTGCATCCTCCGTGGCGTTGAAATAGTGGGGGCACGTCTCGGCGGTAACGTTTATGCCGTCTCTTTTGGCCTCCCTTATAGCCTTTACGCCGCCGCTAGTCGATACGTGGGCCACGTGAATCCTGCCCGACGTCAGAGCGGCCAGCTCTATGTCTCTCTTTATCATTATAACTTCGGCCTCCGCCGGTATCCCCCTGAGGCCAAGGGTCGTGGACAGGTGGCCCTCGTTCATGACTCCTCCATCGGATAAAAAGGCGTCCTCTGCGTGTGATACGATGGGTACGCCGAAGACTTTAGAGTACTCCAGGGCTTTCCTCATTATTTGTGAGTTCATAACGGGCTTTCCGTCGTCCGAAAAAGCGACGCACCCGGCCTTATTCAGCAAACCCATTTCGGAAAGCTCCTTACCTTCCAACCTTTTCGTTATCGATCCAATGGGAAACACGTTACAGTACCCGGCGGAGTTGGCCTTGCCGAGAATGAAGCCGGTAACGGTTTCGTTGTCGTTTGGAGGGTTCGTGTTGGGCATGCAGCACAGGGAGCCAAAGCCACCCCTGACGCCGGCCCTGGTGCCCGACAGTATCGTCTCTTTGTACTCGTAACCGGGTTCCCGCAAGTGTACGTGTACGTCCACGAAAGCCGGGAATACGTAAAGCCCCGTAGCATCGACTACCCGTGCATTATCCCATTGAGAGATATTGATACCACCGGTACCACTATGCCAGGAGGTGCCGGTATTGTCGCTTGCGGCGTTAAAAATCACGATACCGCTTATCTTACCGTCTTCGACGTACACGTTGCCCGTGGCGTCGATTCCCTGGGAAGGGTCCACTATATGCCCATGGGCGATTACGATTTTCATCTTTGTCCG
>JADFXJ010000088.1:8503-17265 GCA_015233615.1 Nitrospirota bacterium
GAGTCTATCTCTACGCCGCGGTTCATGGGCCCCGGATGCATGACTATGGCTGACGGCCGGGCTTTAGCCAGTTTTTCCTTCGTCAGGCCCCAGAACCTGAAGTATTCGGGTATTGACGACAAAAAACCTGCACTCTGGCGCTCTTTCTGGATTCTCAGCACCATAACGACGTCGGCGTCCTTTATTCCATCTTCCATGTTGTTGTAAATGCTCTCCACCTCGCGCTCTATGCCGTGGGGAATCATCGTGTCCGGAGCGATAAGCCTGACGTTCGCTCCCAGTTTTTTAAGACAGTAGATGTTTGACTTCGCCACCCTGCTGTGAAATATGTCTCCCACTATGGCTACGTTCAATCCCTCGATGCTACCCCTTTTCTCCCTTATCGTAAAGGCGTCCAGGAGTGCCTGGGTCGGGTGCTCGTTTATACCGTCTCCGGCGTTGATAATCGAGGCTTTCGATATGCCGGAGAGCAGATGGGGAACACCGCTTGAGTGGTGCCTTATTATTATATAGTCCACACCGTAGGCTTCGATGGCCTTCACCGTGTCTATGAGGCTTTCCCCTTTGACGACACTGCTCGTAGGGACAGCGAAGCTCAGAACGTCGGTGCTAAGACGTTTTTCGGCCAGTTCGAAGGACGTCTTAGTTCTGGTGGAAGGCTCGAAAAAAAGGTTGACGGAAGTCTTCCCCCTAAGGGTAGGGACTTTCTTGATGTCCCTTTTCAAGACCTCTTTAAACGATAGGGCCGTGCCAAGGGTTAGCTCGATGTCCTCTACCGACATGTCCCTTATGCCGACCAGGTCTTTAGTCATAGTTATGATTCATCGCTACGTCTCGTCGGGTTGTTCGGAGTTTTGGCCTGAGCATTGTTCAGAGGATTGGTCGGAGGATTGGTCCGAACTTTCTATCGAAACCATGTCCATTGCGCCTTTTTCCTCGAAAAACACCCTGATCCGCTCGTTACGCGAGGTAGGTATGTTTTTTCCCACGTAGTCCGGCCTTATGGGCAACTCCCTGTGCCCCCTGTCTATGAGAACGGCCAACTGTATCCGGGCCGGCCTTCCGAAGTCCATAAGAGCGTCAAGTGCCGCCCTTATGGTACGTCCGGTAAAGATCACGTCGTCTACCAGGACTATTTTCTTCTGGTTTATGTCGAAGGGCATTTCAGTCGTGTGAACCTTTGGGTGGCCCTTCCTTATGGCAAGGTCGTCCCTGTAAAAGGATATGTCGAGCGATGCAGTAGGGACGTCCACGTTTTCGATCAGGTGTATCTTCCGTCTCAATCTTTGTGCCAGGGGAACTCCGCCGCTATGGATTCCGACTATACGCAGGTCCTCGCACCCCTTGTTCCTCTCTATAATTTCATGGGCTATCCTGGATAGTATCCTGGCGATGTCGTGTTTATTGAGCAGTTCTTTGGTCATCTTGTATGGTTTCCGCACATACAGACTCTTTGTGTATGATTGCCGTTTGTTATGAAAAGCGTGCTTTCGTAGACAAAAACCCCCTCAAACAATTGCACGATATTATAGCGAGATTGCGGCATTTTTACTTTTCTCCTTGCCTTTGCAGTCTCACCGGGCTAACTTAAAGGCTATTTATTGAAGCATAATGTAAGAGCGGTTGTCAATATACCGCCATAGGTGTTTCACAGACCGGGAAAGGCGGGGGAAATTAAAGCCATGAAAACGTTGGCCGGGCGATTCGATTCTGGTTATTTTAACAACGCCGTTTTTTATGTTATTATTTAAGGAAAACATGGGTGTTGTGTTAATATATAATCAGTAACTGTGTTAATATAACCGAAGAGAGAAATAACGATATAAGAGAGAGAGGACAAGCAAATGCCAATATATGAATATGAATGTTTGGATTGTAAGAAAAAGTTTGCGCTTTTTCAGAAGGTAGGCACAACGGAATCGGAGACATCCTGTTTAGAATGCCACAGTAAGAACGTAAAGAAGCTAATATCCGGTTTTAGCTGCTCCGTTTCGGCCGGTAGCGGCGAGCGCGGCCCGGTGTCTTCCGCTACGAGCCATTCGGGGAGCATGTGAGGAACTTCTTGTTAAACCGTGGGTTTAACGGATTATTGAGCACTTTACGAAATTCACTGTCGAACGATTTACCTTCTATCAGGTTGGCGCTTGGTTTGTATTCGGTTTGCGCCCAATGCAGACCGGGTGCAGGTCATTTTCAAGCCGGTTTCAAGCCGGGGTTACTTTACAATATATTATATAAATCTATGTCGATAATACATGTCGAAGGCCAATGGGGCTATAGTGTTACCGGGCTTTAACAAGGTCTATTCCTAAATGTCGCATAAACTTCTTTTGGCCGACGATAGTATCACCATTCAAAAGGTGGTTGAGCTGATATTGTCCGAAGAGGACTTTACGATAGTCACGGCTGGTGACGGAGAGGAGGCTTACGTACAGGTTAAAGAGACGAGACCCGATATAGTTTTAGCGGACGTGGACATGCCGAAAATAAACGGATACGACCTGTGCAAGAAAATAAAAGCAGGCAGCGAAACCAGCCATATACCGGTTATACTGTTGATAGGTGCCTTTGAGCCCGTCAACGAGCAAAAGGCCAGAGAGGTAGGCGCTGACGACGTTCTCATAAAGCCCTTCGAGTCCCAGGAGTTTTTGAGTAAACTTCACTCCTTGTTGGATTCCTCCTCCGGGGAGGAGATGTTTTCCCCGGACGGTTCCATGGATGCTCATAACAGGCACTCTGAGGAGCCCATGGAATTGAGTGATTCCTCGGTTATGAACGAAGGTGACCTTCAGGCGTTACTCGACGAAACAATGGTAGAGGAGACTGCCGCTTTCGAGGAGGATACCTCGCCCCCCGACTCCGACGATGACCAGAGCTTCGTGGACAGCGACCTCACTACGAAAGAGCTGAAAGACGTGCTGGAGACATTGGGCGAGTCGGAGGAAGAGATGGACTTGTCCCAATCTATCGGATTCAATAAGCCGGCAGATCACGAAGAAGAACCGGAGGAGCTTAGTGAACCCGGTTTCATTAACCAAAGCGATATCGACGCCCTTCTGGGTGACACTATGTTAGAGGACACCCCGATAGATAAACCTCAGGTGCGCGGCAAACCCCCTAAAGAACGAAACGAGGTCGATATCGATAACGTTATGGATACCGACAAACTGAAGGAATTGATGGAAGGCGTCGCAGCGGGCCAGGGTGAAGATGACACAATGGAGGACATCGGCAGCACGGACAACCACGACCTCAGTGAGACCTCACTCATGGAAAACATCGACGAAAAGATGACGGAGAGGCGTAAGCCCATTTTAGAGTCGTCTATCTTCGAAGATGAAGACAAGCTGATGGACATGTTCGAATCCGTAAAAAGCGAAAAGCCGGATAAACAACGTCCCGATCTTTTCGAAGGTACCGGCAAAAGAGAAACGGATTACGAGCCAAAAAAACCTCCCATGGGCGACAGGGCCGTGCCACGCTATGCTGAGCAGGAGCCACTGGAGCAGCCTGCCTTTAGGTTTGCCGGTAAAGGCGACGTACTTTTGACCACCGGAGACATCAACGAAATACTCAAAAAAAGCCTGGACGTGCGGGTTTCCAACCTAATGGAGGAGGACAAGATCCACAACCTTTTCGAAGAGGCCATCTCCGCGTACGTATCCGATAATTTCAAAGATATCAGGATATCCGTCAACGACCTCTTTACAAACGCCGTAAACCAGAGAATCAGCGAGGTGGTGAGCCAGATCAATCTGGAAATCATTGTAAACCAGGTGATCTCGTCGACCATTAAAGGTATACTGGCAAACCTTGCCGGCGAAGTATTCAAAATGACCAGGGAGGTTACCGAAAAGATAATTAAAGGCGTACTGGACGAAAGCATACCGTTACTGAAGTCCGACGTCGAAAAAGTAATCTACGAAACGGTGCCAACAATAGCCGGACGTCTCATCAAAGACGAAATAGAGAAGATTAAATCCGAATTTATGTAATATTTTTATATAATATTTTTTACGCAACATATTGACGGAATATACTTACTAAAAAATATGTTATGTAAGTATATTATGTAAACAGGCCTTGTTTTACGAGGTTTTCCAGCTTCATCAAAGGATATTGAATGGAAGAACAAATTAAGAATAAAGCTTACGACCCGAAGTCAGTGGAAGAGAGATGGTATGAATTCTGGCTCGAAAACGATTGCTTCAAGCCCCCGGATAGCGCCGATGGCGGCAGTTTTTCCATAGTAATACCCCCGCCTAACGTAACCGGCTCGCTGCACATGGGCCATGCCCTTAACGTCACACTGCAGGATATACTGGCAAGGTGGAAAAGAATGTCCGGCAAAAAGGTGCTCTGGCTGCCGGGAACCGATCACGCCGGAATAGCCACGCAAAACGTGGTGGAGAGGCAGCTCGCTTCGGAGGGAATCGACAGGCACTCCATGGGGAGAAAAGCCTTTATCGCGCGAGTCTGGGAATGGAAACAACGCTACGGCGGCCACATAATCCACCAACTTAAGAAAATGGGCGCCTCCTGCGATTGGTCCAGGGAGCGTTTTACCCTGGACGAGGGCCTTTCCACGGCCGTCAGGAAAGTCTTCGTGGGCCTTTTCGAAGAAGGCCTGATTTACAGGGCACTGCGCCTGATAAACTGGTGTCCGAGGTGCTTTACGGCCCTTTCCGACCTTGAAGTGGAGCACGAAGAGGCTCAGGGCAGACTTACCTTCATCCGTTATCCCATAGTCGGCGACGGCAGCTTCGTCACGGTGGCAACCACAAGACCTGAGACCATGCTCGGCGACACTGCCGTGGCCGTTAATCCAGACGACCCGCGATATGCTAACTTCATCGGCAAAATGGTACGGCTGCCCCTTACCAACAGGCTCATCCCCATAGTGGCCGACAGGGAGGTTGACATGCAATTTGGCACCGGTGCGGTAAAGGTGACACCGTCCCACGACTTTAACGACGAGGCCATAGCAAGACGGCAGTCCCCTAACCTGCCGTTTGTCACGGTAATCGGTGAAGACGGCAGGATGACTGCCGCCTCCGGCAAGCGCTACGCGGGGCTTGACAGGTATGAGTGCAGGAAGGTATTGGTATCGGATCTCAAGGATGATCAATTGCTCGAAAAGGATATTCCCCATAACCACGCCATCGGCCACTGCTACAGGTGTAAGACGGTAATAGAACCTCTGCCTACCACCCAGTGGTACGTAAAGGTGGAATCACTAGCCGGGCCGGCCATAGAAGCCGTACGCTCCGGTAAGATCAAGATAGTCCCGGAGGGCTGGAAAAACAACTATTTTTCCTGGATGGAAAACATCAGGGACTGGTGCATCTCCCGGCAGATATGGTGGGGTCATCAGATACCGGCATGGTACTGTCCGCGCTGTACGGGTATGGATGGCAAGCCCCAGGGCGCAAACATATTCATCGCACTTACGAAAAAGCTAAACGGCCTGAAGGAAGGCTCCTACCTGGATCTCAGGGCCGCCGGCGCAACCCACGAATCAATCACGTCCTACATAAAGTACGTGAAGGTCGACATTAACGTAAAGCCCCTGTCGGGCATAGAAGACGTCACCGCGTGCCCGGAGTGCGGAAACCTGGAAATCCTGCGAGACCCCGACGTCCTCGACACGTGGTTTTCCTCGGCGCTGTGGCCTTTTTCAACGCTGGGGTGGCCCGAAAATACGGGCGACCTCAAAGATTTCTATCCCACGAGCGTACTGGTAACCGGTTTTGACATATTATTTTTCTGGGTAGCCAGGATGATAATGATGGGGTTGAAGTTCATGAAAGATGTACCCTTCGGCAACGTCTACATCCACGCCCTGGTAAGAGACGAAAAGGGCCAGAAGATGAGCAAGTCCAAGGGTAACGTCATAGACCCGCTGATAATGATAGAAAAATACGGAACCGATGCCTTCCGTTTCTCGCTTGCGGCCTTCGCCGCCCAGGGCAGGGACGTCAGGTTCTCCGAAGACAGGGTCGAGGGCTACAGGCACTTCATAAACAAGTTCTGGAACGCGTCGAGGTTTATTAACCTTAATATATCCAAATATGGATCGTTAATCGCACCCGATACCACAATGGAGCAACTCGGACGAGATCTCGTGTATGCCGCCGGCCAAAACTCCCGCGTTACCGGTCAGGACTCACCCGTTGCCGGCCAAAACTCCATCGATTCCGGCCAAAATGCCCTCGCTGCCACCCAAGACTCCCTCAACCTGTTCGACAGGTGGATTTTGAGCCGATTGTCTTACACCTCCACGGAGATCGAAAGGTGTTTCGACGAATACCGGTTTAACGATGCCGCCAATGCCATTTACCATTTCATATGGCACGAGTTCTGCGATTGGTACATAGAGCTATCGAAGACGTCACTCGAGAAGGAAGACCCTTACACGCTGAAATGTCTTCTCTACGTATTCGATAACGCCATGAAACTTCTCCATCCGTTCATGCCTTTCGTAACGGAAGAGCTATGGCAGAGCTACGCGCACGAGACAAAGACGATCATGCTGGTACCCTACCCTCACCCCGGCCTTGGGGACGACGACGCAGAAAAGCGTATGCAATACATCATAGACGTAATAAGCAGCATCAGGAGCATCAGGGGAGAGCTTAACGTTTCCCCATCGAAGCCGCTTCACGCAATGATCAAAACCATGTCGACCGATGCAGAGACAAACCTCCGGGCAAACTGTAGTTATATTATCAACCTGGCCCATCTCGAATCGCTCAGGATAGGCGCAAAGGTAGAGAAGCCGAAGGGTTCGGCAACGGCCGTGACCGCGGAAATGGAAGTCTTCGTACCCCTCAGCGGCCTCTTTGACGTAAAAGCGGAGTTAGAACGCTTATCCAAGGAATTAAGGAAGTTGAACGAGGTCATCGACATGGTAAACAAGAAGCTGATGAACGAGGATTTCAGGGATAAAGCCCCTAAAAACGTACTGGAAAAGGAGAAGGCGAAATTCGAGGAGTTAGTCTCCAAAAAGGATAGAATTCTGAGTAACGTTAACAAACTCAGGGAACTTGAATCCGACGATACGCAGTCCGACGACCCGGACACCCAACACCTGGATCCGTGTAATCCGAAATCATGAAATCTGAAATCATGATACCTATACATATAATCATGAAACCTTACACATACCGAATGTATGAACATACCGAGACCGACTATGTATATACCTGTTAGCGTAATCGATTTTTTAAGGAGTGCCCTTGACGAGGACGTCGGCCATGGGGATTTGGCCACTTCTTTAGTCGTAGACCCGTCGTCACAATCGACGGCCAGGGTCATGGCAAAAGAGGAAACGGTACTTGCAGGCATGCCATTTTTAGAAAAAGTTTTCGAGATAGTCGACTCATCCGTCCGGGTCGAGAGGCTCGCAGTGGAAGGCGGGCTCTTACGGCGGGGAGACGCGATTGCCATGGTCTACGGAAAGACCGCCTCGCTGCTTACTGCGGAGCGCCTTGCCCTTAACGTATTGCAACGCCTGTCGGGGGTTGCCACGCTAACCCGCAGGTTTGTGGAGGCGGTGGGGGGTCTGAATGTCAAAATCGTCGATACCAGGAAGACCACTCCAAACATGAGATTCATGGAAAAATACGCAGTGCGCGTTGGCGGGGGCTCAAATCACAGGTTTGGCCTCTACGACGGAGTGCTCATAAAGGACAACCACATAGCCGCAGCGGGAAGCATAACCGAAGCCATCAGGCGGGCCGGAAACGTCCCCCTCCTAACCAAGGTCGAGGTCGAGGTCAAGAACCTGGATGAGCTCAAAGTGGCCTTGCGAACCTGTGTCGACGTGATAATGCTCGACAACATGGGCCTCGAAGATATGCGGAAGGCCGTGGAGATTACAAAGGCCCATAATATGAGTACAAGCCCGGCTCCAGATATGAACCATAGCATGAATCCGGATATGAACCAGGGTATGCAACCGGAAATGAATCCGGATATGAACCATAGCATGAATCCGGCATGGGCCCGCAAAAAAGTAATCATCGAGGCATCGGGCAACGTTACGCTGGACACAGTCAGGCAGATAGCCGAAACCGGCGTGGACGTGATATCCTCGGGTGCCTTGACACACTCTGCCAGGGCGTCTGACATAAGCATGAAACTTATCTAAGCCGGTGATATTGTCTCCGTTTTTTCCAGGGGGTGGCGTTTTACGGGGGGGGCACCAGTGGCTCCTTAGTTCCCCGTAGAAGGGGTAGCGAAAGGACACCGCAGGTGGCCGAAGCGAGGGGAAGGCCTTCCCCTCCTCATCTCTTGAGCTATGATTACGCTTATGACTGCAACCGGGCGTCATACTGCAACCATAAAATAGTGGACAGGTATAAGAGGTATAGGTTAAACTTACTGCATGGGCAAAAATAACCATAGAAACAGGAGGTACAAGCAATGCCAAATTTGATAAAATCTATTGTGATTAACGCACCCTTAGAAAAGGTGTTCGATTTTTTAAATAAACCTGAGAATTTGAAGGAGATATATCCCCGTATTGTAGAAATACTGGACATTACGCCACTAGCGAATAGCTGTCACACGTACCGTTGGAAGTTTAGCATGGTGGCTGGCATACAGCGCGAGGTTGTAAGCGAAAACACAGAGATAATCCCCAACAAGAAAATCTCGACAAAAAATACGTGTGGTTTGAAAGGCTGGAAATTTGTCTTCATCGACGAGACAATGGAGTTCGATACTATCAATGGAAAGACAAAGATAGTTTACAAAGC
>JADFXJ010000089.1 GCA_015233615.1 Nitrospirota bacterium
TACTATTTATCCAAACTAATATAATACCGATGAGTTATTTATTTACAAGTCCTTAGTAGTTCTACTTTGTCAGTTATTAGCCATACCGACCATAATGCCATCGTTCTGCTGTTTTCTATGAGCAGATTCAATGGATTTCTGTCTCTTTCGATGTCGTACTTCCATTTGCATTACGACCTCTTTTTCAGAAATGTCTCTACGTGGTAAATAATGCTCCAAAAGAGTTACTATGTCGGAGCAGCTTAATAACGGTACCGTATCTTTCTTTTGAGTTTTGTTGGCTCTTTTCCTTTACCACTTTTGGATGATGGCACTACCGGTTCTGGATTCTCAAGATAAATTCGCTGATTCTTATGGACATCGGCAACAAAGATTTCGCCCATCTTATCCAGTGATCGCAGGAAGGCCGGATCTTCACCATAAAGTCCGTCAAATCCAACCCAATTAAAACTGATGCCCTTAGATCGGGCATAATCTACCATCTCAAGTGCCAAATCATGCTTTCGCTTGAACACCATCGCTTCTTCCGGCACTCCCGCATCTCTACACCGGTTTTTATCATCCGTCCAAACTTCCGGCAGGTACAGACGAAAATCGATGGGGGCTACATAACACCCTAAAGCTGCAAACACTCCTGCCTGACAATTGTCTACTTTCCCCAACTGACCTATCCACTGACGGGAAACTCCAACAGACTTCTTCCCCTTTTTTGGGTTAGGTTTCTGGTTTCGGGCTGCCATTACATAGTTTTTCAGCCCCACTTTGCTTTTGACAATGCATACTGAAAGTATACCATAAACTTAATTATTTTAACACGTTCACACCTGTTCCCCAATCCACCATCAAATTTATGGAAAGAATTTGTAATTGAAACAGTTTTCTCATGATAGAATTTGATAAGATGCAGTATCGATAGGACTTTCCACGATGTCGTTTTTTTAGATGGTTGATTAGAGCTGTTTAAACTGACAAAGTAGAAGTAGAGAGCCTTTGCAATTTGATGGGCTTATTAGTTGATAAAAAGTGAAAATGTTGAGCATCGCGTTATCTTCATATATGGTTGTCGGCATCGATGACGTGCTATATCTCACTAAAGAAAAAGACAGACATTCCATGGCAAGAAGTATCCATAATATTTTGCAATCTGCCGCATCCGCAATTGAGAGGAAAAAGATCCAGGTACAAGTCGTCTGCAAGGGGAATGTTAAAAAGGGTGATACACTCTGGATTGAATATAGAAGCGTTAAGTTAGATATCGAATTGATATTTGGATCTACCACAAAGCATACACATAATGGAGTCGATAAATACATGGCTGGCTTTAACCTGTCCAGTTAATCACCTGGTAATGGATATTAAGAAAAAGTCGATAGTTAAAAATATATACCGGCCGGATCCTGGTTCCGGAGAGGTGCTTCAGGTATGCGAGGAGGGAGGGGTATATAAGGTTGACGTCGTTTTCGAAAAAGACGGCAAAAGAATCCTCGAAACATTACAGGAGAAAATTCTCGAACCTTTTGACAATATATTTCAAAAGTTCGAAAAAGGTATTTCGGATAAACCGTTAGATTTTTTCCTTAAACAACTTGCTTATCAATTCCCCCTCGAAAATTCCGGCGGAGAACTGTCCAATAGCAAAACAGACATCCTTGAAAGAGCAACGATTCTACGAAAGACTGACCGGATACCTTAAAGAGGGTTACAACGCCGCGGGTGCCGGCAAAGACAAGACAACAAAGCAGGAGCGGGCGGTAGGGTTCATTATGGCAACGTTTCAGAAGATCATGTCTTCAAGCCCACGGGCGATAAAGCAGGTATTGAGGAGAAGACTCACGGCCATTTACGCCAGAAGACAGATGGCTCTCGAAAGCGGCTTAAAAGGCGCGATCACGCGAGCCGACATTGCGACGTAAATAATGAAATACCAGGAGGTAATGAGGCTTATCGTTAAAGATATATTGTCGGTGTCCGCCGGTTATGGAAATCCCGATTACACTTACGATTACACCGATGCAGGCACGGATGCAGGCGCCGAAACAAATGCAGACGCCGACGCATACATAGCACGGTTGAAGCAGCGTCTCAGGAAGAGGCCGCAATTCGGGGAGGAAATAACTAACTGGACCCTGGACGCTCTCGAATCCGACGAAGACGCTATAATGGCCGAGGCCAACATTGCCGACGAAGACCAAAAAATAAAGGAATTGATTGACCTGGCAGACGATGGACCCGAGGGGACGTTACCGGAAACATTTTGAATATCGGCCACGATTCGCTTTCCGGGAATTGTTGTGTCAGATATTTATTCAGCCTGGAATTCAGCGACAATACCCATAGAGAGATCTATAGAGAATTCCGTGTACTCGCCGGAAACGCCGCCGGAAACGTCGGCGGTGATGTAATCGAAAACGCCGGCGGTGACGAAACAGGTGACGCAACAGGCACCGCAACAATTAACGATATCGGGCTTTTACAGGAAAAGGGATGGAACGAGTGTGATTTATCTTTTCCGTCGTTCAGTATAAAAGTTCATAATATCAGAGAGCGTAGCGATATGCTTGCCAGGACATACGAAGCTCATCTTCGTTCCGAGTATCAGGGGATTTATAACGTCAGGTCTAAATGCATCGGGATAATGAACATCCTGGCTTTCAAAGATGAAAAGCTTGTGTAGAGCAAGTGAACGTCAGGGTATACGTTTGAGTCTAAAGAACCGGATTGCCGCTCCCTGTTCAAGCCAGGGACAAGCTTCGCGGGAATAACGACAAGGGCAGGGAACACGACAGGGGCGAGAAACAAAGCGCTGCGGCCCGAAATTTCCTGCAAATCGGCCTTTGGGAACTCCAAAAATAAAATTGCTATTGAAAAACTTGTGGGTATATGACGATAATATAGAATATGAAAACAGGGGTTGTTTTAATGCTGCTGTTGCTTGCGCTGCCTTCCGTCGTTTTTACCGAAGAAAGCCCGGTTATAACTATGCGATCGAATGAGCAAAACGGCTTCGTCCGGATGGTCTTCGAGTCTCAGAACCAGGACGTGATAAGCTCGGCCTCCGTAAACGAGTCCTACAGCCTGGTAAAAATCGACTTTCCCCATGAATTCACATTCAAGCAAGGCACCCTGCCCGGCAGCGTGAAGCTCAGCATAAAGGAAAACAGCATATACCTCAATATAGCAACCCTGGAGAAGATCAGGGTGACAAGGTTGCAGGCACCGTCGAGACTGGTTGTAGACGCCTACATAACCGGTGGCGTAACAGAAGGAGAAAATACACCGCCTCCTCCGCCCGTGGTACACGCTCCGGGCAAGCCCTTCAGGCTCTACGTATTGATGATTGACCCCGGACACGGTGGAGCGGATACGGGTATCGTCTTCGAACAGTCCAGGGAGAGTGCCATAACGCTGAACGTAGCTCAGGGTTTAGCCAAACAGGCTTCCTCCCATGTGAAAAACGTCATGCTCAGCCGCAAAGACGATTCGTTCATGTCCATCGAGCAAAGGATAGCGGAAATAGGGAAGAGCCATGCCGACGTTTTGATAAGCCTGCACGTGACGCGCAGCCCCTACTTCGGGATTTTCAAGAGTTCCATACCCCCTTACGCTACCGCAAAGACCGCCCGTTACAGCACCTCTTTCGCCCAGGCGGAGTTCGTGGAGCGCAGCCATGTGCTTGCCCAATCCATAGGCGTCGCACTTCACGATCAGTTTAAGATAGACGCCAGGCAAATTGAGCTTCCTATGCCACTGCTCATGGCTATGGGTATGCCGTCGGTGGCGATAGAGCTTCCTGCTCCTTCGGCCTTTAACTATACTCCGGAAAACATCGCCCTGCTTTCGGAGGCTATATTGAAAGGAATAGCCGAATATGCGGAAAGGTAAGATAGCTCTGATAATACTCGTTCCCATCCTTCTTATAGCAGGCGTGACTGCGGCCTATTTCTTCTTCGTCTCTCACGATGAGAGCGACACCTCGTCGCGCAGTATTATAGCCATGAAAAGCGATGAGCGCATAGTGGACGCCAACACGCCTATAAAGCTCTTCTACCCGGACGCCACGGAGCTAAAATCCGTAACCGTGAAAGTGGCGCAGACCTTCGATAACGTTAAGATTGCCCAGATTGCTCTGTCGGAACTCTTTAGCGGGGCCAACTTGCCGGTTAAGGGACTTTTCCCCGCGGACACCAAGATACTTGGTGCATACTACGGCATCGACAGGGTTTTTTACGTAGACCTCTCCGCCGAGTTCCAGAAGAACTTCCACGGCAGTACTCTTGAGGAGTTCATGCTCTTGAAGAGCGTCTATGAAACCATAGTTTCCAACATAGAGGCGGACGACGTGAGCATACTCGTAAACGGTGCGCAGATAGAGAGCCTGTCGGGGCACTTCTATCTCAAGTATCCGTTAAAAAGGCTCGTAACCCAGGAGATAAAAGAAAAATGAAAAATAGCTCCATTGCAGACAAGCCAATCGGCATATTCGACTCCGGCATTGGCGGTTTAACCGTGTTGAAGGAGATTCACAGGCTTCTACCCGCCGAGAGCACCATTTACCTGGGAGACACAGCCCGTGTGCCCTACGGTATACGTTCCTCCGAAACAGTCAGGAAGTATTCCCTGCAAAACAGCATGTTCCTGATGGAAAGAGGCATAAAACTATTGATAATCGCCTGCAACACATCCTCCGCCACCAGTCTGGAGAGCATAAGGAACGTGTTGGACATACCTGTACTCGGCGTCATAGAGCCCGGAGCCAAGGCTGCGGCGGCGACAACCAGAAACAACCGTGTAGGTGTAATAGGCACGGAGGCAACCATAAAGAGCGGAGCATACAGGAAAGCCATACAAAACGTAAACAGGAGTATTGAGGTCATAGAAAAGTCCTGTCCCCTCTTTGTCCCCCTGGTCGAAGAGGGATGGCTTAACGACGACATAACCGAGCTTACGGCCAGAAGGTACCTGCAGGAGGTCAAAGATGCCGGCATAGACACCCTCGTCCTTGGGTGCACCCACTACCCACTGCTGAAGGACGTGATCAAAAAGGTGATGGGCGAGCAAACCGTCCTCATAGACTCCGCCATAGAAAAAGCGAAGGTGGTAAAGCAGATTCTAACCGACCTGCGTATACTGAAAAAAGACACCAACGGTACCTTCAGAAAATATTACGTCACGGATAGCACCGACAGGTTTCTGACCGTAGCCAGGAGATTCCTGTTAGAACCTATCGAAGACATCACGACTATAGAGATAGCGTCGCTGGAGATGGCGACGTAAACACAGAGCTTAACGCCTGCTAAGGAAGTGGATTGCCGCTTTTGCGACAATGACAAACAGTTGAGAAATGGATTGGCGCGAAGCCTGCCCCTGGCGGCAACAGTGGCGACAATGACAAACGACAGAGGAGGATTTACCGACATGAGGCCGGATGGCAGAAAAAACGACGAACTCAGACCCATAAAGATAACCACGGGATTCATAAAGCCGGCCGAGGGTTCCGCACTGATAGAGGTTGGCGACACCCGCGTGGTCTGTACCGCCACGATAGAGGAGTTCGTGCCGGCCTTCTTAAAGGACACCGGCCAGGGCTGGATAACGGCCGAGTACTCGATGCTTCCTCGCGCAACTCATCAGCGCAAGGTGAGAGAGTCCAAGATTGGCTCCATCGGCGGACGTACCCACGAGATACAGCGATTGATCGGACGCTCCCTGCGCTCCGTCATAGACATGAGGGCACTTGGCGAAAAGACCATCGTCATAGACTGCGACGTATTGGTGGCCGATGGCGGCACCAGGACCGCCTCCATCACCGGAGCCTACGTCTGCCTAGTACAGGCGCTCAGGTTCGCCGGGAAAACCGGCATAATCAAGGGATTTCCCATCACCGACTACCTGGCGGCCGTAAGCGTAGGCATCGTGTATGGCGAAATAAGACTCGATCTTTGCTACAAAGAAGACAGTGCCGCCGACGTGGACATGAACGTGGTGGCAACCGGCACAGGCAGGCTCGTAGAGGTGCAGGGAACGGCCGAGGGCTCTCCATTTTCCAGGGAAACCCTCGACGCACTATTAGACATGGCAATAAAAGGCACCGAACGCATCGTCGAAATACAACAAGCGGTGCTCGAAACATGAAAATCTACCTCGCTACCAACAACAAAGGAAAGATTAGGGAAATAAACGCACTCTTCGGCGGCACTCATTTTGAGTTCGTTTCACCCGGAGAACTTTTGAAAGAGACCGACGTACTCGAAGACGGAGACAGCTACCGGGAAAACGCGTATAAAAAGGCTTATCCGCTCCACGTGGCGACGTCGGCCCCCGTAGTGTCCGAAGACTCCGGCATGGAAGTAGAGGCCCTTGACGGAGCCCCAGGTGTACACTCCGCGCGTTTTGCCAACCTCTTTACCGGGAAAAACTCGACGGATACAGAAAACATACAAAAACTCCTATCCCTTCTCAAAGAAGCGCCACAGGATGCAGGTTCCGATAAAGATGCCGGTTCCGGCAAAAGGGATGCCAAAAGAGCCGCCACAAGAGCAGCAAGATACGTATCAGTCTTTTGCTTCATCACAGGAGGCCAGGTACATTACTTCGAAGGCGAGGTCTGGGGAGACATTACGGAGACGCCCATGGGTAGCGGCGGGTTTGGCTACGACCCCGTATTCATCCCCCGAGGCTATAGCGACACATTCGCACAACTAGGGCCGACAGTCAAGAACCGTATCAGCCACAGGGCTATGGCCTCTCAGAAGCTCAAAGATTTTCTCCTTACAACCTGGCCGCGATAGGATCGGGCATCGGGGAAAATGGGTCGACCTCGTAATGCTTTCGCCATTTTTAAATGGCTGATTGGCAAGCCTTTCTTCAGGAGAATATTTCGTTTCGAGCAGCACACGGCTACCATCGCCATGGCCCTCATAGTTGGAGTTCTAAGCAGTTTTGCCATCATAGTCTTCCGCTCTACGCTGGATTTTATTAGGGAATTAATATTCATCAAAGGGCAAGAAACCCTGCAAATAGGCCAGGAACTGGAATCGAGGTTGCTTCTGCCACTTATTCCCGTATTGGGCGCCATAATGCTGATACCCCTGAAGTGGAAGTTCCCCGGCGAGGTTGGCGGTTACGGCTTCCCAAACTTCCTCGTAAACGTAAACCTCAGGGGGGGGGAATAATACGCTTCAGGTCAGTTCTCCTGAAGATAATAGCTCCGGCCATTACCATAGGTACCGGAGGGTCGGCAGGCGTCGAGGGGCCATCAGCCCAGATAGGGGGCGGCGTGGGCTCCATTATTGGCCAGTGGCTCGGCTTTTCCGGAAAACGCACCACCCTGCTCATTGCCTCCGGCTCGGCAGGAGCCATCGCTGCCATATTCAACGCTCCCATTGCCGGGGTCATGTTCGCCACGGAGATTGTTCTCCTTGGCAACTACGAGATGATGTCTTTTGGCTCGGTGGTCATATCTGCGGGCATAGCTACGGCCGTCTCAAGAGCCTATTACGGACCGAATCCGGCTTTTACGGTGCCGCTTTACGACGTAGGAGGCATCGTCGAGACACCTTTTTACATCTTCTTCGGATTTTTCGTCAGTATTGTTTCGGTTACTTTTATAAAGGTATTCTACAAGGTAAAAGACTTTTTTGGAGAACTCAACGTCCACAGGTTCCTAAAACCGATAATCGGCGCGTTTATAGTTGGCGTCATCGGCATATTTTTCCACCAGGTAATGAGCGACGGCTACACCTTCATAATGGATGCCCTCAACGGCAACATTACCATTTCGCTGCTGCTTATCCTGATGATATTCAAGATCCTGGCAACCTCCGTTACCCTCGGCTCCGGCGGGGCGGGGGGAGTATTTGCACCGTCACTTTTCATAGGTGCCATGGCCGGAGCCCTGTACGGCACACTTGTACATTGGCTTTTTCCCCACTTAACCAGTGTCCCCGGCGCGTACGCCACCATCGGTATAGGCACTTTTTTAGCGGCCGCCACACATGCCCCGCTTACCGGCATATTTCTCCTCTTCGAGATGACGGGCAACTACAAGCTTGTCCTGCCCATTATGTTTTCCAGCATATCTGCGATATTCATGGCATCGAGGCTCTTCAAGGAATCCATAGACACGGTAGAGCTCTCCAGGCAGGGCATAGACCTTTCCTCCGGACGCGAAATGTCCATCCTCCAGCAAATGAGAGTGCAAGACATCATGAACAAGACTTTCACAACCGTACGGGAATCGGACACTTTGGCTAAAGTCTCCGACCTGATAATAAAGGGCAAAGAGATGTACTTCCCCGTAATAAACGCATACGGCGAAATGGTGGGCATCATTTCTATGCACGACGTCAAGTCGGTATTCACGGAGGAGCACGTCAAAAAGATAGTTACCGCCGGCGAGATAGCCACCGAAGACGTCATAGTAATACGGGACATAGACAACATGATTATGGCACTCGAACTCTTTGCGTTGAAAGACATAGACGAAATTCCGGTGGTAGACTTTTTTGATACAAAGCACGTCGTAGGTATGCTCAGAAGAGGTGACGTTCTGACGGCATACAACAAGGAAGTACTGAAAAGGAATGCCGGGCCGGGACACTTTTGAAATTCAAAGTTCAAGCAAATATAACCCGATAGTAATCCCTATTATAGCACCGACGGCTACATCCGTAAAAAAGTGTTTCAAGAGTAAAACTCTGCTAGTTCCGATAATGAAGGCTATCATCAAACATAGAGTCAAAACAACTCTATTTGCGCTACCAAAGGTGACTGCCAGAAAGAAAGCCCTCAAACTGTGTAACGATGGAAAAGAGTAGTTATTCCATTTGAGTAAGTTATAGGTATATGTAACGGCCGGTCTTTCCCTTTTAATCAAATACCTTAGCGGAATGAGTGTCAACAAGCCGATTCCCTCACCCTCAACGAGTTGTAATGCGAGTTTGTTAGTCCCCTGGCTATGAATTAAAAATAGAATGCTGTATATTATCGCCCACAATGGGCCATCCCCCATGTGTGTTATTATCGCCATAGCATTTTTTAGCCACACCGGGACGCTTTTCTTGATGTACCGCTTTAAACACAAATCGAAGACTATGATGGAATCTATAACAACCACAGATTATCTCGCTTTGCCGATAAGTCCGGCAATTGCAGATATACTGCCGGAAATAACTTCCTTCATGTAAGGTGATACATCTATGTAGGAGAAAAAGCCACTTTTTATAGTTTTTTCTGACGCGAGAAACATGAGCTGCTCCAGGCTTAATCTATCCGTCTCCAATCCTTTTCCTTTTAACTCCTTTTCGACGTTTTCGCGAGTGTGGAATCCTTCTGCCGGACGAATCTTCATAGTGAGATAACTCCCGTTTATACGGATTTCCTCACCATTAGCGAGGGAAAATGCCTTTTCACCTACCCTTTTGTGGGTTTCGAAGTCCATAATGTCAAGAAGGTATCCGCCACGCATACGCCGGAGCACCTTGCTTTTCGACAATTCTACCGGCTCGTCTATATAAATGATAGCATCAAAGAAGTCCATGTTTTGTGTGCGGATAAGTCTGTGATGCTCATAGACGTTTCCAACTTGAAATGTAAGCGGTGAGTCCATATTTACATGATCGAGCGATATCCACTTCATGTCAAGTCTGTTAGCGAGGGCTTTTGCAAGGGTACTTTTGCCGCTGCCTACGGCACCATCTATGGCTATGGCCTTAGGCGCCAACCCGGCAGCCTGGAAGATTGAAGCTATTTGGCGGGCCCATGAGTCAACTTCAGCCGGGGAATCCTGGCTTTCAGAGTTTCCGGTAGATATTTCCTGTAATAACGATTCTACTGTAGCATGAAGTCCAGATTTCGAGTATAAAGCAATGCCGGTTTCCATTACAGAATTAAGTATTTTGCCGTACCTTAGATCTTTTTTTGACGTGCCATAGTTTATTTTACGGAATAACTTTTTAGATAGATTATCTACGCCCCTTTGTATGTTAAATACCCGGCTTTCAAGAACAATCGATGCGGCAGTTTTTACAACTCTGAGCACTATACCTATATACATTACACGCCTCCTCTATGGCTTGTTGCTTATCGGTTAAGAGAGTTTTTAACTTACAGAGTTTTCATCACCCTCCTGAATGCCGACATCTTTAAGGAATGCACTCAAGGTGTTTACCAGCTCATGTAAAGCACTAGCCGTCTTCTTCAAGTGCGCATGACCCTCGGACGTTATATTGTAAACTCTTCTGGCTGAGCCTCTCTTCGACAACGTATCCCATTGCGATTTAATTAATCCCAAAGCCTCCATCTTGCGAAGTGTGCGATATACAGGACCGGGTGCTTTATTACCCATACCATAGGCTTCAAGAGATTTAGTTAGCTCATAACCGTGGCATTTTCCCTTACGCAAGATAAGAAGCAGACACGCTTCAAGGTATTGTTGCAACGTGCCAGGTGGCTTGTCTTCACCGCTATTCCTCAGTCTGTCCATATATTTACTCCATGATTATATACTTCATGTACTTATTATATCAAAGCAGTATATGTATGTCAATGCTTTCCCTTACCAGGAGTTCCCCCAAAAAATAATAGGAAGAAAGCTAAAGCCGGTATTGGCGCCATAAAGTATCAGGCAGGCTTGCAGGGAAAGCGACTCAGGCAGCCCGTCTCGCCGGTGTCGCAGGCGGCGGTGCAATTGCCGCCGAGTCCGAATGACCTCACGGCTAACGGACAAGAGATTAACACGAACCACACGAACAAAAGCACGAAAAAGGACTATGCATTTCTCCACCTTTTCGCGGTAATCTGTGTCCTTTAATCTTTTGAATGCAACCTGGTATAAAAGGGCAAGGGCACCAATCACCCCCGCCTCTTTCCTAATAGGAAAGAGGAGCCAAAGGGGGCTTCGCCCCCTTTTGAAACCCCCTTAAGGACGTCCGGTTCTCCGGGGTTCGATGCCCACTGCGCACCGTATGTCTTACGGGGGGTAGGAGGGTGGCAAAGGGCGCGTCCTTTCGCTACCCCTTCTTGCGGGGGAGCACCCCCGCAACGCCCCCCTGGTACCGCCTACGGATATTTTACTCCTATGAACGTAACCTCGTAAGCTTTTTACACGGGAACATGCCGCTATGCTGCAAATCGTTTTGTATGACTGAATTAACAAAATATGGTAAACTTTAATAACGCATTAGTAACGTATTCGAATAGTTAAGGAGGAAGTTATGGAACTGAAAGGCAAGGTATGGAAGTTCGGCAGGGACGTAGATACGGATGCCATTATACCGGCGCGTTATCTCAACACGTCCGATCCGGCGGAACTCGCCAGGCACGTAATGGAAGACGCCGACAAGGATTTCCCCGGCAAGGTCAGGGCCGGTGACCTCATCGTTGCGGACGCAAACTTTGGTTGCGGCTCCTCTCGTGAGCACGCCCCCATAGCTCTTAAGGCAGCCGGCCTTCAGGCCGTCGTGGCCAAAAGCTTCGCAAGGATTTTTTACAGGAACGCCTTTAACATCGGCTTGCCCATCTTCGAGTCACCGGAGTCAGCCGACGATATAAAAAACGGCGACGTCATAGAGATAGACACCCGCACCGGCCTCATCAAAAACACAACGACGGGGAAGGAGTATCAGGCTAAACCTATTCCCCCGTTTATGGAAGAGCTCATAAACTCCGGCGGACTCATCGGGTGGACCAAGAAAAAGTTGGCGTGATCACTCTGTTGACAAGGCGTTTTTGAAACTTCAGGAGATAGGCGACCAGGTTTTAGAGTTTTTGGAATGTCAAAATCTCCAACCTGGAAAAAGCCTGCTGCGAAGAACCGGCGACGGGCAGGGCACGGGTACAAGGCCGCAAAACCTGATGAACTCAAGGGAGCAAGCTAAATCCTATGTTGGTTTTCCCCTAAATATGCAATTTTATCCACTCTTGACGAAGATCAAGCTTTACAATCTGTAAATAGCCATACAACAGGGTACGACACGCAGGCGCCTCTGTCACTCCACGCTTTACCCTGGGCGCCTTGGAGTATAATAAAGCTATTAAGCAAAAAAGAGGAACCATTTATGGGTTTTAGGGAGTTAATCAGGTGGTTTTTTAAATCAGATAAAAATACGAAAAGTCAGGCATTTGACCAATTGATCACTGATTGTACCCAGGCTATTAAGCAAAATCCAAAGGATGTTGAGACGTATTTTTCACGTGGTTGGGTCTATCTCAATGAAGGAGACTACGATAATGCTATTGCCGATTACACTAAGGTTATCGAAATAGATCCAGGATATGTGAAAGCGTATTTATATCGGGGTCATTCATATAGTGCGAAAGGAGACAACGATCTGGCAATCGATGATTACACCAGTGTTGTCGAATTGAACCCGAATGATGCTGAGACGTACGTTTATCGGGGGAGTGCCTATATTAGAAAGGGAGACGGTAAGTCATCAATTTCAGATGCAATAATGGCGGCACGACTTGGTCATGATGGTGCACAAAGGTTTTTACAGGAGGAAGGATTAAGATGGTAAGAGTGCCGAATCGTCATAACCTGGCAGGCTATAGAGCGCTTCACGAACCCGAAGACGACCAAACCTGACGCTCGAACATGGCCGCCGCGGTTTCGGGGCCCCGGTTTAATTATCCGGTTTCTGGCCGGTTTCGGGGCCCCTGCTTCGACTGATATTAATTATGACGCCGCTATGGCCGCTCTCGTGATCTCCTCCGCTTTTTTGAACATGATGTCCTTTTCCTTTTCCGAGCGGGTTTCTATGTAGAACCTTACCTTTGGTTCCGTTCCGGAGGGCCTGATGAGGAGCCAGGAGTCGTCGTCGAATACTATCTTTGTGCCGTCCAGTGTAATCATGGTTTTTACCATCTTTGTTACGTTGTCGAAGGACACGGTGGAGCCCACTTTTAAAGTGTTTTTTATTCTTGCGAGTTTTTCCGTCAGCGGCTTTCCTACTAGTTCGCGTGCGACCTCGACGCCTGCGCGATCGGGGTAGAAGAAGCCGAACTCCTCCTGCACGGAGTAAAGGTATTTTCCGATATTCATCCCCGTCATGGACATCATTTCTATGGCTACGAGCAATCCGAATATGGCGTCCTTTTCGAGAGTGTGGTTGTAGCCGGATATACCGTCGCTCTCCTCGAAGGCTATGATGGCTCTCTCCTTTGCACCGGGGAGCATGTACTGGCGGAAGTTCTTGAAGCCTACCATGGTTTCCCTTATGGGTAGCCCAAGCTTTTCGGCTATTGCGTTGGCGAAGTTGCTCGTGGCTACGGACTTGGTGACGATGCCGTCGAGCTTTTTGTACTTATGGAAGAAGTGGAAGGCCAGAGCGCCAAAATAGTTCATGGGCAGCTCCGTCTCGCCGTCGGTAAAGCGTATCCTGTCGCCGTCAGGGTCGATTATAACTCCCAGCTTGTAGCGGGCGGAACTCGCCCGGAGGGTCTCGGTGACCGCCTTCATGTTCCTGGATGAGGGCTCCGGGGCAATGCCTCCGAAGAGGTAATCGTCGTTCGTACGGAAGTACCTGACTTTTGGGCTATCGCCTATAATCCTTTGTGGCCTGCCGCGGGATGCTCCGTGGACGTGGTCGATGCAGATTAAAACGTCGTTGTCTGCGATGAACTTCCTTATGCCGGCTATATCGAGGGTTTTCTTCTTTTCTACAAAGCGAAGGTACAGCCCGACGGGGTCTATGGTCTCGTATTGCGACGCAGGGGCATACGGTATTATAGCGTGCTGCGCCATGAGCCCGTTTGCGTACTTTTCGATAACCCTGGTTATCTCCGGGCCCGCGGGGCCGCCGTCTGCGGGGTTGAACTTGTAGCCCGCCCATACCGACGGGTTGTGGGATGGGGTGAGGTTAATGGAGCACGCGGCGCCGAGTTCTTCTAAAGATGAGGAGAATTCCGGCGTTATGGTCTCGCCCGAGTAGTAGGCCTTTATGCCCTCCTTATTGAGGAGGCCTATTACGGACATGGCAAACTCGGGGCCCAGGAAACGGTTGTCATGGCCCACTACCACTCCACGCCGCTTTATCTCGTCGATGTCCCTGACGCCCAGGGCTTCCATGACGCTTGCGTCCTGTTCTTTGAACATTTCGATTATGGCCGTGGTTACTATCCTGAGATTGTTAAACGTGTAGTCGCTGCCAATCTCGCCACGCCATCCGGACGTGCCAAACACAATGTTGGCGGGCTCTAAGTTTTCCCTGGCGAATTTCGCGATCTCCGAAAGAAGACCGGCCTTCGACGCGGGGTCGGAAAGTATCTCTTTCCAGCATTCCCTGGCATTGTTAAATTTCACTATGAACCTCCTGAAATATTATGTATTGTATAAAAACGTCGTTAAAAACGTAATAAAAAGGCTTATTCGAATAATGTTATTCGAATAACCGTTAATTGTATCACGATCATATAACTTTTATCCATTTAGGAAGATGAAATTTAGGAAGATGGAATGATGGGTAAGACTAAAGCCAAAAACTTAAAACCCATCGTGCTTCGTTTAAAAGCTTTCGAATTCGGCGTCGTCATGGTTGTTCTTTTCCATATTGAGATTTACTTTGGGCACCCGTGCAAGTCGACTTTTAAGTTTCTGACTTTCCCCTTTCCCGTCCCCGTCATGTGCCAGATGAGGCACTTTTGCCTTATTTTTTCCCATAACCCGGTTTCTTGCGGCAAACTCTCCCGTCTTAAAGAAGCTGATCGAGCTTTGAAGCTGTACCGCCTGGGTACTCAATTCCTCCGAAGTAGAGGCCAGTTCTTCGGATGCCGACGCGTTTTGCTGTATTACCTGATCGAGTTGCTGGATAGCCTTATTTATCTGTTCGGCACCGGTATTTTGCTCGTTGCCTGCGGCGGTTATTTCCTGTACGAGTTCGGCAGTCTTTTGAATATCCGGTACCAATTTTGCCAGCATATACCCCGCTTTTTCAGCGACAGTTACACTTGAGGCCGATAGTTTGGTTATCTCGGCTGCCGCCTTCTGCGAACGTTCGGCAAGTTTTCTCACCTCTGAAGCTACTACGGCAAATCCCTTGCCGTGTTCTCCGGCGCGTGCCGCTTCTATTGCCGCATTCAGAGCCAGTAAGTTAGTTTGTCTGGCTATTTCTTCTATAATCGATATTTTGCTCGCTATCTCTTTCATAGCACTTACTGCTTCGGATACGGATTTTCCACTCTCGCGTGCATCCTGAGCCGATTTTACCGCTAACCTCTCCGTCTGGGCGGCATTGTCGGAGGTTTGCTTTATGTTTGACGCCATCTCTTCCATCGATGACGACGCCTCCTCGATAGAAGCGGCTTGCTCCGTAGACCCTTCGCTTAACTGCTGGGCTCCGGTATTAAGTTCGTTACTTCCCGATGCTACGTTGTCTGCCGCCGAGCGGACGTCTGCCATCACGCTTTTTAATTTATCCACCATCTCTTTTATGGCGGCAAAGATGCCGGTTTCGGTGCTGCGGCCGGAAACCATGCCGATGGTTAAATCACCGTCGGCAACCGCCCGGGCGATAGAGGATATTTGACGTGGTTCTCCACCAAGCTGGCTAAGCAGCGTCATCGTTATCCAGACCGCTATCGCTATGGCAAAAACGATGGCGACAATCGACAGGATGACGACGAGGTTCCTGGTCTCCGTGTACGTCCTGGCGGCTTCCGCTCCGGCGTCTTCCATGCTTTTGTTCTGGTGTTTAACAAGATCGCCTATGGCAGATATATACTTGTTCTGCAGTTCCCTCACTTTACTCAACAGAAATTCTTTTGCTTCAGCTTGCTTGCCATCCGTCGCCATCTTAACAAATTCATCCTGAGCACTCTCGTAAACGGCCCTGGAGTCCGTTATGCCCTTAAAGAGCGCCTTTCCCTCCTGGGACTTAACTAAAGCATTGAGTTTGTCGATATCGTCCGTTATCTTTTTCCTGGACTCGGCGATACGGTCCAGCTCTTTTTGGATTAGCTCCTTCTTGTCCACCAGCAGCGTATTCCTCATTGCCCTGGCTAAGATGTTTACGTTATTTAACACGTCGTTGGCAAGAGCGACCTTCGGATACTTGTCCTGGACGATGCCTGACACTATAACGTTGATACGAGAGAGTTTTGCGATGCTTACGATGCTGATGAGTATTAGCAACAAAACTACCAGTCCAAATGACAACCCCAGCCTGGTACCGGTCTTCATATTCCCGAACATTCTATTGTCTCCTTTTCATTAGAATAAAGATTACTATGTATCCCTGCTAATTTCGATAGTAGAAGTGTATATATTTTTTGCAGATTCTATAACGCCAACAATATTATGTTTAGTCTCCTCCGTTATGCCGATTCCTTTTTTCTGCAGTTCGTTTATAAAAGTTTCGGTATCCGATGTATTCCATCCACCATTGGTTCTTCTAGCGAACTCTGCCACGTGCATCGATGTATCCATTACAACGTTTCGTATACCCGTATTTGCCGTCGAAGCAATATATAATTTCTTCATACTTTCCAGGAATGAACTTATATAACATCTCATCTCATCGGTTATGTCAATCCCTTTGTTCTTAACCTCCGATAAGAAGTCTATCCAGGCGAAATAATCCCAAACTCCTTTTTGCTGCTCTACAAATCTGCCCGAAAAATTGATTAGCTCACCAAACATATTTATTTCTCTTATATTTACTTCTCTCATCATATCCCGCCCTCCTTAAATAATATATTAATCGGCCAACTTCCTTCACAAACGGGCACAGCCATAAAGCGAAGGAAAACCATTTTTGGAGTTCAATCGACCAACTAGTACATATTACCGGTACATCTTAAACGTTGTTTATACTAACCCTGATATTTATGGTTGACAATGCAGAAACTACGATATCCGACAACTGCCGTTCATGATTCGATTGGTGAGTAGATACCGTTTCCATGAGGATAATTCAGCGCCCTGCGCATTTCCTTTCGTCTTTCGTAGTCGGTGCATACTTTGACAATGAAGGATAGTGGCTTAGTCTTACCTTTTATAGGAACACGCTTAATAAGATAAGGGTTGGCACCCGGTTCAACCAGGCCCCTTTGAGTGGTTACCGCGGCATTGTAGCCGGCACTCCTGACAGCGTGGATTACAGATTCGTTATAATCGCCGAAGGGATAACATAAAACGTCCGCACTTTTACCAAGCCGGCTCTCTATATCTTCTTTCGAACCTGCTATCTCGTCCCACAGCCTGACTGCGTCTATCGCGCTACACG
>JADFXJ010000005.1 GCA_015233615.1 Nitrospirota bacterium
AATGGCGTTCGGCGGAAAAAGAGAGGGTCTTCCAGAGAAGCTCCGACAGGGTGCTTTCCAAAGCTTTATTCGATTTTTCGAAAGAGGACAAGATTCCGGCTACCGAACTCATGTCGTCCTATGAAGAGGATATAGATATCCCCACTTTCATAAGGAAAAAGAGAGAGGAAAAGGTATAAGCGGACGCGTATTAAGCATCGGATAGCGGACGCGTATTGAGCATAAGATACCGATAATATACGAGATACCTAAGATATAAGAATATAGATCTTCCTTCCGAACAGGCAGAGGACACCCCCCCATGACGTCCTCTGCCTTCCCTCCTTTTCCTCACTACGTTAACCCCTCGCGATTACCTTATTACGTCCCGTACTTTTAGCTTCATAAAGCGCTTCGTCGGCATTATTAAATAACTTTTCCGGAGAAATTAACTCGTTGCGTAATTCCGAGATTCCAAGGCTGACAGTTACTCTTACGGAAAAAGACGTAAATATGGCCTCATAGTCAAAAATGGCCTTTCTCAATCGTTCGGCCACAATAAGTCCGCTTTCGATATTAGTTTCAGGGAGTAAACAACAAAACTCGTCACCACCATAGCGGGCAAGAACATCGACGCCTCTGATTATCGAAGCACTTATCGTCGCGACGGATTTTAGTATATAATCTCCACATCGATGTCCGTACTTATCGTTAACGTCTTTGAAACAATCTACGTCGAACATAATCAGGGTTAGGGGTTTTGAGTATCTTTTGTGTTTTTCGAACTCCTCTTTAAGTGAGAAATCAAAGAATCTGCGGTTGTAAATACCCGTCAAACTATCCATGATATTCATGGTCTTCAATTTCTTTTCATATGCGACTATTTCAGTTACGTCCTGCACGATGATGTAAATGTACCGAATGGAGAAATCCTCCCCCCTGAGTGGTCCTATCGTGCAGCTCTGCTGCATGTATTCGAATGAAGAATCTATAAAACACGTAGGTTTAAAGGGGAATAAGTAGCTATGTAATTTTTGCGACAGGAAAATAACGGTACCAAAGGTTAACACGGTATTACAATTCCTTAAAAATTGCGGAGTCTTTAAATTAGGGAAAAAATCGAATACCGAATGGTCAACAATCAGTTCCGGCTTGATTCCACTATATAAAGACAGCCAGCGGTTCCAGTGTATAATTTTTAATTCTTTATCGAGTATGACAAAACCGGCGTTTATTAAATCCAGAGCCTGTTTATACATTATTCATATTCTTTCCAAAAATTCCGTAAAGCTTTCTTTAAACTAGCAGTTACCTCGTGGCTGTTTATCAAAAATAGATAGCTCGATATATTCTTTTCTTCGAAATGGAAAACGGTTTTCATAATTATTGCCCAATGGTCGGAATCAAAAGCGTCTCCGAGCGAGATGTTTTGAAGAATGTCTCCACGAATAAACCTTGGCGGCGAAAACGTGACGGATTCCTTAAGTAATTCAACCATCTTTCCGACGCACGAGCCTATGAGAATATTGCCCACCTCCTTCAGGATTTCCATTTCGAGTTCGTTTAAAGGGTCCGATTCGATATACGATTCTTTATCGGGATTAAAAATACTCAATAGTTCTCTTTCGCTTCCACAAGGGAAAATAGATAGAGCCACCCCGCGGTAGTTACCTATAAAGCTTTGTTCCACGAGATTGTTGTACCCGCAGGCTTTAGCCTCACTCTTTATATAATCCGCAATTTCCGCGGACTTCATTATCTTTACATTTGGAACGCTTAAAACTACGTAAACGTTGATGATATCGGACAGCGAGGCCGCCGCACTTCCAAAAGCGATGTTCATTATTTCTTTAAAGGTATCTATCTCAAGGTCATCTAAAATTACGTCGTTGCTATCGTTCATCTATTAACCTTCTACTTTGACTGCCTTATATCTTCCAGTTGGCGTTGCGCTTTCGATAAAGCGTCATGAATGCTTTCCTTTGTCGGTGGTTTTTTTATTAACATGAGCGCCCCAAGCTTAGTTACCCTCTCAAATGTTTTCTTTTGGATGTCAGCCGTTAATATAACGACCACGGCGTCTTTGTTTGTACTTTTTATTTCATTGAGGGCTTCGAAGCCGTTCATTTCCGGCATAGTCAAATCCAAAAACGTTAAATCCGGTTGAATCTGCTTAAAAATATCCACGCCTTGTTTCCCGTCACCTGCCTCGAATATCTCATATTCCGTATCATCGTGGATGCATGATTTAATAAAGAACCTGGCGGTAACAGAGTCATCGATTATAAGAATTTTCTTGATCATCTTGTCCTTCTTTCAATGAGTTACAAGCAGCCATCTCATATTTTTCAAAAAGAGAACTACACCTGTTCTATCATTATAACATTGGGTTTACGTACTTTGCAACGCATATGAAACCCAAATCCCGACATAGAAACAGGAGACATAACATTTTACTGTCATTGCAAGCACGTCCGAAAGAGCCGTCAGCCGCATTCGCAGGCCTTTGTATTGCATCCTATTGGACTGCCGCTATAAATATTCACTTGCTCAAAGATGCCGTTATTATGTAATATATCAAAGTTTATGAAAAGTTAATCTCATATTAAAACCTGTTGACAAAAGCTATGGAAAGTGGTATGTTAGTAAGTGCTTACATTTATGCAGATTTTTTATCGAAAACGTAAACAACGTAAACGTAGAAACCCAAGAGGTGGACGAGCATATACCGTATTGGGGGGCACCTTATTCCTGGACACCTTTGCGTTTGTCTTACCGGCGGCATTGTTACTTTTGTCGATATTGCCGTCAGCCGTTTTCCCTTCCCCGGTCTTTGCCGAAGACTTAACCCCCGCAGTGAGTCGGGATTCTTATACTCAGGAAGTCCGGCCCGATGCTAAAGACGATAAAGGCGAACTTGCCGTTACGGACGGACTGGCCATTGTAACGGAAAGGAGCAACCTTGTAAGGGTGGCGGCCTACAACCCGGAAATCGCCTCGGCGGACGTGGACGCCGCAAGGGCGGGCTTTTACCCGTCGATAGACGCTTCAGTAGGCGAAGCGCGGCTTTTCTACCAGCCGGGAGCAATTTTTGGTTCTGTTCAGGTGCCTATGGCTAACAAAAGCTCGTTTTCGTACGCCATATCCATAAAGCAGACAATTTACGACTTCGGTGCGATAATGGCAAGGTACAAGGAATCCATGTTATCCGCCGATACTGCCAGGCTCGATCTCGACAGGACAAAAAATCTGGTCGCACTTAATTACCTTTACGCTTGCTTCGACTTGCTCGAAACCGAAAAGATGATACTCGTAGCACAAACGGAGATAAAGCAACTCCGCAGCCACAAAGACACGGCCGGGCACCTCTACGAAGAGGGCGCGATAACGAAAAACGATCTTCTGGCTGCCGGAGTAAAGTTATCCGATGCCGTCAGTCGCCTGCTGAGCCTGAAAAACCAACGTGAGCTCTACGCGTCGAGGATAAACTCTTTACTCATGAAGCCCTTACCAGGCCCTCTGCTGCTCGTTGACGACACCCCGGCTTTATCATACATCGTTACAATCGAAGAGTACTGGCTCAGAGCCGAAAAGGACAGGATAGAGTTAAAGGTAGCCGATTTGCAGACAGAGGGGTTGACCCTCGAAGAAAAGATAAAGAAAGCGGGTTATTATCCGAAATTCTACGTACTGGGCGGGTTTAGCTTCGCTCAAAACGATTACCAGGTACACGAGGACAACTGGTCAATATTCGTTGGAGCAGACGTCAATCTCTTTAACGGAGGCAGGACTAAAGCCGAAGTAGCCCGTGTCAGGCACAGCATGGCCAGGACGGCCGACGAACGGAAACGCATCCTTGACGATATAAGGCTCGAAGTCCAGAAGAGTTACCTCGAATTAAAGAACTCCGCCGAAAAGCTCGACGCCACCGCCGAAGCCGTAACCCAGGGGGAGGAGAACCTCAGGATTACCAGGGCACGCTACGAAGAGGGTGAGGGCACGGCTACCGAAGTCCTCGACGCGATTGCGCTGAAAACTCTGGCTGACACAAACCACTACAGGGCAATGTTTGACTATAAACGGGCACGAGCGGCCCTGTTATACTCTAGCGGTACCGACGTCGCCAGAGAGTATGCAACCCATGTGGATAACCGTTAACCCGGTAACGGACTACGGCAACAGGTAAGCCGGGCACTATGTGATTCAACACCGGGTTTACGGGCACCGGCTTTGCGGACAAGGCAGCATGAGGAAATCAGGAGGAAGTAATGGAACCAAAGAGTGAAATAAACGGGGAGCCAGGCAGGGAACCGGGCAAAAAGAAAATCGCCATCGCGGCTTTAATAATCCTGGCAATAGCGGCGGCCGCCACGGTATACATGTACCACTCGTACGCCGCCACCCACGTCTCGACCGACGACGCCTTCATGGAAGGCACCATCTACACCATAGCCCCAAAGGTGCCCGGCACGGTGTCCCACGTATACGTAAACGACAACCAGCTCATAAAAAAAGGGGATTTACTCGTTACCATAGATCCATCCGATTACGAGGCTAAACTTAAGGAAGCCGGGGCTAAGCTCGACATGGAAAAGGCCAAACTCGGCGAATTCGAATCGCGCCTGGAAACGGCCGGGAAAATGCTTATAGAGTCCGAGGGCAAGGCAAAAAGCTCACTGGCAAACCTTGCCGCCAGAAAAGCCGACCTCGACCAGGCTAATAAGGATGCAAAACGCGCCGAAAACCTTTACGCATCGGAAGCCATATCGAGGGAAAAATACGAAAAAACCCTGACTAGCCTTAAAGTCCTTACCGCCGAGTCGGCTTTGGCCGAGCGTCAATTGGGCGTTTCGGAAGAGTCGATAAATACGCAAAGGGCCGTCGTAGCCATGGCAAAATCCATGATGGTTACCCAGGAAAAGACTATCGAAAAGGAAACTGCGGTTTTTACACAGGCTCGCCTCAACTACAATTACACCAGGATATACGCGCCGTCAGACGGCTACGTAAACAAGAAGTCCGTCGAATCAGGCAACCAGGTACAGACAGGCCAACCTCTCATGGCCGTTGTCCCTCTCGACGACGTATGGGTGGTGGCCAATTACAAAGAGACCGAGCTTGCCAGAATCAAGCCGGGCCAGCGGGTATCTATAAAAGTGGACGCCTACCCCGGTAAGACTTTCCATGGTAAGGTGGACAGCTTCATGGCCGGTACGGGTTCGGTTTTTTCGCTTTTTCCGCCGGAAAACGCCACGGGCCACTACGTAAAGATAGTCCAGAGACTGCCGGTGAAAATACTTCTCGACAAAGAGTCACGGAGTGAGCACCAGTTCAGAATAGGTATGTCCGTGGTACCTACCGTCATCGTCGAATAACCACCGATGAACACCGGTACTGCTAACGTCGCCGCTACCAACAAGTGGATAATTGCCATAAGCGTAATGCTTCCCACGCTCATAGAGATCATAGACACGTCCGTCGTAAACGTGTCGTTAGACCACATCCGCGGCAGCCTCTCCGCAGGCATTGACGAGGCCACGTGGACCATTACGGCTTATCTCGTCTCCAACGCCATAATCATACCTCTTACCGGATGGTTCAGCAGGATGTTAGGCAGGAAGTTCTACCTCATACTTTCGATAGTGGTATTTACCGTGAGCTCATTTTTGTGCGGCTCCTCCTGGAATCTCCAGAGTCTGATCTTCTTCAGAATCTTACAGGGAATAGGGGGCGGAGCGCTCCAGCCGATTTCCCAGGCTATACTTTTCGAAGCCTTCCCTTTCCAGCAGCGCGGAACGGCTATGGCCGTATTTGGCGTAGGCATCCTGTTTGGGCCTATCATAGGGCCTCTCATGGGCGGGTGGATAACGGACAACTGGAGCTGGCAATGGATTTTCTTTATAAACATACCCATTGGCATCGTGTCGATACTAATGTGCATGATCTTCATTTCAGACCCTCATTACATGAAGAAACAAAAAATGAAGATCGATTACATGGGTCTGTCCCTTCTTACCCTGGGATTGGCCACACTGCAGATAGTGCTCGATAAGGGACAACAGGAGGACTGGTTTTCGTCGGGATACATATTCTGGCTTACCCTTATCTCGGCGTGTTCATTGTTATCGTTTATTATAGTGGAGTTCTTTGCCAAAGACCCGATCTTACACCTTTCCACTTTTAAAAACAGGACTTTTACGACCGGCAGCATGATGGCGTTCTTTGTCTTCTTCAACCTTTTCGGAAGCATCGTGCTCCTGCCCATACTCTTGCAGACACAACTCGGTTACACCGCTACGCTGGCCGGCAAAGTGCTCGGCCTTGGCGGTATAGCCACGTTGATAACGATGCCCATCGTGGGTATCCTTATAAACAGGATAAACCCGAAATGGCTTATAGCCATTGGAACCCTGATTGCCGCTTATTCGACGTTGCTCTTGTCCCAATTTAGCCTGGACGTGGATTACATAACCGTCTTCCTTCCACGCGTATTTTTGGGCATTGGGACGGGGCTTCTCTTTGTACCGCTTATGACAATGACAATGTCCGGGATAAGAAGAGAAGAGATGGGAAATGCCACGGCTATTTTCAACCTCCTCAGAAACATTGGCGCCAGCATCGGGGTGGCCTTCGTTACGACCATGATATCCCGCCATTCTCAGATACACCAGTTCCAGCTTACAGAGCACCTCACCCCCTTTGACAGGAACTACCAGATAGCCTCAGCAAACGCAGCCAGGGTGCTCGGCTACAACGGGTTCGCTCCATTCATCGCCAGACACGCCGCCGACGGCGTTATCTATAGCAACACACTGAAGCAGGCTTCCATGCTCGCCTTTAACGACACGTCTTTCATAATATTCACTATACTCCTGTCCATCCTGCCTCTTGTCCTCCTCATCAAAAGGGGCAGAGGGGGAGCACCACCACCCGGCACACACTGAGAAACCGCAGTAGCCTTTACCCGTAATGGTATATCTGTCGTATTGGCCATACGGGATAATGAGAATCAAAAATCATCTTGACTTTCTGAAATATTTGCTATAAAATCTACTATTTCCTTAGTTTTCTACTTAAGGTGGCGTTTTTCGTTACAGGGTGAAGTCTACAGGGTGAATGTTATGCGGTTGTATTGATTTTCATGTAAACGGGCATGAGGGAAATTTGATGTTTTTAATAAACTTGCGTAAGGGGTATCGTAAGGAGTATCTATATGAGTTCAGGACAAGTGGATAATGAAGAAGTTTATCGGTTAAGTGCTTCGGATATTGGTGTCCCGTTGGAAATAACGTTAGAAGGGACGTCTTCTAAAATGCCGGGTTTTATCGTAGACGTCAAATCCAATATTATCGTCAAAGCTAAGGGAAACGAAGAACTTCAAAAGAATTTACCCAACGAAACCGGAGTTACGGTGAGATATTATCGCGGAGAGCACGTTTATAGATTCTCTTCCCGGTTAACGGGGAAAATTCTCGCACCAACGGCACTTTTATTCATCGAATATCCGGAGTTTATTCAGAAAGATGACGAAGATCGCGAAAAACAAAGAATCGTGTGCAAAGTACCTTGCAAGCTCGAAATACAGGAAAATAAAATAAAAGCGATTATTCAAAATATAAGTCCGAGCGGCTGCCAATGCAGTTTGTATAATTCCAGCCTGAAAGATAAATTTTCCGTAAATATGCTTTACAAGGATAATAATCCCATCGATCTTATTTTACAAACCGGTGAGACGAAAAACGAACTAAAGATTAAAGGAACGATGAAATATTTAACCACTGCTTATGATAAACACGATATCGGTATAGAATTTCACTTAGATAGCGCCGAAGGAGAAAAACTAATAGAAGGTATTTTAAAGCGTTAAGGAGGCCCGGATGTCGGATTATTACAATGACGAAGACCTCGACCGCTTTGGCGAAGTTGGAAAGTACAACCCGGAACTGTTCAGGAAATTTATGGACTGGTACAATGCCTCACTGAAGGCCGGTACGCTCACCAAACGCGAAAAAGTACTGATAGGCCTGGCCGTAGCCCATACGATCCAGTGTCCCTACTGTATCGACGCCTATACCCGTAGCTGCCTCGAAGAGGGCATGGGGCTCGACCACATGACGGAGGCCGTACACGTTGCCTCCGCAGTCAGGGGAGGAGCATCTCTCATACACTGCCTGCAGGCACACAACTCCGTAGACAAGGTATCCATGTGACGAAGGTATCCATGTGGACGACCGAAACACCCGCAACATTGATCACCTTTCCAAAGACTCAGTTGAAAGCTTGTGGAATTGTTACCCTACAGGTAAACACGGGCTACGGTTGCAACCAAACCTGCAGGCACTGCCATGTAGCCGGCGGCCCCGAAAGGACGGAAATGCTCGGCGTGGAAACTATAGATACCATATTGGGCATTCTGAAAAACTACGACATCAAAACCCTCGATATAACCGGAGGCGCACCCGAGCTTAATCCCAACCTGGGATACCTCATCGGAAAGGCAAGAAAAATCGTAAACCGCGTAATCGTGCGCACGAACCTGACCGTACTATTGGAGGAGGCAATGCTGGGCTTCGCCGCCTTTTACAGGGATAACGGCGTGGAGTTGATAGCCTCCCTGCCCCACTATACGCAAGATATGGTGGACAGGGTACGCGGCAAAGGGGTTTTTTACAAGAGCATACACGTGCTCAGGCAACTGAACGAAATGGGTTTTGGCACGGGGCTTCTTACTCTTAATCTCGTATACAATCCCCAGGGGGCCTTTCTGCCTCCATCGCAGCACATTATCGAAGAGCAGTTCAGAAGCGAGCTTTTCGAAAAGCACTCGGTGCGATTCGACAATCTCTACACCATCTGCAACGTTCCGATAGGGCGGTTTGCCGACTTTCTCAGACGCAGCGGCAACTACGGCAGGTATATGGAAAGGCTGGCATCGGCATTTAACCTGGGTACGCTGGATGGCGTCATGTGCAGGCGCCTTGTCAGCGTGGGTTGGGATGGCAGTTTATACGATTGCGACTTTAACCAGGCGGCGCAATTAAAGCTCGATGGCGACTGCCCCCAGCATGTCAGGAACTTCGACTACGACGTTCTGGCCGGGAGGGAGATAACCACCGCCCCCCATTGCCTGGCCTGTACCGCCGGCCAGGGTTCTACGTGTACCGGCTCTACGTGTGCCGATTCTACGTGTAGCGGTTCCGCACCGGTTCTGCGTGACGGTAATTCTATGAGTTCATCCGGTTAACCGGTAAGATATGATGAAGCAGCCACTGCCGTCCCAGTCGTTCCAACTCCTCAGCAGGGTAAAAAACAGGCTCATAGCCGCTCTCATTACCGGATTTCCATCGTTATCCGGAAGGTTCCTGAAGGCTTTCGAACCCGTCGAAAACACGGACGTGCCATGGACGCCGGTACAAAAACCCCTCGGCACGTGCAGGGTAGCTCTTGTAACAACCGCCGGAGTGCATATGGAAGGCCAGCCTCCTTTTAACATGTCGGACCCCGCAGGCGACCCCACCTTCAGAGCCATAGACGGAGACGTTCCCTCATACGCGCTCACTATAACCCACGACTACTACGGCCACTCCGACGCCGACAAAGATGTAAACATAGTGTTTCCCATCGACAGAATGCGGGAATTCGTAAGCGAAGGCGTGATCGGCAGCCTGGCCCGCACCTACTACGGGTTCATGGGGCATATACTGGGCCACAACGTAGAGGAACTCGTGAGGCGGTATGCCCCCGATGTGGCAAAGTTACTGCTTGCCGATGGAGTCGACGTAGTGCTGCTTACTCCGGCGTGAGGAACGTGCAATCAATCCGTCGGGTTGATTCAAAGAGAGATCGAAAGAGCCGGAATCCCTACTATAGGGGTTTCCATAGTGAGACAATATACGGAAAAGGTAAAACCTCCGCGCACCATATTCTTAAAATGGCCATTCGGACACCCGCTCGGTGAGCCCTTTAACGTAGCCCAGCAGAGGGCCGTCCTCAAAAAAGTTTTTGCGGCCCTGTACGATATAAAAACACCGGGGGAGATAGTGGATGTCCCCTTCAGATGGAAACGGGAGACTTATACTTAGAGCGCGTTAAGAAATAAGTGAACCATTTGAGCTTATCCTTATCGATAGCTCTCTATAGGGAGGCAATGCTTGAAAACAAGGCAAAGCGTGAAAACGAGAGTTTCAATCGTAATGCCGGTCTTAAATGAAGCCGGCACGCTTGCACGCACTTTGTCGGGTCTTGAATTAGACGAGGAATGCGAACTTATCGTCGTAGACGGCGGAAGCGGCGACGACACGGCAGAGATAGCCAGGCGGTTTATCAGCGAGCCTACCGGACGGTTCATAAGCGAGTCGGCAGGCAGGTTTAAATCCGGGTTTACGGGCAGTGTTATAGAATCGCAACGGGGCCGGGGCGCGCAACTGCACATCGGTGCCGGACTCGCTACCGGAGAGATATTGTTTTTCCTGCACGCCGACTGTGTTGCCCCGCCACGGGCCATAGATGCCATACGCGCCACCATGGCCAACGGCACGATATTGGCCGGAGCCTTTGACCTGGCCATCGACTCATCGCGTACAATCTTCAGATTCATAGAGTTTGCCGCCAACTTACGCAGCCGCCTGACTAACGTGCCATACGGAGACCAGGGGTTGTTTATGCGCAAGGCCGACTACGTAAACACCGGTGGCTTCAGCCCCATCCCGCTAATGGAGGACGTCGAGTTTGCGTTAAGGTTAAGAAAACGCGGACGGGTAGTTTTCCTTAAGGATAGGATCACGAGTTCCCCCAGAAGATGGGAAGAGGAAGGCATCGTTTACACTACGGTGAGAAACTGGACGCTTGTCTTTCTTTACACTGTCTTCGGAGTATCACCACGCGCCTTAAAGCGGCGTTACAGGGATGCAAGGTGAAAGCACAAGCGAAGGCGTTATGATTAACACCAGGTCAATCATAATAAGTAATATGAGATTATCGATACCCAGCGTTTTGGTAGTTTCCGGGGGGCGTTGCGGGGGCCCCGCGAATGCGGCTGACGGCTCACCCCAGCACAGAAGGGGTAGCGAAAGGACGCGTCCTTTGCGGCCGAAGCGAGGGGAAGGCTTTCCCCTCCTCATCTCTTGTACTTTAACTACTGTTATGGCTGCAACTTCGTATAAACGTTATGGTTAAGGATGGAGCCATAGTAGTTTTTGCCCGGGCACCTGAACCGTCGAAAGTGAAGACGCGGCTCAAGGACGCCTTAACCGAAGGCCAGCGTGTTTCCCTCTACGTTCGCCTGATGGAAAAGGCTATCGACGCAGCACAAGGCATAGATGGAGCCGACGCATACATTGCCTTTACACCGGACGACGCAGCGGGATACTTCCATCGATACCGCCTGCCTGCGTTTCCACAGAGGGGCGCAGACATTGGCGAAAGGATGGATAACGCACTGCAACACCTCTTTAGCCTGGGGTACGGCAAGGCCGTCCTCATAGGCTGTGACATTCCGCACATAAGCACGGAAATCCTGGCCGGGGCATTCAGAGAACTCGACGTTGCAGGCGGTACTACAAACGGCTTAAAAGTGGTCTTTGGGCCAACTTTTGACGGGGGTTATTACCTGGTAGGGCTGAGACGGGGAGATTCCGGAAGCGCTTCGATGCTTTTCAGGGGTATTCCGTGGTCTACCGGAGAGGTGCTTAACATGACGCTGCAAAAAGCCCGGGAGAAAGGTTACGAAGTCACGCTATTGGAAACGCTTCGGGACGTAGACACGCCGGAAGACCTCGACGGGCTGGGTGAGTGGATATTGTCTATTTAGGGTGTTTGCATATAGTAATGATCACGTAGGCATCTCCCTCAATACAAAAATAAGCCCGATATTCTTTATTGATCCGAGCCTGCCAGATATCCTGGCTTTCGTTATATTTTTTAGTCCGCAGAGAAGGATAACGGATGTCTTTCAGGAGAGCCTCTAATTGTTTATCAACCAAAGTCCGCAACTTTTCCGTTAGATACTCGTAGTCTTTTAGAGCTTTGGCAGTAAATAGAAGTTTCTTGCTTTAGGGAGAGCGTCTTTAAACTCCTTAACACTGTCAAAGGGGCCAAATACCCGACCTTCCTGGTAGTCCTTCAACCCGTCAGCAATAGAGGCTTCAGCGCTTTCTCTGTCTAAGACCACTTTAGGCTTAAAAACGATGGCCTTATCCTGAAAAACTACTTCTAAAATATCCCCTTCCTTGATGTGTGCTTTTTCCCGAATCTCAGTCGGGATAGTAACTTGAAATTTATTTTTTACCTTTACCAATGGCATGATAATTTCTCCTGACTTGAGTTCAGGTTCGAAAGTTGTAAAATACAACAGTTATACTTCCATTATAGCATGAAGGATTAACCCGTCAACAGGGTGCAGAGGGGGGCGGAAAAATCCCTCTCGAAATTGGTTGTCTCAATCGCTTTATCAGAAAATCTGTTTTATTATTTCGTCGTATTGCCGCAACTGTTCTTCCATGAATCCCAGTTTCCCGTGGAATACTATGGCGTCCTTCGGGCATACGCAGAAGCAGTAAAGACAATGAATGCATTGGCTATGGTTTTTCTCCGGACTGTGGTCTTTCCCCGAACTACCGTCTTTCTCCGGACTGTCACCTTTCTCCGGATTATGGCCGTTTCCCGAACTATGGCCGTTTCCCGCAGATTCGGGCATAGCCATCCCTATCGGGCAGTAGTCTGCACATTTTTTGCATCCTTTGCATTTCTGATCGTCGATGGAGATTCCTTCGCACTCCATCTCTTCCTTTAAGGACACGTCCTGTCTGAACCCGGTGGCGCAGAGGATCCTAACCCCCAGTTCGCTAGAGCAGATGCGATCGAACATGGCCGTGTTTCGTATAGCCGGGAAACGCAGTCTGCGTCCGTGAATAAGCGTGGCCAGGGGGCCCGCCTTTGGCGGTTTAAACCGGTAGGTAACGCTAAGAGGAAATTCTTCGGCAAACCTGAGATGCTCTTCGGTTATTATCCCCCTTTTAATGGCAACCCTGAGAGGTGCTACCTGCTCCGGGGAAAAAGATACAAACCGCGCGCACACAAGATCGACTATAAACGGATCGGTACCGAAAAAAAGAGTTCCGGTCTTTATGGGAATACCACGCGTGGGCCCCGAACCCTCCATGGATATGACACCGTCTACTATGTGGAGAGTAGGTTTTATTGCCAGGTTCAGGTCCACGACGTTGTCGGCTAAGGCACCGTAGATCTTTTTATTGTCCGCCCGGCCAACGAGGCAGCCCATCATGTTTTTCAGGCAGACGGCCATGCCCGACCCGAAATGGGTCTTGAGCTTGGCCAGGTTTATAAGCATGGCGCTTTCTATAACTTCCCTGGCAACTCCGGCTTTTACGCCATTTTCTAAATCCACCCAACGCGGCTCGGAGCAGTTGAGGTCACGAGCTTCGTAGCCGTAGTGGCGGGCAAGCAGATCCACTCTCAGCCCGGATATAGCACTTATGCCGCTTCCGAAAAAACCTACGTTGGCACCCTCACCCACGACTACGTTTACGTAGCCCTCATCCCTGAGAAATTCGAGCAAGGCGGCAATTACCCTGAGGTCCGTGGTGTTGCCCGTCAGAGAGTTCATATTACTGTTTAGGTCGGGTTTTATGAGGACGCCGGCCTTTTTGTCTTTCGGCAGGAGGTCTGCATACCTGTGTTTAAGCGTAACTTTGATGGCCGTTTTTATTTCGCCAAGCGTTTCGGCCCTGGCCATGTCAAACCTGAAATCCATTATCTCACCTCTTTCATCTTACCCGCGATCTTTTCAACCGGCGGCACATCGGCCTCAGAGTCGAAAAGGGCAACCGGCAAACCGAGCACCTCATTAATAATATCACAAAGGGCGCAATATTTGTCCACATTCATGATTTTAAGCGGCACCCTTGCTTTTTTATTCACCCCGTCTAAATACTACGTTACGAAAAATGCCCCGATTGTTATATAATGTTGCATAATGTTATATGATTATTGCTAAATTATTATTATACGTCCGATTGTGCATCAAATTTTAAGACAAAGTACCATTTAAGGAATGATTTCTATCAGAGAAAGTTTAATTGGCCCGATCGCATGGTGGAGACAGCTTGCGCCGTACAGACTGCCCGCATTGGCGGCTCTCGCGGTGGCTATCCTGATGTTTACGGCCTCATGCGACAAGCGCGCTACAGGTACCCCTATTGACACCGCAACCAGTACCCAAACTAAGGCCACAGCCAGTACCGCAACAAAGACCGGGACTCAAACCTCCGTAGGCGTTGCGGCCTATGGCGATGCCCTGGTGGAAGGCACCATCGGCGAGCCCTCTATTCTTATCTCCATGCTTGCGGGCGACACCGCCTCTCACGAGGTGGCAGGCCTCATGTTCAACGGTCTGGTCAAGTATGGCACTGACCTTAACATCATCGGTGATCTCGCCGGGTCATGGGACATCGACGGCCTCACCATCACCTTCCACCTCAGAAAGGGCGTACGGTGGACCGACGGCGTAGAGTTCACCGCAGACGACGTCATGTTTGGTTATAAGACGATAATAGACAAAAAGACCCCCACGGCTTACAACGAGGATTTTTTGCAGGTGAAAAAGGCGGAGGTAATCGACAGGTACACTTTCCGGGTAACTTACGACAAACCTTTCGCTTCGGCCCTTAGTAGCTGGGGAGACCTGGTGGTGCTTCCAAAGCATATACTGGATGGCAAGGATATTACGAAAGACAAGTTCGGCCGTAATCCGGTTGGACTTGGCCCTTTCAAGCTCCAGCGCTGGATACCGGGCCAGGAGGTGTTAATGGCCTCAAACCACGATTACTTCGAAGGCAGGCCCTTCCTGGATAATTACGTATTCCGCATCATCCCGGATCAGTCCACCATGTTTCTGGAACTTCAGACCGGCGGCATCGATTATATGGGCCTCACCCCCATTCAGTACACTCGCCAGACGAACTCGCCTTTTTTCAAGGCCAACTTCAACAAGTACCGCTATCCCCTCTTCAACTATACGTACCTGGCCTTCAACCTGAAGCATCCCTACTTCAAGGACAAGCGGGTGCGCCAGGCCATAGCTTACGCCATAAACAAGGACGAGATTATAAGCGTCGTCCTCTTTGGCCTCGGCAGCCAGGCTACCGGCCCGTACGTGCCAAAGACCTGGCCATACAATCCCAACGTCAATAAATACGTCTATAACCCCGCAAAGGCTAAGGCACTCCTGGCCGAATCAGGATGGAAAGATACCGGTGGCGACGGCATATTGAGAAAAGATGGAAAACTTTTCGAGTTCACTATACTGACAAACATGGGCAACTCCCTGCGTATGAAGACCGCCACCATTATCCAGTGGCACCTCAGGCAAATCGGTATAAAGGTAAACGTACGTACCCTCGAGTGGAGTACTTTCATAAACGAGTTTGTGGACAAGCGGCGATTCGAAACCGTACTTCTGGGTTGGTCCATAGGCATGGACGCAGACCAATATGACATATGGCACTCCTCCAAGATGAAGGAGAAGGAGTTCAACTTCGTTAGCTACGGCAACCCGGAGGTGGATCGACTCCTCGAAGAGGGCAGACGCACCTTCGATATAGAAAAGCGTAAGAAGGCATACTACCGTCTTCAGGAGATACTTGCCGACGACCTCCCCTACGTTTTCCTTTACGTGCCCGACTCCCTGCCCATCGTCCACAAGAGGTTCGAAAACATAATACCATCCCCGATAGGAATCGGCTATAACCTGCCGAAGTGGTACGTACCCAAAGATCTGCAAAAAAACAGGATAATCGAATAAAGCAAACCATACTCATATTCGAATCATACTCTCCCCGGCAAGAGGTATTTACGAAAGATCACTACGAGAGGTAATTCGAGAGGCAATTAATTAACGAGAGGCAATTAAAATGAGATACGTTAAATTTGGCGATAAATACGTAATCAGGGTCGACCGCGGCGAGGAGGTAGTGGAGACGCTCAGGAATTTTTGCGGCGCCCACGGCATAAAAGCCGGCGTAATAACCGGATTAGGGGCCACCAACAAGGCTATTGTCGGCCTCTTTGAGACTGCCGCTAAAATCTACCATTCAACGGAACTTTCGGGCGACTATGAGATAGTCCAACTAAACGGCAACGTCTCCACACTGGACGGGGCCCCCTACGTGCACATACACGCAGTGTTGTCGGACTCTCGGTTCTTGTGCTACGGCGGGCATCTGAATTCGGCCATAGTAAGTGCCACTTGCGAGTGTACGCTAACCGCGATAGACGGTGAAGTGCCACGCTCCTTTAGCGACGAGATCGGGTTAAATCTCTACGACCTTCGGTAAGAAAGGGCCTATCGCGGGTACTTCGGCAGGGAATGGGCACTTCGACGGGAAATTTAGAATTGTCTGCTTTCTAAATGGAAGCCTATAATGATAGAATTAAAGATATCGTGAAGTGAGGCGTTCGGTAGAAGAATCGCCCCAATTGGGTGGTAACAAGATCAAAGAGGCGCTTTCGTGTTTACAGGAGGTTGGATATGTTTTCCGGAATATTTTCTCTGGGTATAGTAATTGTTATGCTTTTATCGTTTCCCTGTTACCTTTTTGCAGACGGCGAGAGTAAAGAGCATATTGTCGCAAGCAACGACGGCGAAGCAACGATTCTCGCGAGTAACGACGGCGAAGAAATGACGCTTGCACGTAACGACGGCGAAGAAATGATGCTCACCATGTATTACGGCAAAGACGCTACGGTTATAACTCCGACAAGATACCTTAAACCGGTATCCCAGGTTGCCGAAAACATATCGGTCGTTACGTCTGACATGATAAGGGTGATGAACGCCCACACCGTGGCGGAGGCTTTAAACGGCGTCACCGGCGTACAGATGGATTTGAGACAAACCTTCGGCAACCTTTCGGATATAAGCCTGCAGGGATCGGATCCCAGACACGTGCGGGTAATGATAGACGGCGTTACTCTGAACCTGTTGGAATCAGGCTTTAGCCAGATCGGTGATATGCCGGTTCAAAATATTGAAAAGATAGAGGTAATCAAGGGCCCGGCTTCATCATCATGGGGTTCATCTCTCGGCGGTGTTATTAATATAATTACGAAATCGGGTTATCCCACAACTAAGGTCGGCGGCACTCTCATGACGTCTTACGGGGAGAGAAATTCGGGCGACTACAGGGCCGATGCCGGCGGCAAGATCTCAAACTTCGAATATTACATTTACGGCGGCCATCTCGGTACGAACGGCTTTTACCCTAAATCGGCTTTTAGCGACAACTCCTTCTATACTAAGGAAAAACTGGACTTAACCGATAAAATCAACGTTACCTACACACTAGGGTACAATAAATCCGAAAAGGGTGAAGGAGCCTATCCCTCACTCGACTTTTTCGGCGACTCCTGGTACCATGACTTATTTACCACTCTTACGCTTAACGGCTCCTTCATTGATCAATTGACATTTTCCTTAGGCGGACGATACAACAACCAGTTAGTAAGCTATAAGTATTATACGTTGGCAAGCAGCACTTTAATCAGTGAAGGAACGGCTAAGGACAACAGCAAAGGCGCGACCGCCACCCTTACCTGGACCCCTGAAAACCATACCGTAATATTGGGCGGCGAATACGACGACGGCGAACTTAACGCTTCAGCTTTAAACGGCGTGAAAAGCTTAAGAAAAGCGGCCCTTTTCGCAAATGACACGATGAGCCTCATTAAAAACGTCTACATAACTCCCGGCCTGAGATTCGACCAGGTAAATACGGGCGGCAGCTTTTATAGCCCAAGCCTCGGCGTAGCTTATAATCCCGTGGAAGACTTTACCTTCAGGGCAACCGCGGCAAAGGGGTTCAACGTTCCTCCTCTCGGCGAAGTTTACGCTACGGGTTTGTTCTACGTTCCAAATCCGGGCCTGAAAGTCGAAAAGGTGACGTCTTACCAGGCGGGGATAGAAACTACGTTATTGAAGTACGCCTGGCTTAAGCTGAGCTTTTTCAGGCACGAGGTCGCCGACGGTCTCGCTCATATACGCATAAGTGACCAACCTCTCTTAAATACGTACGTCAACCATGATAAGTTAAGAAGGCAGGGACTGGAAGTGGAGATGGAAACCTTTCCCGTATATAACCTATCGCTTAACGCCGGATACGCTTTAATGGATGGTGAGGACATGTTAACCCACACCCGCTTGTACGAATCCATTAGGCACACCATAGACGCGGGTTTGCGGTATAATAAAAACTCCCTCATGGCGTACCTGTACTGCCATTACCTGGTCTGGGACAATATTCCCTCCGTCGTCTCTTATGCCGACAGGGCTTTTGTTTTTAACCTCAACGTGATAAAGAAGTTTTATGAAAATAAACGCTTAAGCGCCGAAGCCTTCCTTACGGGACATAATATTTTCAACGCTTCACAATACTTCGCAAACCCAAACGCCCGAAGGTGGGTCGAAGGCGGTGTCAGGTTTAATTTCTAGTTCTACCGCCGGTTTAGCCCTTAAAATAAGGCTGCGGCCATTTTAACGGAATGAATATGAATACGAAAGCATTTGAAGACACGATAGTCTCTATGCTTAAGCCCCACGGGGTTAAAAGCATTGCCATCTTTGGCTCTTACGCAAGAGGCGAAGCTTCGCCTCATAGCGACCTGGACGTGCTCGTTGAGTTTATGACAAAAAAAACTTTGTTTGATATTATTGGAATCGAGCAGGAACTGACGGAATCTCTTGGGGTTAAAGTTGACCTGTTGACCGAAAAAGCTATCAGCCCATATCTTATTGACAGGATTAAGAAAGAACTTGTGGTAATATACGATGAGTAAAGACAACCTCGTTTATCTCAGACATATTTTGGATGCCACCGTCAGAATCGGGGAATACACCGAGGGATTTAGTGCCGATGATTTTTTGAAGAACAGGTTAGTTCAGGCTGGTGTCATAAGAGAACTGGAAATTATAGGAGAGGCCACAAAACAGATAAGCAAAGAATTGAAGGACGAATATCCAGCAACCCCCTGGAAGAAAATGGCCGGAATAAGGGACAAGTTGATACACCAATATTTCGGAGTCGATTTAAAGTTGATATGGGATACCGTAGAGGTGGAAATACCCGTCCTAAAAAACAAAATCGAAGCGATATTGCAATTTATCTCTTGAGAGAAGACTTCTTTCTTATAGGCTCTTTTCGCGTTAAATATGCGTGATGTTAAACAAGGCCTGGATTCCCGCTTTCGCGGGAATGACAAAAAGGGCAAGGAACACAACCCCGGCTCTGTCATTCCCGCGAAAGCGGGAATCCAGGCATACGACTTCCTCTGTATCTTTGGAGCATTTTGTTTCACGCATATTTAACGCTAAAAGAGCCTTCATTTATCCCCCTTCTTGCAAAAGTAAAAAAAAGTGGATTTTTATAACCCGCCTTATGATAAACTATGGAAAAGTAAAACCTGTCTAATTTGAGTGGGAAATGAGGAATAAGTATCGTGAGTGTTTACAGACGGCATTTAGGGAGGAACGGCAACTATGAGTACAAAATCGCCTGAGTTACGTGATCTACGGGTGTATGTTTCATCAACTTCCGATGATTTGGAAGAATATCGTGTCGCGGTAATTGCCGCGCTGAGGAAGATGAAAACCATCAAACCGGTAGGTATGGAAGATTATGTATCGGGAGGCAGACCGCCTATAAAAAAATGTCTTGATGATGTAAGTAAATGCGATATCTATGTTGGGATCTTTGCATGGCGTTACGGCTCCATTCCTCGTGGTTATAAAAAATCATTCACTGAACTCGAATACAGTAAAGCAGTCGGGGTAGGTATTCCACCGCTGATTTTTCTGCTTAACGAAAAATTCGACTGGCTTCACAAACACTACGGCAACGAAAAAGATCAATTACGCATCAACGCACTAAGAAAGAAACTCAAGCGAGTCGGGGATGTTACTTTTTTTACTGATCCCCAGGATCTTGCAATTAAAGTACTGGCTGCGGTTAGCATTAAGCAAAGAGAGATAGATAAGGATCGTATGGCAAAGATCCAGAGCGAGCAATATGCGCAAGTGGGCACTGCCAATTCGCCCGAACAGAAAGCATCCATTCAACAGGCTATCACCCTTGAGCAGGAGGCAATGCGGCAGCAGTCTTTGAAGACCCAACAGGTCAAGCGTGAGCCAATCCCTATACAACTTCCGAAGCTTCGCGGGCTATTCGTAGATCGTGAAATTGAGCAAGATATTCTTTTTCAATACCTTCGCAAAGCTGACAATCGACTTGTTGTGATCATAGCGCCGGGAGGCTATGGCAAGACCGAACTTGCTACAAAGGTGCTCAAGGATATAGCACCCGGCACCAGCATCGTAGCCAATGATGTCCATGGAATACTGTACATGCGATGCGCTAAGGGAGATATTAACCTGGGTAAAATATTTGACGGGGCCGGCAAGATAGCAGGAAAAGCAGATGAATTTCTGAAAGTTTACACAAGCAAGGAGATGACGCTTGCCAGGAAACTGGAATTTTTTTTCAATGAACTCACCAAGGTTGGCAACGTATGGCTCGTTATGGACAACTTCGAAGACCTGCTTGACACTAACGATGACAGCATAAAGGATGACGAACTTCGTGAGTTTCTTGAAACCGCAGTAGCTATCAAGCATAACGTCAGGTTGATCGTTACCAGCCGGGCCGTGCCAAAGTTCAAAGGAAGCCGGAAAATAGAAAAGATTGACCTGTCCTCAGGACTGCCGGAAGAACAGGCGATACGATATCTAAGGGAGGAAGGGACTGAATACGGCCTTGGCAACGAGGATGAAAATGTGCTACGGACTTTTGTTAGCCGAGTCCATTACATTCCTATGGCTCTTGTATCAGTGCTTGGCTATCTTCATGAACATCATGCTATAACGCTCGGCGAACTTCTTGCAGATGACAGTTTGTTTCTGGATTTTGACAGGCATGATATCAAAGAAGGACTAAAGAACCTTGTTTTGCAACAGATCAAGAGCATATCTCCAGATGCCCAACTTGCTTTATCGGTGTTGTCGATATTTTCGAAACCAACATCGTTTCCGACTCTCCACTACCTGCTCCAGGGTATAGAAAAAGGTGAATTCGATGCGATACTGACGTGTCTTGAAAAGAACCGCCTCATAATCCATAACAATGGTTATTATGACATGCATCCGGTCGTAAGGTCATTAGCCTACGAGAGAATTCCTGAGAGTGAACCATCGGGTAATGGCAAAGACAGTGGAAAGGATGGAGAAGCCGCGGTGCTCACCCGTTGCGGGCTTCATAAAAAGGCTGCGGAATTTTTCGAAAAGCTGCGAAAACCTGAAAAAGATTGGAGAACTATCGCTGACCTTGAACCCCAACTGGAGGAGATCCACCATCTGATGCGTGCCGGCCAATATGATGAAGCGGCAAGAGTGTTAGGTATCATAGATTTCGATTACTTGCAACTCTGGGGATATGCTGGAATTGTGATCGAATTGCGCGAACAATTTATCAGGAAGTTGAAAGACACATATCTTGCCAGTGTGAACGCTGGCTATCTTGGAACGGCATATAGGCGTATAGGCCGCGTTCTTGAGTCTCTCTCATATCTGGAACAGGCGATTCAAGGCGCAAAGGACAATAACGATAAAGGTGGTATAGGTGCATGGCTTGGTAGCCTTGCCCTTGCCCATTGGTATCTTGGCGAGATTCGCGAGGCATTTGAATACTGTGAGCAGGCTTTAACGATAGACAGAGAGATTGGTTACAGGCGAGGTGAGGGGGTATGGCTTGGTAACCTTGGCGATGCCTGTTTTATAGAAGGAGATTTTAATAAAGCTGTCGAACATTTTTTGCAAGCGCTTGAGATTGCAAAAAACATCGAGAATTCTATTCTAACCTCAGATGTCCTTATACCGTTAGCATATGCCTTTCATTACCACTCCAAGCTGCCTGATGCCGAAAAGCATTACCGAGAATCTTTGAAATTTGATGTTCCCTTGAATATCTGCCAAAGTGCGGTTCTTCTAGGCATACTTTTGCTCGAAAAAGGCGAGTCCGCAAAAGCAGAAGTATCCACAGAGGCTGAAGACTTCATAAAACGCGGCATCTCTCTTTGCCGGCAGATTCTGGAAAAGACGCCGGATCTCTTTAAGCAGCTCTACAAGCTTGCCCTCGCCTTGCTTGCAAGCGGAGATAGCCAGGCGTCTCTTGAGACCTACCGGAAGGCAATCACAACGTGTTCGGCAAAAGGCGTCGTGAAACGGGCGCTTATGGACCTGAGCCTTCTTGAGCGTGCCGCACCGAATATAGAAGGACTTGCCGGTGCTCGAAAGCTTCTAACTCGGGCTTTGGATGGGTAGATATGCAAGTACGCGCAAAGCCGTCATTCAAGCGTGTTTACAGATATGTCAAAATAAATGACGTGTTTTATGTACAGTACAGTATGATTGTTAAGAGCCTTGCTACAATTTTTGCCTAAATTACCCTGAGACATTATGATTGTAAAAAATGTTTTTTTATAAAATTAATTTCTTCCCTTAGAGGTTTGATATCTTTTACCGTTATGCACTGTTCTAAAATAAATCCAAGAAATTCTTTTTGCTGAATAAGCTCAAATAGCTGATCAAAAAGTTTTAGATCCTCCGAATTTGTTTCCGTAAACATAGTGTGACATTTCGAAGGACAAAAGAAACCTGCATTATTACGATATGCAAGATCTCTTCTGACGGAACTAATATGTAGATATGATATTCTGTCAAACAAGGGCCTCACATATTCAAAGGTATACAAGGAATCGTTTGTGTAGGCGGTAACGGCATGAGAGACATCCAAAAGCAGACCTATTTTTTTATCAACAAATAAAGTTTCGAAATCGTTTTTGCCAATATCTTTATCTCTTATCATACTCTCAAAGTTAAAAACGGGAATACCGAGTTCATCGTGAAATATTTCGTATAATTTTCTGACCTCGGATTCGCAGTAAGGAAATGGATGTAGCACAATGGATTTAAAATGAAATGTATCGTTAATAGATTTTAGTTTTCCGATATGCGTCAGGTCTCTTGAAGAGAGCAGTCTGTCTTGTTTAAAGTCAAACAATGAAAAATTAAAATAATGTAAAGTATTATGATCCAGTGATTGAATAAATTCTATTGATCTCTTAGATAACTGAAATTCTTCTATGATTCCGGGTGTTCTTATATTTAATTCGACTCCGTCGATTAGATCAATTAAATCATTTTGTCCCGCATAAAATTCCAATATATTATTTATATAATTTGGTTCTTTTTGATAAGCGTACCCGTAAATATCGGTAGATAGAATAATAGGATTATATTTGTTTATTCCTTTATCCATGATGATCCAATATTATTTACAATGTTTCTTCGAAAGTTATTGCTCCATTTTGACGCGTTATTTTGTTTACATCAAAGGTTAGCAAAAATGTACCTTTTAGATCATTTTCTATCTCTGTATCCAGGATTTTATCGAACAGCGTGACCACCCTTTCAAGCCTGCATTGATGGCAATTCTTAGTAGATTCCATTACCATGGATATTTTGGGGCTATCCATAACATTACAAAGGTCATCGGAGTCTATATCAGATGAATACCAAAAGTTCTTATCGTTAAAATTTTCACTACTGCGGCAGCTAAGGAGTATCCCGTTATTATTATTTATTGAAATAGCTGTCGGATTCCACAAAGCGCTACCGCATATGTGCTTAACTTTTCTGTTGTCTGCATCGTAATATACGGACTGATTATATCTTGTCTTAAAAGGATTCGCGGGAAATCTTATCAAAGTTCCGCAGCTCTCATAATCTTCTCTTAGACTGCTTAGACTATCTAAAGTCTCTCTCTTTTCCGTATCCGTAAAATGAATTCCCCATTTCTCATACGATGGCTCAGCTACATTCAGATAGATATAATCCAATTTAAGAGAAACAAAATATTTGATCAATTTTCCATAGAACGGTGTATTTTCTGGCAGTATAAGTGACGCAATACCAATTAATATTTGATCTCTTCTCTTAAAACGTTCAAGATTCTCTAATAATGTCTCAAGATTTTCTATAACACGGTTAAAAATATTTCTTGCCTCATCCATTCCCTGATAAAGATGATATGCATGTGAATCCAAACCCTTTATCGAAATTGTTAGCATGGAAATATTACGTGCAACCGTTTCCATGATCTTATTTCCTTTATCATGAGGTAATATCCAATTGCTCGTCAAAAATGTGTTGATATTCAATCCGGCAGAATAATCAAGTATCTTACTGAATTCAGGATGAAGCGTGGGTTCTCCGTCACCTGAAATAATAGAAGACAGTAATTTAGGCCTTGGTTTCTGGCCTGCCATAAAATTTAATATTTTTTTAATTATCTCAAATTTTATATAGGAAAGCGATTTCCGTCTGAAATTAAATTGGCATATGGTACATCTTGAGTTACAGACTGACGAAGGATATAAATAAAATCTTGGAATAACCAATTTCCGATCTTTAAGATAGCTCTCTACCGCATCAAAGACGTCAAATGGAGTACCCGGATAAAAGCTCGACGGATGAGCCCTGAAACTGTTAATAATTTTATCATCAACCGCGTATGAGATAAAGGAGAACGGGGTTTTGAAGAAAATTTGAGACGGATTGCTCCGGAATGATTCTAAAAGAGCGTCGAGGCCGTTTCTTCCGCCGGGGACATATCTTGTAAGCTCGCCGTTTAGTGCTTTATACAAATTGCCTTTGTTATCAAGGTGGATATACTCTGAATTATTCAACATGTTTCACCTCTTTTCCTTAAAAAAAATAATTAAGTGGTATTTTATCTATCGTATCTGCCGTAAACACACCATTATAATAATCCTCTACCGTCTTACTTACCCACCCCTGACGACATATTTCCGGATTACAGTAAGCGCATTCTCTATTAAAATAATAAAACTGCATTAATGATATTTTCACCTTTTCTTCATCGCTATTATTTTTAAAAGTATTTCCAAGAGATAAGTTAGGGAAATTGCATAATAAAAAATCTGGGTATTCATCGCCATTAGCCCTCAATACCCTATGCGTTAAAGCATTATAACAATTATTAAAGCGCCTTGGTGCATGTAGGTACGGTATATTCCCATTGTCTCTATCCTTCACCAGAGAACCGAAATTTGTATTATTTAAAATAAAAGACTTGAAATCATCATCCTTTTCCGATATATTAATTACTTTATCAACTTCTCCATGTAAAATATTTCTAAATTTACTATTTATATAAACACTTTTATCTTTTCGTTTATCCTCTACGGTATCGATTGCAGGTGATATAGATCTGAATTGTATATTAAATCGCCTTTGAATTTCTTCCGTTTCGTTTTTAAACCATGTAAACCATGATTCTATAAAATCTTTAATCTCATGAACGTTTTCATTTCTATAAAGAAAGCCGATTCCAACAAATGGTATATTTGTATTATGCAATAGTTTTTTCACATTCCCTACGGCCTTATTAAACTTATCCGCTCTCTTAAGTTCTAAATATGTTTTTTGCGATGATGCATCTATCGATGATCTCTGCCATGCTATATGATTTACCCAATCTCCGGGTGGAATTTGTGTATTGTTATTTATCAAACCAACATCGGTATCAGGTAAAACTTGATTTATTTCAAGAATCAGGTCATTCATATTTTTAGATTCGCTCTTGTAAACATTAGGTTCTCCTCCTCCGGTAACTGTTATAGCCCTCGGTGAAAGTCCCTTCAAAAGCCTGCCTACCTGAGAAAACGGTATCGTATCATCTTCCTTACTTCTGTAGTGGCACTCAATACAAGATAGGTCACAAATATCAGTTGGATGAAATTCAAGCAATCCGGTATTATAACATTCAATCATATCATGGACTATATCTCCATCATGTGTATTATTTACTTTTTGAATGCCGTTTATGGCTTCTTGAATATCTATTATATTTTCCTTCAAATCTAAAACAATGTCTCTAATCTTTATAGATTGAAAGCTTCTATTTACGCTCTCTGAATTCCAAATTAATGACCATTTACTTGCTATTTTTAATTTTCTGTTTATTAAATCCAAATGATTTAATACCCTTAACGGATTCCTTAGAATATTGTTAACAGGCGAAAGTAAATTAATCATTTCATCCCTCCCACTATAATCATAAATCTTTACCTTCAAAGTTCTATAAACCCAGCTTCTACCTATTGAGATGGCAATAAGAGCCGCCATAATTATTTTGTAGATAATCTATGCATCATCTTAGTGCTATATTACCGGCTTTTCATCTGTTAGCACGGCATAATGCATCGATAGGGACTGCGACCATTTTAAATGCTATCCCACTCCCAATATATATTCCTGTTCCCCGTTTACTTAAGATAAACGTTTATGTAGTATAAAACATAGGAATATCCAATTGTCAAGTGTTAATTTAAAGTTATGCCATTCCTGTTGTATGGTCACTTAACCTTTGGTGGGGCAGAGGCAAGCATTCACTGGAAGTACTTGTGCAATTGTGCCCACCGGGTAATGTAATACTATATATAATAATATAGCTATAGATTCATGGACTTGCCTGTCATGACGGAAAGAGGCTGGAATGACAGAGCGTGGACACGAATTTAACTTTCGTTTTATTTTTTCAGGATAATATCTATTCTGTACAACTCGTAATATATATATAGGGCCTCTTGCTCAAGCAAAAAAGTAGAATTTTATAGCCCGCCTTATGATAAACTATGGGAAAGCAAAACCGGTCTTATTTGAGCGGGAAATGAGGAATAAGTATCGTGGTACTGACAGACGGCATTTAGGGAGGAATGGGAACTATGAGCACAAAATTATCTGGTTTACCTGATGTACCTGACGTAAAGGTGTATGTTTCATCAACTTTTACCGATTTGGAAGAATATCGTTCTGCAGTAATTACCGCACTGAGGAAGATGGAAGGCATCAAAACGCTATGCATGGAAGATTATGTATCTGAGGACTGAAGACCTGTTGATAAATGTCTTGAAGAAGTAAGTAAAAGCAACATCTATGTTGGGATATTCGCATGGCGTTACGGCTTCATTCCTCCCGGTTATGGCAAATCAATCACTGAACTCGAATACAGGAAAGCAGTCGAGACAGGTATTCCGACGCTGATTTTTCTGCTTGACGAAAAAATCGAATGGTATCGCAGTCGCTACGGCGACGCTCAAGATGAATTACGCATCAACGCATTTAGAAGTGAACTCAAGCTCGTCACAATGGTTAGCTGGTTTAAAAATCCCCAAGAGCTTGCAACTAATGTAATGGCTGCGGTTAGTATTCAGCAAAAAGAGATAGACAAGTATCACATGGCAAAGATCCAGAGTGAACGATATGCTCACGTGGGTGTAGCCAAATCGCCGGAACAGAGAGCATCCATTCAACAGGCGATCACCTTTGAGCAGGAGGCGAGGAAAGAGCAGTCTCTGAGGGCCCAGCAGCTCGAGCGTGATCCAGTCCCTATACCACTCCCGAAGCTTTGCAAGTCGTTCGTAGATCGCGAAGTTGAACGGGACATTCTCTTTCACTGCCTTTATGGGACTGACAATCGACTTGTTGTGATCATAGCACCGGGAGGCTTTGGCAAGACAGAACTGACCATAAAGGTGCTCAAGCATATAGTACCCAGCACCAGCATAGTAACCGATGATGTCCATGGGATACTGTACATGAGATGCGCTAAGGGAGATATTAAGCTGGGTGATATATTTGAAGGGGCTGGCAAGATAGCAGGGAAAAAAGATGAATTCCTGGAAGTTTACGAAAGCAAGGAGATGATGCTTGCCAGAAAACTGGAGTTTTTTTTCAGTGAGCTCACTAAGGTTGGCAAAGTATGGCTCGTTATGGACAACTTCGAAGACCTGCTTGACACTAACGATGACAGTATAAAGGATGCCGAACTTCGCGAGTTTATTGAAACCACCGCATCTATAGAGCATAACGTCAGATTTATCGTTACCACTCGGGCCGTGCCAAAATTCAAGGGAAGCCGGGAAATAGAAAGGATTGACCTGTGCTCGGGGTTGCCGGAGGATCATGCGATACGGTATCTAAGGAAAGAAGGGGCTGAATACGGCCTTCGCAACGAGAATGAAGTGGTGCTGCAAACTTTTGTCAGACGAGTCCATTGCATCCCCATGGCTCTTGTATCAGTGCTTGGATATCTTGAAGAACATTATCCTGCTATAAAGCTCAGCAATCTTCTTGCAGATGACACTTTGTTTCAGGATTTTGACAGGCATGATCTCGAAGAAGGACTAAAAAGCCTTGTTTTGCAACAGATCAAGCGCATATCTCCGGATGCCCAACTTGCTTTATCGGCATTGTCGATATTTGGGGAACCAACATCGCAGGCGGCTCTCCGCTATCTTCTCCAGGGTATAGGATCCGTTGAATTTGCGGCTATACTGTCGCGTCTTGAAAAGAATCGCCTCATAATCCATAACAACGGCTATTATGACATGCATCCGATCGTGATGTCATTCGTCTACGGGAGGATTCCTGAGAGCGAACCATCGGGTAATGGCAAAGGCAAGGGCAAGGATGTAGAAGCCGCTATGCTTACCCGTTCGGGACTGCATAAAAAGGCGGCAGAGTTCTTCGAAAAGCTGCGAAAACCTAAAAAAAATTGGAAAATCATCGCTGACCTTGAGCCCCAACTACAGGAAATTCATCATCTGATGCTTGCCGGGCAATATGAAAAAGCAGAAAGAGTGTTACGTATCATAGACTTTAACTACCTGCAACTCTGGGGATATCCTGGAATTGTGAACGGATGCTGTTGGCAGCTAAGATATAAAAATCCATATGCCATACTAAATAGCAGCCATCTGCCCCCTTGTCGTCATACCGACCCGCGAATGCGGTTGACGGCTCTAGCCGTAATGACGACAAGGAAACAAGGACGAAAAGGGAAAGGAAAAGGGCAGATTCCGGGACTTGCCCGGAATAACGGACAGGACAAGAACGACAAAAGAGTTGAGAGCCGTCAGCCGCCACCCCCCTACCCCCCCGACAATCCCCCCTCACGGGGGGTGAGGGGGGTATTCGCGGGCCGTCACTGCCGGCAATTGATTACGGAGTTTTCCTTCACGTTCAAGGCCGGTTTTTCTATGCCTGAATTTTTGGTAAAGCAAAAGTCTTGCCAAATGTTTAATGTTAATGATATAGTTAACGAGTGAATTTAGCTCGTTTCAGAAGGCCTAGCAGGTATATAAACCACGAGGTCAACGCCATCCATAAAAAGGCACCCATAAAGGTGGCTCTTTGTTTCCCCGACCTGTACGACATCGGCATGTCCCACCTGGGATTGAAGATTCTCTACCATATCGTCAACAAGCTGCCCTATGCTTCGTGCGAGCGCGTATTTGCCCCCTGGACAGACCTGGAGGAGTACATGCGACAATCCGGCGAACCGCTTACTTCTCTGGAGAGTTCCACGCCCCTTCACGAGTTCGACGTCGTGGGCTTCACCTTGCAATACGAGCTGTCATACACGACTATACTGAACATGCTCTCCCTGGGAAAGATTCCCATCAGGGCCGAGGCGCGGGATGCCTCCTCACCCCTTGTAATCGGGGGCGGCCCCTGTGCCATGAACCCTTACCCGCTTCTGCCTTTTTTCGACGCTTTCCTGGTGGGAGACGGAGAGGATGCGATAAAGGAAATAATAGAAACCGTGTACCGTTACCGCAGTGGCGGTGACGGAAAGAAGGAGAGCCTGCTTCGGGCCCTTGCCGAAATAGATGGGCTCCTCGTGCCGGGATACTCTAAGCCTGCGGTGAAGCGCAGATACATAACCGACCTTGACGGTGCCGATTATCCCACGGCTCCTCCGGTGCCCTACACCGAGGTCGTTCACGACCGTATAAACATAGAAGTGACCAGGGGGTGTACCTGCGGCTGCCGCTTTTGCCAGGCCGGGGTCATATACCGTCCCGTAAGGGAGCGGGAACCCGGCACGGTGCTCGGACTGGCCGAGGAGTGCATTAAGAACACCGGTTACGACGAGGTATCCTTTACGTCGCTGAGTTCCGGCGACTATTCTAAGCTTCCGGAGCTTCTCAGGCTATTTAATAAGAAATTCTCATCCAGGCGCATATCCTTTTCCCTTCCCTCGCTGCGCGTGGGCTCGGTAACCGAGGAAATTGTGCGGCAGATTAAGGCTGTCAAAAAAACCGGCTTTACTATAGCCCCTGAGGCCGCAACTGCGCGCCTCAGGCTTGTCATAAACAAGGACTTCGAAGAGGAAGATTACGAAAGAACCATTGCGGCCATATTCGGAAACGGCTGGTTGAACCTAAAGCTCTACTTCATGATAGGCCTGCCCACGGAGACGGACGAGGACGTGGAGGCCATACCCGCCATGGCACTCAAGGCTATGAAGGCGGCCAGAAAATATACGAACCGCTCTGTAAACGTCAGCGTGAGCGTGTCGAACTTCGTTCCCAAGGCCCATACCCCCTTCCAGTGGTACGGCCAGATACCCATTGGGGAGATGGTGAGAAAGAGGGATTACCTGAAAAAGGCGGTATCGAGGAAGTCGATGAAGTTCAAGGGCCAGGACGAGCGCATGAGCCTGCTGGAGGCCATTTTTGCCAGAGGAGACGAGTCAGCCGCAATACTTCTCGAAGCGGCGTGGAAGGCAGGGGCAAGGCTTGACCCCTGGACGGAGCTTTTTGACTACGGCAAATGGCTTGACGCCATGGATGACACCGGTATAGACGGTGAGGCCCTCGCTGCAAGGACATTTGAGAGGCAAAGTTCGCTGCCCTGGGACGCTATCGATACGGGCGTTACGAAGGCATATCTTCTTGAAGAACTGGATAAGTCGGCCGCTACGGACAAGACACCCGATTGCAGGGCCGGCTGCCAGTATTGCGGCCTGGGCTGCAGCGGCGGAGACTACCTGGCCACAACGACGTTCCTGGACATATCGGACAAGGCCGTTATAGACGTCAGGAAGCCTTATAATCCCGTGAGAGTGCGGTGCACGTTTGCCAAAAAGGGCGCGCTCCGGTACCTTTCCCACCTCGAACTTATGACGGCCATACTAAAAGGGCTGCGCAGGGCTGACGTTCCCCTTGTATATTCACAGGGGTTCAGTCCGACTCCAAACGTGGCTTTCGGACAGGCCCTGAGCGTCGGCGTTGTAGGAGAGCGTGAGTATTTCGACATGGAAGTCTATCCTCCTTTTGACCTGGAAAGATTTAAAACCGCAGTCAACGACTCCATGCCGGCGGATCTTGCCGTGGCGGAGATGGCCTTTATACCCCGTGAACTGCCCTCCCTCGGCAAGTTTATCACCGCTTACAGGTATGAAATAACGCTGAAAGAAGCCTTAAATAAATCGAACGTGGACGATATTATAAAAGCTCCGGGAAATGAATGGATTTTGCCTATTTTATTGGCATTTGATATAATAGACGATAAATTGCATCTGTTATTAGCCGACAGGGTGGAGCAGAAAGTTAGGCTCTCGGCCCTGGCCGAGGCTCTGACGGGATGTAAAATGGAAGACCTTTACTTAGTGAGGAAGGCCGTTTATGGGTTTGCCGGAGGTACCGTGGGGACGTTTAGCCCGGGCACCTCAAACGGTGGCGGGCCTGAAAGTGGCGGGCTCAAAAGCATGGAGTTGATCGAGCCTTGCGAAATCACCAAATTAACGGGATATTCAACGGGATCCTCCAGGAAAAAGCCGGTTAGAAGATAATGTTTAAAAGAAATGTCTGAAAGGAATGGATATAAAGATATGGCTAACGAGATGATATGGCTAACGAGATAATAATAAATATGACCCTGGACGAGGTAAGGGTTGGCCTTCTCGAAGGGGGTCAGCTCGTTGAGTTCTACGTGGAGCGTAAGAAAGAAGCGAGTCTCGTGGGCAACATCTATAAAGGAAAGGTCGTAAAGATCCTTCCGGGAATGCAATCCGCCTTCGTGGACATAGGCCTTGACAAGGCAGCCTTTCTCTACGTGGCGGATATCAAGACGGACGTGGACGACTTTGCCGAATTCCTCGACAACGGTGACGATACCATCGAAATTCCCACCCGCCGCGGACGATCCGACATGACCATAAACGAACTCATCCAGGAGGGCCAGGAGGTCCTCGTGCAGGTATCCAAAGACCCCATAGGTACCAAAGGTGCCAGGGGAACTTCTTACATTACTATCCCCGGCCGTTACCTGGTGCTCATGCCTACCATCGAGCACATAGGCATATCCCGCCGCATCATCGACACGGAGGAGCGCACGCGCCTCAGGGCCATCGTGGAGGAGATAAAGCCCAAGGGATACGGTCTTATCGTCAGGACGGCCAGCGAGAAGGAAGACAAGGCGGAGCTTAAGAAAGACATGGAGTTTCTCCTTGTCCTGTGGGATAACATCATAAAGAAAAAGGATAAGGTCTCGGCCCCGACGCTCCTTTACAGCGACCTGGATCTGATTTACAGGAGCATCCGCGATCTTCTGAACAACGACGTGGAGCGCCTTATCATAGACTCCAGGGACGAGTATGAGCACATCCAGGACTTCGTTAAAACTTTCTTTCCAAAACTGCTGAAAAAGATTGAGCTCTACGACAGACGCGAACAAATATTCGATTACTACGGCATAGAGCTGGACATTTACAAGGGGCTCGACAGGAAGGTATGGCTGAAGTCAGGCGGATACATCGTCATAGACCAGACCGAGGCCATGACCGTCATAGACGTAAACACGGGTAAGTACGTGGGAAAGGAAGACCTGGAAGATACCATTCTCAAGACCAATCTCGAAGCCGTCAAGGAGATCGCTTATCAGATAAGGCTCAGAAATTTGGGCGGAATCATTATAATAGACTTCATAGACATGGAGATAATGGAGAACCGCGAAAAGCTTTACCAGGCCTTCATCGAGACCATGAAGAAGGACAGGGCGAAAAACACCATATTCAACGTTTCCGAAATAGGCCTTATTCAGATGACCCGCAAGCGCATAAGGGAATCGTTAGGCAGAACCCTCTGCGAGAGCTGTCCCATGTGCGAGGGTAAGGGGTTCGTAAAATCTCCCAAGACTGTCAGTTACGAGATATTCAGACGCCTGAAGAAAATGCCTCTGCACAAGGGTGCCAAGGCCATAATCTCGGCCCATCCCCTCGTGGCGGACTACCTGTCCGACGACCAGCGCACCGGCCTCGAAGAATTCGAGGTGACCTACGACATAGTGATCATAGTCAAGGCCGACTCTCGCCTGCAAAGGGAAAACTTCGACATTATAGTAGTCTGAGCCCGATAACATGCCTTTTACTATAAATAACGCCGATAGCGCTAACAACGCAGATAATACCGATGGCGCTATAAATAACGCAGATAACGCTGATAATGCCGATAACACCGCAGCAAGCGCACACGGCAAGTACGATTCTCTCCTTTTGCGCCTGGCTTCCCTGAAAGGCGCAGTGCTGGCCTTTTCCGGTGGTGTGGACAGCTCTTTTTTGCTTCTGGCCGCGTGCGACTCCGGTATAGATCCTTTAGCCGTTACGGCAAGACACCCCGCCGTGGCAGATTTCGAAATAGATATGGCTAAAAAGGTGGCCTCTGAGCTTGGCGCGAGGCACGTGATTATAGATCTGCCCGTCATGGATAACGTTGACTTCATATCGAACTCTCCGGATCGTTGCTTCCACTGTAAGAGAGCACTTATAAGATCGCTCTCCGGACTCGCTGCCAGGGATGGATTCACCTGCGTCATTGACGGCACTAACGCCGACGACCCCTCCGACTACAGGCCGGGTCTTAAGGCAAATGACGACTCCGGCATCATAAGCCCGCTAAGGGAGGCAGGCCTTACGAAGGACGACATCAGACGCCTGTCTTTCGAAAAAGGTCTCACTACATGGAACTTTCCGTCGGCCCCATGCCTGGCTACAAGGCTTCCTTACGGGGAACCTATAACCGTAGAGGCACTGAAAATGGTGGACAAGGCAGAGTCGATACTCAGGAACATGGGATTTACCGTACTGAGGGTAAGGAAGGAAAAGGATACTGCAAGGATAGAGCTTCCCGCCGTAGATATCGAGCGCGCTGCAGGTGTAGCTTTAAGGGGCGATATAACCGCGATGTTTCGGGAAATAGGTTTCCTTTACGTCTCACTCGACCTCGAAGGATTCCAATCCGGCAAGATGAACAGGGCAATTAAAGGTGAACAGGGTAATTAAATATAAAGATGGCAATTAAACATGACGATGCCAATTTAAAATCGACAGGGTAGACTTCGAATGAGCGGGGCAATTAAGGAAAGGGCCCACCGGGTTAACGGGCCATGAAGGAAAAGGATTTTATAAGAGCCATAAACCTCTGCGTGCGGTGTGGAAGCTGCATCGCCCAATGTCCTACTTACAAGGCGACGAACAGGGAGACCGAAAACGCCAGGGGACGGTTAAAGATACTTAAGTCCTTTGCGGATCGCCAATTAGCTCCCGGTGGGAAGGTCAACGAAAAGATCTTCAACTGTATAATGTGTGGCAACTGTACCAATCGCTGTCCTCTCGGCATAGATATCGAAGAGGTTTTTTACCACGCCAGGTCACTTCTGAAAAGTTACGACAAAAAGATGGGCATATACAGGTTAGCTACTCGCCTGGCCTTTAAAAACACCGATTTAACGGTGAAGATGCTGAAACCTTTCCAAAAATATATTAACAGGAAGATGGGAGAAAAGAAGCTTATCCCCGGCAACATCGGGTTTAACGAAAACCAGTTCAAAAAGACCGGCGTATTTAAGCCCATGGAAAAGATAGGGCGTGTGGCAGTCTTCTCCGGCTGCAGCGTAAAGCACGTCTACCCGGAGCTCTCCCAGTCACTTACCAAGGTGCTCAACGCCCTTAAGTACGAGGTCGTATTTCCCCGTCCGGAAAACTGCTGCGGGGCCCCCTTCCGCTCCCTCGGAATGGAGGATGTGGCAAAGGAGTATGCAGAGAAGAACTACGATACCTTCAGCAAGCTAAACCTTGACGCCATCATCTCTCTGTGTCCGACCTGCGTCGTATACCTGAAGCAACATTACCCGAAACTAATCGGCAAGAAACTCGAAAACGTCTTCGAGGTCTCCGTATTTCTACAGGACAAGATTAAAGACATAAAAAAGGAGATCAAGATAAGAGCGGCCTACCACGACCCCTGCCACCAGGCCAACGTACTGAAGGCCACGATGGAGCCCAGGGAGCTTCTGAAGAGGTCCGGAGTGGAGCTGCTGGAGCCAAAGAACCAGACGTGTTGCGGCTTTGGCGGTACCTTTAGTTTCTTTTTCCAGGAGATGTCCGGAAAGATTCTGGAAACCGCCACCCGGGAGCTCAAGGATACCGGTTGCGAGGCCATCGTCACATCCTGCCCCAACTGCTTATTGCAACTGAGCAAGTCAATGACGGACAGACCCATCTACCATATCATCGAGGTACTCGAAGAGGCTATCTGCGAACCCGATGGTACTTAAATAGTCCGTCATAGCGGGAACCATCATGCTGAGGTATGCCGCGATATACCTCACCATAATACGAGATCAACCCATTAAAAACCGCATCAATTCATTCACACTCGACGCTTTTCTTACCGCCTCCTTAAAAGCCTCCAGCTTCTCGACGTTTCCAATTTTCCTAACGGCGTCCATAAGGAAAAGCCCTTCGGCGCCATATTTTATATCCAACGCGACCTCGATGCCTTCGAATATGCCTTCCATTTTCCCTTCAAGTATGCCTTCCAGTTTTCCCTCTTCTTTTCCATCCCGTTTTCCGGCAAGGTAAGTTTCATCGTTGCTTATGTCAATCGTTACGGGCATTTTATCTTCTACCTCCTTTTTTACCAATGATGTTAAGCCCCTAAGTCTGGCAAGGTTTTTTAGACCCACCAGGTAATCCTTCTGCACCTTTTCGGGCAATAGCATAAATCTTTCCCTTATAGCCCTTAACGTAGCGACGGCATCTTTCATCCTGCATAAAATGGAGAGCATAGCGTCATCGGGGTTATTATTGCCGTCGAGCAGATCGGAACAGTCAATATCCCGGATGTCTTTAATCGTGTACGAGTAGATTAGTGTCACGTGTTGAATCCCGTTAGCCATCCTTAATGGTGCATCCCCGACATACAGTAACATTTGGCGGATCACCAATCCGAGCGTTTGATACATAAGAGAATAATAATCGAGCATCCTCCAGTCAATATTATTTTCGTTCTCGGCTTGGAGCTCTAAATGAAAAATGCTGATATCGGGTAGTTTAATCACTATATCGGGTATTCTGTTTTGGACGGTAGGGAAGTTGGTGTCAAGAAATACGCCTTCCTCAAATCCGGTAAGTATCTTCAGAAACCGCTTGGGTATATTCTTAATCGTTTTTTTTAAGAGTGACGTCGTAAAGTTGGCTCATCTGCAAGTACCCTCCTTTACCTATATTAAACAAATAATTAGCCAAATAACAAGATTTCAATCAATATTAATCAAAATATGTTAGAATATCGGGGGAATAACCTTAAAATGTAATCTTACGGGAGCCTTTATGGAATCTTTAGAAGCGAAAATAAGACTTCTTCCCAATGACCTTCAGAAGGAAGTGGAAGATTTTATTGATTTTTTAATCGATAAGAAATTGAAGAAACCAAAGAAACAATTAAAGTTAGACTGGTTTGGGGGATTGAAGGAATACAGAAATCAATATACGGCACTTGAATTACAGAAAAAAGCATCCGATTGGCGCGACTAGTGTACCTTATCGATACAAATATTTTTCTTGAAGCGCTTCTTGAGCAAGAAGATGCCATTTATGTCAAATCATTCTTTCAGTCAATAGCGTTGGATCAAATGTTTATGACGGATCTCGCATTACATTCCATAGGGATTATTTTGTTCAGGCTAAATAAGCACGAGGTGCTTAAGTTTTTTATCGAAGATATGATTAGCGATGGAATAGGTGTTATCTCTATACAGACATCGGAGCTAACAGAAGTTATCGATATTTCCCGAAGATTTAACCTTGACTTCGATGATGCTTACCAATATGCGGTTGCACAACTATATAATTTACGAATAGTGAGTTTTGATAAAGACTTTGACAAGACTGACAGGAAAAGAGTTAAGCCGCAGGATGTAGTTTAAGGCCGGCTAAAACTTACTCGAATATCTCCCTGATGTCTATTTGGAAACCGTTGATAACTTTTGAAATTACTACGCCGCTGCCTTCGACAACAGCCCGGCAAGACATAGCCCCTCACCCCAATGACCTTTACCCTGGCACGGCGGGCCTTTGCAGGTAAGCCCTCACCAGTTCGGCCATAAAGGCGGCCCCTATGCGCATGGCTTCCTCATTGAAGTCGAAGTGCGGGCTATGCAGCGGCACGTAAGGAGTGCCAGGAGAACCGCTTCCCAGGCGGAAAAAACACCCCGGCACTTTCTCCAGGTAGTAGGCAAAATCCTCGCCGCCCATACTTGGGTCTTTCATGTCCAAAACGCACTCCCGACCGAGAAGGTCTTCGGCCGTAGAGCGGGCTAACTCGTACTCCGCCCGGGTGTTTACTACGGGCGGGTATCCGGAGTAGTGTTTCACCAGGATGGTTGCTCCATAGAGGCCGCCGAGGGCATGTGCGAGGTCTTTCAGGCGCGCCACTATTCGGTCTCTCGTATGGGTGTCGATGGTGCGTATAGTGCCGCGCATGATCGCCTTTTCGGCGATGGCGTTGTGAACCGAACCGCTTTTGATTTCACCTATGGTTATTACCGCGGGCTGAAGGGGATCGAGCTCCCTGGTGAGGATGAGCTGTATCTGCAGTGCCATTTGGCAAGCAAGCAGGAGTGCGTCTACGGCCTCTTGTGGCCTGGCTGCGTGTCCGCCCTTGCCGGTTATCTCCACGTCGAAAGCGTCCGTGTAGGCCGTGTTTGCCCCGGGGCGCAGGGCGATTTGGCCAACCTGGAAACGGTTGTCCAGGTGGGCGGCAAATATGGCTTCCACGCCTTTTAGAGCACCGTCTGCGATCATGAGTTGGGCTCCACCCTCTCCCTCTTCGTCCGGCTGGAACAGCAGTACCACGGTTCCGTCGGGTGGAGAATCTTTCAGTAATTTGGCCGCGCCCAGAAGCGTGGCTACGTGTCCGTCGTGCCCGCAGGCGTGCATGAAGCCGGGATTTTTCGAGGAAAATGGCAGATCGGTAGCCTCGGATACGGGGAGGGCGTCCATGTCGGCCCTAAGCGCCACCGTGCGATTGCCAATGCCAACGCCCGTGCCGCCGCTGCCAATACCACCGCTGTCACTAACGCTGCCGCCATTACTTATCCTTCCCACTATACCCGTGCCGCCCACGCCCCGTGAGTGGTCGATGCCAAGTTCGTCCAGGCACGTGGATATGAGGTCGCTCGTGCGGAATTCCTTTTGTCCCGGCTCCGGATATTCGTGTATGGTGCGCCGTATACGGCTCATCCATGAAAATAGCTCATCCGGCACGATTTTTCTAAGATCTTTCATTTTCTCCCCCGAAATTTTCTTTTTGCGGTATTTATCATGTAATGCACCTCTTCGCTTTTCAGTGCCACCGATACCAGCAGGTAAATCCCTACGCACAGCCCCATCGTCGAAAACAGGTAAAGGAACTTTATAAGGGTATGTCCCGCCGTGTTCCAGGACCTGAGACTGCCTAAGTACCAGCCTGCTCCACCCATGGCGGCGGATGCCAGGAGCGTCCTGAAGAAAGAGCCGGCTACGTCGCGGAAACTCACTTTGCGCAGCTTCTTTCGCAGAAAATAGAAGAGGCCCAGGAAATTTACCATGGAGGAGATGGATGTCGCCAGTGCCAGCCCGGCGTGGGCCAGACGTACCATGAGTATGGCACTGAGCAGGACGTTTATAGTAACAGCCACAACCGCCATCTTTACCGGCGTCTTCGTATCCTGGAGAGAATAGAAGGTAGAGGCCACCACTCTCACCCCTACCATGGCCCAAATGCCAAGGCAGTAACACAGATGCGCATACATCGTCCCCCTGACTGCTTCGTAGTCGAAGCGGCCCCGTTGAAACAGAGTGCTTATAATCGGCTCAGCCAGGGCCATAAGACCCACCATGGAAGGCAAGGTTATGGCGAAAAGGAGTTTCAGTGAAAAGGAGAAGTCCCGGCTTAAAGAGTCGAAGTCTTTCTTTGCGGCATGTTCGGACAGAGACGGTATCACGGCCATCCCCATGGCCACGCCAAAAACCCCGACTGGGAACTGGACCAGCCTCATGGCGTAGAACAGGTAGGTGATACTTCCCGCCGGCAGATACGAAGCCAAAATGGTGCTTATGAATATGTTTACCTGGGCCACTGCTGTGCCTGCCATGGCAGGCAGGATTAGCAGGCCTATCTTTTTTAACCCCGGATGGCCGAAGTCGAAAACCGGCATCAGGGAGTAGCCGTTTTTACGAAACGCCCCGACCTGGGAAAAAAACTGGAAACAACCGCCGAATGTCACTCCTATGGCTACTACCAGGACGGTATTGTTAACGATTCTGCTAAGTGCCAGTATGGTGGTAATGACGGCCACGTTAAACCAGGTGGACGCCATTGCAGGTACGAAAAACACTTTCTTTGCGTTAAGGGCTCCCATGGCCAGGGCCGAGAGGGAGACAAACAGAAGAAAGGGAAACATGACTCTGGTAAGGGTGACGGTGGTTCGAAATTTGACGGGATCGGACAGGAACCCCGGTGCTATAGCCCTGACAATGGGGGAGGCCAGGATTAAACCCACCAGGCAGGCCAGGCCAATGAATACGAGTATAAAGGAAAGTGTTACCCCCACGAGGCGTCGTGTCTCCTCCTCTCCCTTCGTAGTCCTGTACTCGGAGAGCACCGGTATCAGGCCTGATGACATAGAGCCCTCCGCAAACAACTCCCTGAGGAGGTTGGGTATCCTGAAGGCCACGAAGAAGGAGTCCGATAAGCCCGATGCCCCCAGGAAACTCGCTACTATCATTTCCCTTACGAATCCCACTATGCGGCTTATGAACGTGGCCACGGACATGGTAAAGGCGCTGCGGGCGATATTGCTCTTTTCAGTCGGCAAGGAACTCCTCTGAGATTGCGTATGGGGCCGTTAGGGCAAAGGGTAGGGGTGTCTTATTTCCTGGCAAAGCCTACACACTCGTACAGTGCCTTTTTCGCTTCGTCTATGTCCAGGCCCCTGGCGAGGTAATCCATGGAAAGGTTGGCAAGTATCGTTCTTAGCATATCGATGAGTTCTTCGTTGTCTTTTTGGAGGGAGACGAGGAATTCGATATCGGTCATAGTGCTCTTGATAGGCGAAGTGTCCGGTATGCGCTCTTCAAGGAGTGTCTTGTAAGTGAGTATGCTCTGGTTTGTGGCTATCCAGTAAAAAAGTATGAAGACGAAGTCGCAGTAGAAGTTAACTGTGGCCTCGTCCATGTTAAAAGTGGACAAAGTAGCGCTAACCTCTTTCCGGAGGTCACCCTTGTACTCTTCGATATCATACTCTACCTCTTTAGCAAGTACTTGTATCGGTGTGAATTTCCATTCCACGTAATTACCTTTCCGGTATCAGCCTTTTTAGTATAGATTATACGATAATGCCGATAGTGTCAAGAGTTTTTCGACTTTAGTGCCGGCTTTCACTTTTTGGGTTTGTCCAATATCATAAATCTCCGAACATTTCTGAAAATTTCGATTGACAACGTTTGTATGCCGGAGCTATGATTTAATCGTCCGGCAGGCGGCGAGTCCAATCTGGAGTATTTAAAGGTCATCAGTGGCTTGTTTAAGTAAATACCGGGCAAGCACCTTGTACTGCGGCTTGTTTAACCGAATAACTATAAAGTTTTTGCGTTTCCGGAGTTTTAAAAAACTTGATGCAGATGGTAACATTATCGAAAATAACCGCTCCCCGCTTGCAGAGAGTCGTAGAGCGCAACGTGTGTTTTCAGACTATTGACCGGGCTTTGCAAAGGCGTATTCTTTGGCTTAACGCTCCGGCTGGTTCAGGAAAAACCACGCTGGTTGCAAGCTACCTCAGGTTCAGCCGGACTTCCTGCATCTGGTATCATCTGGACGAAACCGACGTCGACGCCGCCACGTTTTTCCAATATATGAGCCTGGCCGTAAAAACGCTGTCTCTTCAGACTAAAATGGTATTACCCGAATTTACGAAAGAACACCTGAATAACATACCATCCTTCACGGCCAGGTACTTCGGAAGGTTATTTGCCACACTGGCTGGATATACCGGCAATCAGTTTCCCTTAATAATAGTGTTCGACAATTACCAGGACGTTCCTGCCGGTTCGCCGGTGCACGACATTGTCGGCAAGGGGCTTTCCTTAATGCCCGAAGGGATAAACGCTATCATAACGAGCAGGGGAGTACCGCCGCCGGAGTTTACCGGCCTGAGACAAACCCGTTTTATGCAATTCTTCGGTTGGGACTTTTTTGTTTTTACCCTGGAGGAAACCTCGGAGCTGGTAAAGATCTGCACGCAGTACGAAGTGCCCGAGGGAGTCGTCAGGGCGTTGCATGAAAAGACGGGCGGCTGGGTTGCAGGTTTGATATTGGCAATCGAAGGGGGAAGCCTGGTGAGCTCAATTCCCCGGTTCGAAGGTGCAGGTACGACGGAGGTGATATTCGATTATTTTGCAAGAGAAATATTTGAGAGGACCGAAAGTGAGATTCAGGAATTTTTGCTTAAGACTTCATATCTGCCGGAATTTGGCGTTTCCATGGCCGGGAAGTTAACCGACGGCAAGGTATGCCAAAACATATCGGCGCTCAAACATCGCCAGTATTTTCTTACGGAAAAGCTGACAAGGAGCGGTCTCATATTCAGATACCACTCGCTTTTCATGAAATTCCTAAGGAACCGCGCAAAAGATTATTTCAGGGAACGTGAAAGCGAAATAATACGCCTGGCCGCCGATATTCTGGAGGAACACGGATATACCGAAGAGTGCGCACGGCTGTGCATGGAAACGGCTAACGTGGAAAAACTGGGACATTTAATACTTAAGAACGCTCCGTCCATGATTGCCGGCGGGAGGAGGGGCGTTCTGGATAATTGGTTTGCATCCTTACCGGAGGAGTTCCTGCGGGACCGGCCATGGCTGCTCTACTGGAAGGGGATGCACGGGTTATCGTCGGACCCCGAAGATTCCCGCGAAATACTGGCTGCGGCTTACGGGAAATTCAAGTCGCTAAACGATACGGAGGGCATGCTTTTAACCTTTTGCGCCATCGTGGATTCCTTCGTCTACCAATGGAAAGATTTCCACCCTCTCGATTATTGGATCGATGAGTTCGAAGAGCTTTCTAAAGGGTTAGCAACCCTAACTACAGTGGTGGCACCTCCGTCGGCAGTGGTTGAAACTCTCAGTCCGTTTTCCTCCGTCGAGATTAGAGAACGTGTAACTGCGAGCATATTTGCGGCGCTTTTATTTCGCCGGCCGGGCCACCCGGATATGGCTTATTGGACGGCGGAGGCGGAAAAAGTAACGTGGGATTCCCAAAATAATCTACAGCGTATGTCTATCGGCCACAACCTTGTTCTTTACTATCTCTGGACGGGCAAGATCTTTAAGGCCGGTGTCATCGTAGAAGCCCTGTCGCCGATTGCAACGAAAATAAAGGAACATACTTTGCCGGGATTAATGTTTCTCATGGCGAAGGCGCTTTACATGTATTATACCTCTCAAAGTCCGACGGCGTCGAAGATCATAGGCGAGGGCCTTAAACTTGCCGATGAATCGGGAGTGCACGTGCTGGATCTTATGTTTTTTAGTGTGGGCATACTCAATTCCCTTGCTATTGGCGAAAGTGGAGCTGCTGAAGCTTACTCATCGAAAATCACCAATTCCATGGACTGCGTGCAATGTTACGACATCATTTATTATCATCACGTGGTCTCACTCGTCGACTTTAGCCATGGGGATTACCTTTCCGCCGTCGAACACGGGGAAATAGCCGTAAAGCTCCAGGAAAAATCAGGCTGCTACCTGCTTCTTGGTATCTGGACATACGTACTTGCGTACATGTTGGCAGAGGCGGGAGAGCTTGACAGAGCCAGATACCATATGGCCCGGAGCATCCGCATCGGCACGGAGGCAAACAGTACGCTTCCATTATATAGCTGCACGCTTCTCGAAGCTTTGATAGCTCTTTATAAGAACGACAGAGAACAATTTGTCGAAAAGGCCAAAGCAGGCATCGCTATGAGCAAGGCCTCCGGAATGAAGTTCATGTTTTACTTTCGAAGTCCCTTAACGCGTTTATGCAAGGCGGCCCTGGATGAAAAAATTGAAACCGGTTACGTAACGGAGATAATAAGGCTCAATAACCTTACACCCGGCAACCAGATTTACGGGGAATGGTCGTATCATTTAAAGGTGTACACTCTCGGAAAATTCGTGATAGAAAAAAACGGCAATACCGTTATCTTCAAGGGCAGAACCCGGCAAAAACCTCTGGAAATGCTGAAGGCGATTATTGCCTTTGGAGGAAAGGACGTACGTATGGAACAGTTGTCGGACTCACTCTGGCCGGAGGCGGACGGCGACCTGGCGGACGTATCTTTTCGCACAAACCTGTCCCGTCTTCGTAAGATGCTAAGTGACGACAACGACGACAACGACGCCATTGTCGTATCGGGAGGACTGATATCCATCAATGGCGATTATCTCTGGCTTGACGTGTGGTCGTTGCAGGATATTATGGACGAATTGGGACGTGTATTAAACGGACAAACCGATGGCCTGACCGACGTCGGTCACGCTGAGGCATTACACCGTATCGAGCGGAGTGTCTCGCGTTTATATGAAAGGGCCTCAGGCTTGTATAATGGTGACTTTCTTTCAGGTCAACAAAGCCAGACGTGGTCCACCTACCTGAGAGAACATCTGAAGGACAAATTTATCCGTTTCTGCTATAATGTGGGAGAATTCTACGAGAACATAAAAAGATGGGATAAAAGCATAGAATGTTACAAGGCGGCTGCGGCCATAGATAACTTGCGGGAGGAATGCTACCGGCGCATGATGTCGTGTTATATCCGGGCCGGTTTACACGAAGAGGCGCTGTCAGTCTATAATACTTGCAAAAAAATACTGCTCATGTCATTTGGTATTAACCTGTCCCGTGAAATGGAAGCCCTCCGCGGGCATATTTTAAGTCCGGGTTTCGACGCTGCCTGCCGCCGTGGCATACCCGATAGCGAAGGAGCAGGAACTTAAAAACAAAATGCCGCACGCAGCCTTATCGAAAATAACCGCTCCGTCGATACAAAAGGTAATAGAGCGTAATGACTGTTTTAAATCTATCGACCTGGCCCTGCAAAGGCGCGTTCTATGGGTGAGCGCACCGGGGGGGGCCGGGAAAACCACACTTGCCGCAAGCTACATCGAAAGCCGCAGAGCTTCCTGTCTCTGGTATCATCTGGACGAAGCCGACGTAGACGCCGCTACGTTTTTCCACTATATGAACCTGGCCGTAAAAACGTTATCTCTCCATACGAAAATAGTATTACCCGAATTCACGAAAGAATACATCGATAACGTGCCATCCTTCGCGACTATGTACTTCGAAAGGCTGTTTGCCGCACTGGCCGGCCATACCGGAAAGCTCTCCCCTTTAATAATGGTATTGGACAATTACCAGGACGTTCCCGCCGGTTCACCCGTCCACGACGTTATCGGCAGGGGGCTTTTCTTAATGCCCGAAGGGATAAACGCCATCATAACGAGCAGGGGACAACCACCGGTGGAATTTACCCGGCTGAGAATAAACCAGGACATGCACTTCATCGGGTGGGACGACCTGGTCTTTACCATAGAGGAAACTTTTGAGCTGGTAAAGATTAGCGTCCAACGCGAAGTGCCTGAGGGAGTCGTCAGGGAGTTGCACGAAAAGACGGGAGGCTGGGTGGCGGGTTTGATATTGGCAATCGAAGGGGGATTTTTGGCGGGCACCATTGCCCGATTCGAAGATTCGGTTACGAAAGATATGATCTTCGATTATTTTGCCAGGGAGATATTAGAAAGAGCCGGGGGCGAAACGCGGGAGTTCCTTCTTAAGACTTCATACCTGCCGGAGTTCGACGTTTCGATGGCGGAGAAATTAACGGGTTGCGAAATATGCCGCAAAATATTATCTGCGAAGCCCCAACAGTACTTTCTTACGGAAAAGTTAACGCAGGGTGGCCCCATGTTTCAGTACCACGGGCTCTTCAGGGAATTCCTGCTGGCCCGCGCAAGAAACCATTTCGGACAACGCCAAAACGAAATAATGTCTCTGGCCGCCGATATTCTGGAAGAAAACGGATACGTCGGGGACGGCGCCCGGCTGTGCATGGAAACGGCAAACGTGGAAAAACTGGGAAATATAATCCTTAAGAACGCTCCGTCCATGATTGCCGGTGGAAGGAGGGGCATTCTGGATAATTGGTTTTCGTCCATACCGGATGAGTTTCTACGGAACCGGCCATGGCTGCTCCACTGGAAAGGAATGCATCTGTTATCGGCAAATCCCGCTGATGCCCGCGAAATTCTGGAAAGCGCTTACGTGAAATTCAAGTCGCTGGAGGACACGGACGGAATGCTTTTAACGTTTTGCGCCATTGTGGATTCCTTCGTGTACGAATGGAAAGATTTCCACCCTCTCGATTACTGGATCGTTGAGTTCGAAGAGCTTTCTAAAAGGTCGGCGACCCGGGTGGACGGGTCAGCGACTCCGGCGGTGCCGTCGGCCTCCGGTATGATCAGAGAACGTGTAACGGTAAGCATATTTACTGCGCTTTTATTTCAACGGCCAGGCCATCGGGATATATCCTACTGGCTGGGTGAAGCGGAAAAAATAATGTGGAATTCACAAAACCACGTACAGCGCATGGCTCTCGGCCATAGCCTTATCATGTACCATCACTGGATGGGCAGGATTATTAAAGCCGGCATTTTCGTCGAGGCACTTTCGCCAATCGTCGGAAAAATGAAAGAACACGCATTGCCGCAAATAATGTTTCTCAGGTCGGAGGCGTTGTATATGGTTGATACCGCTGATCACGAACCGGCGCTTAAGTCCATCGAAAAGGGATTGAAGCTCGCCGAAGAATCGGGAGAACACGGGATGGATCTTATGTTGTTTCATACCGCACTCTACCACTGCCTTGCTATTGGCGAAAGCGAAGCGGCAGGAGCGTACCTGCGGAAAATCACCCGTTTCGTGAACGCCGCACAATATATAGACATGATGTATTATCGCCATACTGCGTCACTGGAAGCCCTTAGCCGGGGGGATTTTGCCTCCGCCGGACAACACGGTGCTCTGGCGGTAAAACTCGCGGAGGAATCCGGCTGCATCTTCATTCATGGGATTTATGAATACACCTTTGCGTACATACTTGCAGAGACGGGCCATTTTGCGGACGCACGGAGCCATATAGCCGGAAGCCTGAATATCGTCACTGCCACAGGCAGCTCTTTGTTTACGTACTTATGCACTTTTGTCGAAGCGCTGATAGCCCTATATGAAAACGACAAAGAACAATTCTCCTATAAACTCACAAACGGCATCGCAATGTGCAAGGCATCCGGATTGAGGTTTATGTTTTTTATGCAAAGTTCTATGGAGAGGTTATGCAGGGCGGCAATCGATAGAAAGATAGAAACCGATTATATAAAGGAGATAATCAGACTCAACAATCTCACACCCGGCAACCGCCTCTGCGACGACTGGCCCTATCCGCTCAAAATATACACTCTTGGAGGATTCCTGATAGAAAAAGACGGCAAGACTGTCAGCTTTACGGGCAAGACCCAGGACAAGCCCCTCGAAATGCTGAAGGCAGTTATCGCCTGTGGTGGTAAAGAAGTTGACGCGGTGATGATTACCGGTAAACTATGGGCCGATTCGGATAGCGACGCGGCAAGTATAACGTTTCGCAGCACCCTTCATCGTTTACGTAAATTATTGGGTGAAAATGACGTTATAACATACGCGGACAGGCGTGTAACGCTTAATCCAAAATTCTGCTGGGTCGATATATGGGCATTTGATAACGTTATCGGGGAAATCGATAATATTTATCTGGATGCCACTTATAATGGCAGGCAAAACGATAGTCGAAACGATAGCCAAAACGATAGTCGAACCAGTGAGGAACATGTAAGATATTTATTTGGAAAGCTATTTCATCTTTATAAGGGAGATTTCCTTCCAAACGAAACAGATGAAAGCTGGTCAATCCTGATGAGAGAAAGATTAAAGGGCAAATTCATTCAGGGTGGTTTAAAGTTGGGATACTGGTTCGAGTGTTCGGAAAAATGGGAAAATGCCATAGAATGTTATCGAAATGCCATAGAAATAGACAATTTGAATGAGCAATTTTATCAACGGATTATGGCGTGCCATCAAAAACTAGGACAAAATGCCGAAGCACTCTCTATATATAATGTGTGCAGAAACGTATTATTGTCCACGTTTGGAGTCAAACCGTCTCCGGCAACTGAGGAAATCCGTACGTATATACTGAAAAACAGCAATAATATTGTCGGTTTATCTTTTTCCGGCACCCACACCCCTTCGTAGACAGAGACTTACCTGCAACCGTCAATTGCAACTGTCAATGCCCCGCCAATCGAACGGTTTATGCCAGGTTGCGGTCAAACGAGCAAAGGACAAGGACAGACAAAAGATTAACACGAAAGGCACGAAAAAAGGCACGAAAAACACGAAAAAGGACAATGCGCTTCTGTACTTTTTCTTGCCTTTGTTCTTGTCTTTGTTCTTGCTTTTGTTCGTGCTTTTCGTGGTAATCTTTTGTCTGTCCTTTACGCTTTCGAATGCAACCTGGCATTATGCCAGATTGGGTTCATAAAAGTAATAAATTTTTTCTTATCGGTAACAAATCTGCAACGCTGGTTACTATATACTCCAAATGCTCTAATAATTACAATATCATGTTAGTTTAGTGATCATGATATTACAAGTGCAAACATACGTATTGAGAATTTATCGACGGAATAGGAGTGAATTAGCCGATGTATTGTAAGAGGTATCTATCAATAAATAAAGTAACTATACATACATCGATGAGTTGCGGAATATCTGTTTGAGGTGAAAGGTTATAAGATGATAAACGCTCATTCGAATAATTATTTTATTATCGGTAACAAATCTGCAACTCTGGTTAATATATACTATAACAATTATAGCAATGAGTCAGGTTAATGATTGTGATATTACAAGTACAAACATACGTATTGAGAATCTATCGGCGAAACGAGGTTGAATTGGTCGGTGTATTGAAAGATGTATCTACCAGTAAAGAGAGTAGCTTTACAGATATCGATGAGTTGTGGAACATCCTATATAAGGATGAAGGGTTATGATGAAGATCCTGATACTATACATTGATATGATACATATCTGATATTATAAAAATAGTTGCATTGCAACTTAAATAACCTGTTCAGGAGATTACGTTTATGGAGAATGTTTCAATCGACCAATCAATCGATGCAAGAGGCAGTGCATGTCCGGGACCGCTTATGGAGTTAATCAGGGCAGTCAAATCGTCAAAAGTGGGTACGGTTATCGAAGTGTTATCATCGGAAAGAGGTTCTATAAACGACGTCCCTTCATGGCTCGACAAGGTTGGCCAGATGCTTATTGGCATAGAAGAAGTCACCAGCCATTGGAGAATCGTCGTAAAAAAAGTGAAATAACGATAAAATACCTGGAGAGTGTGAATAATGGCTAAGAAGATAGTGATTGTGGGTGGTGGCACGGGAGGAACGATTGTTGCTAATTTGCTGGCAAGGAATTTACGCAGTCAAATAAGCGGCGGGAAAATTGTAATAGATATGATAACCGATAAACCCTACCATATATATCAGCCTGGATTGTTATACGTCGTTTTTGACAGGATGCAGCCGGAGGATATTGTCAGGAACCAGAGAGGTTTAGTCGATCCATTAGTTAACGTACTTATTGACTCCGTATTAAATATCGACAGGGATAATAAAAAGATCACTACGGAGACCGGCCATAATTTCAATTATGATTATCTCGTCATAGCTACGGGTTCAAGAACGGTGCCCGAACTAATTCCCGGCCTGGCAGAAGGAGCACACACGTTTTACACTTTGGACGAAGCAAAGAAGCTTCGCGATAGCCTAGCAAGATTCGAAGGAGGTAAGGTCGTTATATCGGTGGGTGTTCCTCACAAGTGTCCCGTCGCGCCTCTTGAGATGACCTTCATGCTATACGATTATTTCAGGCAAAAGGGAATTCTTAATAAAACGGAAATATACTACACGTATCCGATAAATAGAGTCCACGCACTTGAACCTGTAAGTAACTGGGCCGTCCAGGAATTCGAAAGGAAAAGCATCAAATACGAGACGTTTTTCAACATGGAAAGAGTGGATCCCGACAAAAAAGTAGTATATTCCATGGAAGATACCCAGGTGGATTATGATCTGTTAATCGCGATACCACCTCATAAAGGCTCACAAGTGATAGAAACATCGGGGATTGGAAAAGACGGCTGGGTTCCAACCGATAAGGTTAATCTGAATAACGATAAATACGAGGATGTTTTTGTCGTCGGAGATACAACCAATATTCCCATAAGCAAGGCTGGTTCCACGGCACACTTCGAATCGGAGGTTATCGCCGAAATAATAACGTCACGAATCTCGACCGGATTTTCTTTAAGGCAATATAATGGCAAAGTCTTATGCTTTATCGAAAGCGGATTTGACGCAGCCAGTTATATTTGGTTCGACTATAATACTCCACCCAAGCCAACGGCACCTTCGAAAATGCTTCATTGGATGAAGTTAACATACAATCAGTTGTACTGGTCAACCGTGAAGGGATCATTGTAAAAATTGGCACATTGTGAAAATTGCATGTTTATCTGGCACGGCATTAAGCATAATATTAAGCATGAAGTTATGCGTGGTATTAAAACAATACGAGGAGGATATATAAGGTGAACGATACGGCTACGATTAATAAACCGGAATTATCGCCATGCGCCGCAGATGTCGATAATGCTTCGAATATGCTGGAATGTAGAGATTTAATTAATAAAATAGATGACTTAAAGACGATTCTTTTAAACTTGCAAAGTTCGGGGCTGGACGAAGTTTCCGGTGACATTAAGAAGTTGAAGGATTCTGTAGATATTAAACAATTACTCGGTATATTCGATAGCTTATCCTTTGTTATTAACTCCGTTTCGGACGGCATGGTTACGCATACTGCCGGCATGGTTAACAATCTATACGGCATTGCGTGTGAATCTGCAGATCCGTCGATAACGGAATCTATTAAGGGCCTGAAGTATTTGCAACAATCCGGAGCACTAAAAGTGCTGATAGAGCTTTCCGATATACTTTCTTTTTTGCATAGTGCTTTAACCGATGATATGGTTAAAAGAGTTGTGTCGGCTTTCGCTTCGATTGCGGAGGAATTAATGGCACCACGAATCGTGGACACGTTAAAAAGTATGAGCAAATGTGTTTTTAGCACTATAGATCACTTCGGTGCATCACCACCAAAAACCGGATTAAGAAGTATTATTTCCGTTATGAGAGATCCGGATATTCAAAGAGGAGTGATTTTTATGGCACATTTAACAAAAAACTTTCAACAGTGCCTGATTGAAAATCATTAAGAAAGAATCCGATTACAAGAAAGAATCCAATTATTAGAAAGAATTCGATAAATGGCAATATAACAAGCTTCAAATATGAACGTATATAGATTATTTTAATCTGGGCGTTCTTGAAACAATCACAACTATGGAGGTTCTAAATGAAGAAGGTACTAGTTTTAAGCTTACTGGCTGTATTTATGTTGGCAGGGGTTTCTTATGGTGCGTCGATAACCGGGGTAGTCGAGTCTATCGACAAGGAAAAAGGCATGTTTTCAGTAAAAGACCAAAAAATAGAGGTTGGTTTTGACTGCAATGGTTCCATGATTAAGGAAGTACACCAGGGGGATTCGGTAAAGGTAGAGTACTCTGTAGAAGGTACAAGAGCACAGGCCACTTCCGTGGTGAAATTGGGTAATCAGGAAAAGAGGGAAATCACGGGAACAATTCACAACATCGATAAAACAAAAGGGGTACTGGTTGTACAGAATAAAGAGATTGAGGTTGGATTCGATTGCTCGGGCACTCCATTGAATGATTTTAAGGTAGGCGACAAAGTATTCGTATCCTATATCGTTGAGAATGGGCGTGAAATAGCTCAACACATAAAGAGGAAAATCTGACAATAAGTATAATAATATTGTAAATAAAAGTTCATTTATTATTATACCTCGTAGCTTGTCTGTAGGGTTTGTTTCCCGGGCTTCCTTTTCAGGGATGCCCGGGGATTTCCAGGGCAACTCGCAGATTAAGATATTTTGCTAACTGTCGTTTTTAGGATTAAATAAATTTTAGGATTAAACATTACGGAACCGGAGGTAAGAAGGTTTGGCTAATAAGGTAAATTGTTGGGAATTTCATAACTGTGGCAGAGAAATTGGTGGCAGTAATATGGAATTTGGCGTATGTCCGACGGCGTCTGAGTCTATTCTCGATGGGTTTCATGGGGGGAAGAATGGTGGACGGGCATGTTGGGCTATAGCAGGTACTCTTTGTGGTGGTAAACCTAAAGGTATGATAGCTCAGAAACTAAGAGATTGCACGATGTGCGATTTTCATCATATGGTCATCGACGAAGAAGACAAGTATGAAAGTGCCGCCCAATTCTTAAAAAGAAGCAGGACGGAGGATAAAAAGAAGATTTTCACGGAACCGGGTTTTATTAAGCATATTTATGCAAAGAGCAAAATGGCATCCGAGGATGGTGTCGAATCTTTATACATAACGTTATTAATAGCGTGGACGAGCTTATGCCCATCGATTAGTATGCTGGAAGGTTCGAAAAGACTCTGCAGAGAGGATCTTGTGGATGAGTTGATGATCATCGATGCGGTTGCAGAGATGCCGCAATTAAGAGCTACAAATCTGTTCGTTAAAACGATATTTAAATCTTTTCGCAAACAGATAGGTAATTATTTCGAGCCGTTATTTCATAAAATTATTCAGAATTCCTGATATAGAGTACGGAGGTGGATCCCAGCTCCCCGGTCGTAGCCGAGGACAAGCTTCACGAGGATGACGTATTAGATACGGAAGTGGATCTCCGCTTTCGCGAGGATGACATATTAGATACGGATTAATTATCCGTGCATTAGATTATGTAATTCGAAATATGAGAATTAAGGGGTTAGCGTTTGTTTAAAGTACACAAATACATGGACGAGAAAGTATGTCTTCATCCCGGTTTTTATAGACAAATGTACCTTTGTCATCTAAGGGGAGAATACGTTTGTACTAGCTGCGGTAAATATTTTACAAGAGGACAGATGGAGGAAATCGAGAAATCAAGGAAAAAATAAACTGTGAGTGAATAATCCGGAGGGATTATTATAGATATTTAAGGGTATATAAAGCTTCATGTCATAAACCTTCTTTGGGCCCGGCATAACGAACCGGGCCCTTTTTTTTAAGCAAGCCGGTGGTTTTCTCAAAATTATCATTGGCGCGGTTAAAAGGAGAAATAAAAAACGAGGCAACAGACAACACAGCCGTAATCTACCTTGACAAATCAATCAGGTATTATGAAAATTATCCCCGCTTGCGGACTCTTATAAGCGCCATTTAGTATAACTTCCCGTATGCGGCAGCGTCGTTAAGATTTGTAAGTGGTATCCCGGTTAAATTTTTCTTATCGGTAACAAATCTGCAACGCCGGCCCGAGTATACTTTATAAAAATATATAATTTTGTCAAGTGAGTATGTAAAATAATGCCAGAGAGATTACAGGTGCAAACATACGTATTGAAAATTTATAGGCGAAACGATAATGAATTAGTTGGCGTGCTGAAAAGTGTATCTACCAGTAAAGAGAGCAACTTTACACATATCGGTGAGTTGTTGGGCATCTTATCTCAGGAGGAAGGATTACAGGATTAGAAGCACAAGCAGATCCGTAATGATGAGTACAGGGTAACATAGGTAAGTTATTGTCGATGTTTACCATGAAATTTAAAGAGGATACGGTGACGGATATATGCGGAAAGTAAAGTCAATCAAGACAAAAATATTGATACGTATAGTCTTGTCGTTTATCCTCCTTTCGATTATCATGCAGGGGATTGTCTTCCTTAGCTTTCGCAGCTTTAGCCTGGAGAGCACGAAGGAGAAGGCTTTAACCGTTGCCGAACTTATCAGGGATACGATTACTTCTTTCATGATTCTCGGGGTCTATGACAGACGGGACATATTCATAGACAGGATAAAGTCAGCCCACGGTTTGAAGGATGTAAACATTCTGAGAGGGGCTACGGTGATTAACCAATTCGGAGGGCAAAAGAACATAAATCATATAAAAACCTCTCTGGAAGCGGAGGTACTTCAGACCGGCAAGATAAATGCTTCCCTGAATGAGGATTTAGCCCGCGTCGAGTACTCTCTCGTAATACCTTACAAGGCCACCGCCAATGAGAGTGTAAAGTGTTTGAACTGCCACAGCGCAAAAGATGGTGACGTGTTGGGAGCGGTAAGCCTGGTCATGGACCTGAGTGCCCAGAGGCAAAAAGGCATATCCTCCGTCTCTTACATGCTCATTGTGTCCCTGGTCTTTTCCATAGGTACACTGTATATGATATACGTCTTCTTTAAGCCATACACCAGTCTTTTTCAGAAACTAAACCACGGATTCCAGAAGGTCGAGGATGGTGATTTCAGTGAAAAAATTATCGTAAACCTCATAGACGAGGCCGGGGACGTGGCCGGCGGATTTAACGCCATGACCGACAACCTGTCAAAAACCCTGTCTGCCGTGAGCAATAAAGTTTCCCTGCTTATAGGCCACCGGATGGAAGAAAGCGGTAACGCCCTGAAAGACACCGCCAGGACGGTGGACATGCTCGTCAAGATATACAAGTATAAACGTACCATAGAAAAAGATTCCCGAAAGAACGAAGTATTCATGAGGCTGGAGCAGACCATCGAAGAGATGGGGATCGATAAGTACTCGATATATGAGGTAGACAGCCAGAAAAATACTATTCAGAGTATCAGCGTATCCTGCCCTAATGAGGGAACGTTGAAGAGCATGGAACGGGAACAAGTAAATACGGACAGCGAGGTCTGCTGGTGTAACATGGCGATAAAGAGTAACGCGGACGAGTGCCGGGCCAAAAGGACTGGTAATTTTGTGGACTCACGGGATTTTCCGCTGATTTGTCCGAGTTTCGCATATACCAGGGAAAGTCTTACCGGGCAGCTCAACTACTTCTGCATACCCATCTTCATAGGCGGGCAGGTAGGCGACGTGGTGCAGATAATCTACGACAGGGCGGAATCGGACTCCGTGCGTGATGCCATACCCTACGTCAAGAGCTTCATTCAGGAAAGCGATTCGGTAATCGAAGCGAAGACGTTCATGGAGTTGTTAAGGAAACAATCTCTGGTGGATGCGCTTACGGGACTTTACAACAGAAGATTCCTCGACGAAATATACCTTAAGATCTGCTCACAAACGTTGAGGAGAAACACCGTCCTTGGCATTTTGATGATAGACATAGACTTCTTCAAGCAGGTAAACGACACTTATGGACACGACGTTGGTGACAAGGTGCTTGAAAAGATATCCTCCATCATAAAGAACTCGGTAAGGGATGCCGACATTGTGGTGAGGTACGGTGGAGAGGAAATAATAGCGCTCCTCGTAGACGTAACCGAGGGCAGGTCTTTAGACGTGGCGGAGAAGATGCGCCAGAGGATACAGGAGGAGACTATAGAGTTTCCCGGCGGGGTACTCAAGAAAACTATTAGTATAGGCGTAAGCGAATACCCGAATAATGCCGACAAGTTCTGGCAATGCGTCAAGTATGCGGATACCGTCCTCTACAAGGCAAAAGAAGACGGCCGAAACAGGGTTTATGTATTTAACCGTGACATGTGGGACAAAGTGGAATACTAACGGCGACAGAGGAGGAGTTAAGGCAATGAAAGTAATGAAAATCAGTAATTGGTCTTTAGGTATGAAAACGTGTGTGCCCATAATGCTTATAGTAGTGTTAGGCGTAGTCATTAACACATGGATAGTAGACGTTTTGACCAGGAGCATAGTCGTGGAGGAAATAAAAAATGGTGCCATAACGGGTTACAGGAACACTGTTTTGGACGCCATTACGTCCATGATGGTGGCAGGCAATTTTAAGGAGGCGAAGGAGCCGTTTTTGCAGCAATTGAAAAACGTGATAGACCTGAGGGTTGTCAGAAGTGAGGCGATAGATGCATCCTTTGGGAAGGGAAAGCCCGGGGATTATCCTGAGGACGACACGGAGAGGGAGGTAATGCGTACCGGCAAAGAGCGGGTGATCGTCGAAGGCGCTTCGATTCGGGGTGTTTATCCTTACGTAGCCGGACAAAACGTCATGGGCAGGAACTGTCTCACGTGCCATTGCGTGAGGGAAGGCGATGTTCTAGGCGTTGTCAGCATAAGGGTACCTCTAAGCAAAACGGCGGAGAGGATAAAGTACCTTGAGTTCTTATTTATATGCCTGGGGATTTTGGGCGTCCTGTGTGTAAGTGGAGCAGTTTACGTAATCGTAAGAATAACCCACAAACCATTAACCGCACTTACCAGTAAGGTAAAGGAAATCTCGGACGGTGATCTGACTGTAAATATCGAGATTTACGGCAACGATGAAATAGGGATACTCTCACGGGGTATGAACGCGATGGTACACTCGTTTAGTAACGCTCTGAATGCGATATTGAGTTTAGCTGACTCGCTTTCTCTGAACACCGAAAAGATATTGAGGTCAAAGGCCGAGAAGACCAGGCTGGGAGCCGAAAACATATCCGAACAGGCGTCGCAGTCCTCCGCCGACTCTATGACGCTGATCGCCACGTTTAACGACATAGCCAGCGACATTGCAACGGTAGCCGCCGCGTCCTTAAAAACCATGGAACATGCGAATAAGGGTAAGGACGTCTCGGATGGTGCAATAAACGTAATAAACCTGGTGCATTCTTCCACGGAGGAACTTGCGGATATGGTCGGCAATCTCGACAAGAGCGTTGCCGAAATCGGCAACGTGGTAACGGTTATTAACGAGATAGCCGATCAGACGAATCTCCTTGCCCTCAATGCTGCGATAGAGGCAGCCAGGGCCGGGGAGCAGGGAAGGGGATTTGCGGTCGTTGCGGACGAGGTGAGGAAGCTCGCCGAAAAGACGATGACGCAGACCGCCGACATTTCGGGCAAGATAAAGCTGGTGCAGAAGGACTCGCAAAAGACCACAAAGTCGATGGCTGATGCCTACGGAGGGGTATCGAAAGCTACCGAGTATATTAAGGACGTGGGCAATTCCCTGGTAACTATAGTAGAAGCCTCTAAAAATACTCAGGCTCAGATAGATCAGATACAGAAGTCGGTCAATAAGCAGCTTGAGCTATCCGACAGGGTTTCATCAAACACGGATAAGACTTCGATAGTAGTCTCCGATATGGGAAATCTGGCCGATGAGTTAATGGATGATCTTAACAGGATGAGCCTCATATCCGATGAACTGAGGGTGTCATCGTCAAGTTTCAGGACGGGCTCCAATGGTGGCTCGTCAAGTGTTGACATTTTTTAGATGATGCTTATGAGTCGATAATGGCGTTCTTCTGTTTGTAAACGTCTGTCGCTACAATATTGATAGTATTAAACAAGTCCTTGCGGTTAAAGGGCTTGGTTATATAACCGTAGATACCGAGGTCGTTCATCTTCTTGAGGAATGGCTCCTCGTTAAAGGCACTCAGGACGATAATAGGCGTGTCTTGCCGGATTTCCTTTATCTGATGGGTCATCTCGACGCCGTCCATTACGGGCATCAATATGTCGGTTATAACTATGTCAACAGGGTTGTTCTTAAATATATCGAGGCCTTCCTTGCCATTGGAAGCCGTGTATATCTTGTCAAAACGCCTCTTTAAAACCAGTTCCAGGCTATCCATGATTATCGTTTCGTCTTCGACGCACAGAACGGAGATGGACTTTTTTATATCATTAACGTCGATGTCTGAAATATAGGCTTCTTTAGTCTCGTTATTTTCGTTCATACTGTTACCTCCCTCGATACCTAATCGTATTTGTCCAAAGACAGGAAAACAAAACCCTGTTTCAATTTAGTATACACCCAGGTAGGTTACAGATAGGATACAAATTGGCAATATTTCGAAATATTTTCGAAATATTTAAAAAAAATCCAAAATATTTTTAAATATTCCGGTTTTGCCCGTCATTTTTGCTTTAATCGGGCCCCTGGTTTTGCAAGCTATGTCGGGTTGCCTGAGGCAATCGGTATATCGATTTTCAATGCCGATGATTTAGCGTCAGGTAAATACACATTTTATGGTTACCGGTTATAGTTATCGAACGTTGGTTCCACGCCGGTAAGTATAAATCGGGCTGTGCCGCTTGGGTGGAATAAGACAGGCAATGCTCCGTCCGGAGGCAGGTTCTTCAGGAAAATGCGTTTGCCCTATGGAAAGATATTGAAATATACATAGACAATCAGTTATTATAACCTCGTAAGCATATTAACCTAAAACAGGAGGCTGAACCATTAGAATCAACGTAGACGATGAAGTGATAGAAGCTAATGCAGTGGATGCCCTCAGAAGGCTTAAGAAGATGAAAGCCCTCGCTCTGAAAGTAGATTCGCAATACGTGGACTTAAACGCAGTTAGCAGCCTTAATAAAAACGCCGAAATAAGGCCCGTTACTTTGAACTCTAAGGATGGACTGGACATATACCGCCATAGTACTTCCCATATAATGGCCCATGCCGTGAAAGAGCTTTTCCCCAATGCCAGGGTTACCATAGGACCGGCTACGGAGGACGGTTTTTATTATGATTTCGACGTGGAGACTCCTTTTACTCCCGATGACCTTGCCGCTATTGAAAAGCAAATGCGCCGGATAATAAAACAAAACTCACCCTTCGTCAGAAAGGTAGTGTCGAAGGAGGAGGCCGTCGGTCTGTTCAGGAATATGGGCGAGCTCTACAAGGTGGAGATAATCGAAGGGATAAAGGACGACGAGGTGAGCCTCTATGAGGAAGGTGGGTTTGTGGACTTGTGCCGTGGCCCTCACGTGCCATCTACGGGTATGATAGGGTCGTTCAAGCTTCTCAAGACGGCGGGAGCCTATTGGAGAGGCGACGAAAAGAACAAGATGCTTCAGCGTATATATGGCACCGCTTTTGGTACCGACGCCGAGCTGAACAATTTCCTGGCCTACCTGGAAGAAGTGAAGAGGCGCGATCACAGGAGACTCGGCAAGGAACTCGACCTCTTCAGCATAAGCGAAGACATTGGCTCGGGTCTTATACTCTGGCACCCAAACGGCGCCATGATCAGGAAGACTATCGAGGATTTCTGGCGGGAAGAACATATCAAGGCCGACTATAAATTACTCTACACCCCTCACATAGCCAAAATAAACCTGTGGGAAAGGAGCGGGCACCTGGACTTTTACAGGGACAACATGTACTCCCCCATGGAGGTTGAGGGCGCCGATTACGAGATAAAGCCGATGAACTGCCCCTTTCACATAGCCATATACAAGAGCGCCCTCAGGAGCTACCGCGAGCTTCCCGTAAGGTACGCCGAACTCGGCACCGTTTACAGGTTCGAGCGTTCCGGAGTGCTTCACGGGCTGATGCGGGTACGCGGGTTTACACAGGACGACGCACACATATTTTGCCGTATCGACCAGATAGAAGACGAGATCATGAGCGTTCTGGACTTCACACTTTTTGTGCTGAAGACTTTTGGATTTGAGAATTTCGACGTTTATCTTTCCACCAGACCGGATAAATTCGTAGGGAGTCTCGAAAACTGGGAGATAGCCACGAACGCCCTTAAAAAGGCACTCGAGTCTATAAAGCTGAAGTACGAGATAGACCCCGGAGAGGGTGTGTTTTACGGCCCCAAAATAGACATAAAGGTAAAAGATTCCCTCAACAGGCAGTGGCAGTGCAGCACGGTACAGGTAGATTTCAACCTTCCCGAGCGTTTTGACGTCAGCTATCGTGGCTCCGACGACAGGGAGCACATGCCAATCATGATTCACCGTGCGTTAATGGGCTCTCTCGAGCGCTTTTTCGGCGTCCTGATAGAGCACTATGGCGGCGCTTTCCCGCTATGGCTGGCACCCGTGCAGGTAGCGGTGCTGACAATCTCCGAAAGGCACGCGGACGCAGCCGGAGACTTATCGAAGTTCCTCAGGAGAGGGGGGATAAGGGTTGAAAACGACTTCGGAAACGACAAGATCGGGTACAAAATAAGACAAACGTCCCTGATGAAGATACCCTACGCCCTGTTACTTGGAGACAAGGAAGCGGATACGGGTTGCATAACGGTAAGGAAGAGAAACGGAGACAACCTGAGCTTTGCCGGTAAAGAAGAGCTGATGGCGTTTCTCAAAGAGGAGATAGACGGCAAGGCATAGTGTCGCTGGCAAGATAACGCCAAAGGCAAGGCGATAGCCGGGGCAGGATAACGCCCCTGGCAAGACAAAGGCGAAACAAAATAACATGGAGGTGTGGTTATAAACAAAAAAATTAGAATAAACGATCAGATCAAAGTCCCCCAGGTTAGACTAATCGACGTAGAGGGCAAACAGTTAGGGGTAATGAACACGAGAGACGCGCTTAGAGAAGCCATCGAAAAGGGGTTGGACCTCGTAGAGGTGGCACCGGGAGCAAGCCCTCCGGTATGCCGGATCATGGATTTCGGCAAATACAAATACCAGGTCAGTAAGAAGCATACCCACAGGAAGACCATCGACGTAAAGGAGGTCAAAATCCGGCCCAGGATTTCCGAGCATGACCTCGAAAGAAAGATAAACCAGGTTATAGATTTTCTGAACGACGGCGACAAGGCCAAGATATCCATGTTTTTCAGGGGTAGGGAGATAGTGCGGCCTGAGCATGGAATAGCCGTTTTCGAAAAAATCTCGGAAAAGCTCGAGGGTAATTACACCGTAGAGGTGAAGCCCAAGCTCGAGGGCAAGAGTATAATCATGGTGGTAGCCCCTAAATCGTAGATAGCCTTACTTTGCCATGGAGTGCGGGCGCCTGTCTGGCAAGCCTGAAAAATGAAAAACCGGATTTTAATCGGGAACTTGAAGATGGGGCTATAATTGTTCCAGACCGGAAACTGTTTCAGGCTGGACAATGTCCCCGATTTGGCCCGATTTGGCCCGATTTGGATTGTCTTTTTCTTTTGGATTGTCTTTCGGGTTTTCTGCGAATTCCCATTTTAAGATTTAGCCTTCTGATGGAGCCCAAATGAAGCATTATGTTAAGCATTAAGTAATGAAATATTAAGCGGGGATTTTTTGTAAAAAGTTTTTCTTGCCAATTGTTCGTATTTTTTTTATAATACTTGATTGCCTGTAAATACCCTTATAGGAGTATCAGCAGGCTGACGATATTTCTTTTACCATTAGGACTGACGGAGGTTGTTAATGCCAAAGATAAAGACCCACAGAGGTGCCGCAAAAAGGTTTAAAAAGACCGGCACCGGCAAAATAAAGAGAAACAAGGCTTTCAAGAGCCACCTTCTTACGAGCAAGCCCTCGAAAAGGACTCGCCGCCTGAGAACTGCGACTCTCGTGAACAAGGCTGATCATAAGAACATAGCAAAGCTGATACCATATCTATGACGTTTATGCAGCCCGGTGTTTTTTTTCGGGCCATAGAAGACCCTGCCATATAAGGCCATAACGTAAGGCTTTATTTTATCCCTGGAAGGGTAGGGTGCGAAGAAAAAAGCTGTATAAAGCCGTATAAAGTATTATTAAAGCATATAAAAGCCGTATTTAGGAGGATGTAATAAATGCCTAGAGCAAAAGGTGGGTTTAAGACAAAACAGAGACACAATAAGCTTTTAAAGAAGGCCAAAGGGTACTACGGAGGGCGCAGTAAGCTCTACCGCGTAGCGTCCGAGGCCGTCGATCACGCGCTGCAGCATGCCTACATCGACAGGAAGGATCGTAAACGCGTGTTCAGGAGACTATGGATAATAAGGATAAACGCGGCCCTTAGAGCTATGGATATGAAATACAGCGAGTTTATGGGGTATCTGAAGAAATGTAACGTCGCGCTGGACAGGAAGGCTCTCGCGGATTTGGCTTACAATGACCTGAAGGCATTTTACGATATCGTAAACATCGTGAAGGCCCAAATGGCCCAAATTGAACGGACGGCCCGGACGGCATAATCCCGCTCTGCCCTAATGGGCTTTGACGTGGGCGACTTCACTCAAAATGAGCATAAATAGCACTAAAGGAAATGGATTCCCGCTTTCGCGGCAATGACATTTAATAAGGAAGATGAGCGCATACGTTTCGCAAAAAGACAACTTTGCACTAGAGCTCCGGAGTGTGGGTAGCACTAACGAGCTATCTGCTCTGAGGTCACGTTACCTTGGCAGTAACGGCCTCATCACCCTGGCTCTCAAGTGTATGGCCACCCTTGCCAGGGAAGAGCGCTCCGCCGCAGGCAAGGCCATAAACGAAGACAAGCGGTTCATAGAGGAAAAAGTAAAAGAATCGGAAGTCTTGCTGCGCGAAAAAGAGATAAGTAAGAAGCTCTCCGCTTCCCTGATAGACGTGTCGCTGCCGGGTTATTACCGCCGGCTTGGCGGAAGACACCCCGTGAGCATCGTGCTTGGGGAGATAATCGACATATTCACTTCCATGGGGTTTTCCATCGAAGAAGGTCCTGAGGTGGAGACCGATTATTACAACTTCGAGGCTCTGAACATTCCCAAAAGCCACCCCGCCAGAGACATGCAGGATACCTTTTACGTAGATTCCGGTTACGAAGATCCATGTCGCATAGATTGCGGCTGCATAGGCACCGTCAGCCCGGGCACCGTCAGCCTGGGCACCGGTAACATGGGCTCTGATAGCACCGTCAGCGCAGACGACGAGATGGTGCTGAGAACACACACGTCCCCCGTTCAGATACACACCATGGAGAGGCAGCGTCCGCCGTTGAGTATCATAGCTCCGGGGAAGGTCTACCGCTGCGATTCCGACGTCACGCACACCCCGCTTTTTCACCAGGTGGAGGGTCTCATGGTGGACACCGACGTATCTTTTGCGAACCTGAAAGCCATCCTGTCCACGTTTTTGCGCCTCATCTTTTCCAGCAATGCCCCGGTGCGCTTCAGGCCGAGTTTTTTCCCCTTTACGGAGCCTTCCACCGAAGTTGACATTGGCTGCATATTTTGCGCGCAAAAGGGGTGCCGCGTGTGCAAAGGGACGGGCTGGCTCGAAATACTCGGCGCTGGTATGGTAAACCCGAGGGTTTTTGAGATGGCCGGATATGACCCGGACGCGTACACGGGCTTTGCCTTCGGTTTGGGAGTGGAGCGCATTACGATGCTCAAGTTCGGAATCGACGACATTCGGCTCTTTTTCGAAAACGATCTGCGGTTTTTAAGGCAGTTTTGATTTTGCCGTGGATTTATTGTGGCTTTACCGTAGCTTTATCTTGGATTTGCCGTGATTGTGCCTTGGCTTTATCGCGACTTTATCGTGATTATATCTTAACTTTATGTAACTACGCAGGTTAGTGTTAAAAAGTGGGTGTTTCAATAGCAGAAATGCAGCAGATAATTGTCTTGAACTGTGATTAATAATGATTAAATGAAAGCTATGATAAATAAAAATATATGCTTTCCACATTATTAATCATAGTAAATCAAGAAATCATTGAAATCACAGTTCAGACATTTGAGTAGTTACAATTCTATAAGGAAACCCGTATGCTTCTAGTTTTCGAATGGTTAACCGACTTTATATCTATAAAAGAAACACCCGCTGAAATAAGCGATCTCCTTACCATGGCAGGGTTGGAAATCGAATCCATGGAGGAAGGCCCGCATGGTGTAGTTCTCGACGTCAACGTGACGCCCAACCGCCCCGATTGTCTGAGCGTGACGGGTCTGGCAAGGGAACTCTCCGCCATACTTGGAAGGCCCATTCCCTTTGAGGCATTAAACGCCGTAACAACTCTCTCGATTTTAAACCACAAGTCTTCGTTTGGGAGAAGCGGTACCTGTTCCACCGGCTTTAACGTTGAAATAAACAGTCCGGCCCTATGCGCGAGGTATACCGGCAGGGCCATGAAGGGCGTTAAAGTTGCCCCGTCGCCGGAGTGGATCAGGCTGCGGCTGACCCACTCCGGCATACGCCCCATAAACAACGTGGTGGACGTCACCAACTACGTGATGCTCGAAACCGGACAACCCCTGCACGCCTTCGACTCATCGAGGTTAAAAGGCGACACTATAAAGGTAGAATCGGCGAACTCCGCCGTAAAGATTACCACGCTGGACGGCGTAGAGCGTGAAGTAGCCGCCGGTACCCTTCTCATATGGGATGCCGAAAGACCCATAGCCGTCGCCGGTGTAATGGGAGGGCAAAACACGGAGGTCACCGATTCCACCACCGAAATCTTTCTCGAAAGCGCGTGTTTCTCTCCTGCAAGCGTGCGCAGGACTGCCAAGGCACTTAACCTCCGATCCGAGTCTTCGTACCGTTTCGAGCGGGGGGTTGACGTGGAAGGGTGCGTAAAGGCCCTCGATAGAGCCACCGGCATGCTGGTGGAGTTGTGCCCGGAGGCATCGGTGTCCGAAATCGTAGACGTGTATCCGGTACCGTTTCAGGCGACGGAGATACGGGTTAATATAGAACGCCTCAACAGGC
>JADFXJ010000090.1 GCA_015233615.1 Nitrospirota bacterium
TTGACAGATGTCTCGTCCTCACACTCGACGGCATCGGAGACGGGCTCTCCGGAAGCGTTAGTGTATTGTATGAGGGAAAGCTTGGCGAGGTTGCTACGATTGGCGGTAGAAACTCCTTTGGAATATTTTTCGAACACGTTACGAATCTGCTGAACATGAGAGAGCTCGAAGACGAGGGAAAGGTGATGGCTCTTGCCGACTATGCATATCCCGTGGAGGACGATAAAAATCCACTTATGGGTTTCTTCCGCATAGACGGACTAAACGTGTCCGCTAAGTACGGCTCTCTCCAAATGTATGAACAATTGAAAAAAATTCTGTGGCGGTATCCTTCCGAGCAGTTTGCTTTTATGGCACAGAGAATGCTTGAAGTGAAGGTGGTGGCACTTGTCCGAAACGCCCTTGAAGCTACGAAATGCGACAAGGTGGCATTGTCGGGCGGCTTGTTTTCAAATATCAAGGTCAATATGCTCGTGGATGAACTGAAAGAGGTTTCAAAAAGCTTCATCTTTCCCCACATGGGAGACGGCGGACTTGCCCTCGGAGCGGCTATGGCTGCCAACTATGATTTAAACAAAATATCCCGGTATGGTTTCAAAGACGTTTTCTTCGGGCTGGACTTCGGTGAAGACCACGTTGTCGAAGTATTGAACAAATATAAGCGCCTGCTCAAATACAGGAGATACGAAAACATAGAGGACTTAATCGCCGGGGCGGCCGGATTGATAGCCCGTGGACAGATAGTATTTTGGTTTCAGGGGAGAATGGAATACGGTCCGAGAGCCCTTGGCAAAAGAAGCATCCTGGCGATTGCGAATTCCGAAGACATTAAAAACCACCTCAACCTGAGACTGAAAATGAGAGTCTGGTACCAGCCCTTTTGCCCTTCCATATTGGAAGAGGATTTTTACTACTTCCTTAAGGAGTCGCTTTCGGGTAAAAAGACTTCGCCGGAAAGTGCCGAACCTTTCTTTGACAGGTTTATGACCAGAGGCTACAGGGTAAACCCAGGTGTGGGGCCCGAAATGAAAGGCGTAACCAGCCTCAACGGCACGTGCCGGCCACAGGCGGTGGGCGAAATGGACGGGTTGTTTTATAAACTCCTGGTTGAGGTGAAAAAAATCCTCGGCAGGGGAATCGTTCTCAATACCAGTTTCAATCTTCACGGCGAGCCACTGGTCTGTACTCCGGAGGATGCGGTGAAAACCTTTATCGATACAAACAACGAAAGCATGCCCCTCCGCGCAGAGGCCGCGGCCACCGCACAAAGTGGAAATGGAATATGGCCCGGTGCCTGTCTGGCCATAGGAAACTATCTGGTGGAAAGGGATTCTCGATGAGGCGCTTTTAATGAATACTAAAAGTTCGGAAAGCGCCTCGCCCACCGAAAGCGCCTCCTTCCCCCCCAAAATGGAAAATGGCTCATTAAAGGTTTGGTTTATTATATTATTAGCTTTTTCGGTGGTTGCGGCAGCCTTCATAGTTTATGTAACCGCATTTGACCCCTCCGTCATCAGGCTGCATCTGGTCAGGCTGATCCCCCTTTGGCTCGAAATCAATTTCGCCTTGATTTTGATTGCCCTTTCAGTTAATTTCAAAACTCTTTATTCATTGTTTACCACCATGGAAAAGCCGCATAAGTACTGTCTGGCCGCCATTATATTATTCGCCTTTACCTCCGCTTTTTTTATCGCCCCGAAGGTGCACCGGATATTTTTTGACGAGAACATTTATCTGAATATAGGGCAGAATATGGGGTACCTGGGTAAAGCGAGCATGTGTAACGACGGAGACAACACCTACGGGGTTTATAAGTGTGCAGCCGACGAATTCAACAAACAACCCTATGCCTATCCGTTTATCCTGGGCATGGTTTTTAGATTGGCCGGCAATTCCGAAGACCTGGGTTTTCTCCTGAACAACCTTTTTTTCTGTATGTCGGCAGTCGTAGTATTTCTGATAAGCCATCATTTGTTCGGGGATATTCGAACGTCTCTGTTTTCCGCCTTAATATACGTTTTGATTCCGCACAACATTATTTGGGGCAATACGACCGCCGTAGAGCCCTCGACAGCCCTGTTTACCGGTATGGCTCTCCTTGCGTTACTTCATTTCCTCAAAGAAAGGAACACAAGGGCGCTTTTTTTACTTTCGGCCGTACTGCCTTTTTCTTTACAGTTCAGATTCGAGTCGGTTCTGATATTGCCGGCCATGCTGTTATCGATATTACTTTATGACGGGAAAATCCTCAAAAGCAAGGCGTTTTACTGGTTTATGTTGTTGTCCCTGATGCTGGTTCTTGCCCACGTGTTACAGCTTTATTCGGTAAGGAGCGAGAGTTGGGGGGCTAGCGGAGACAAGTTATCTCTCTCTTTTATGTTGAAAAATTTGAGTAGTAACGCTATCTTTTATTTGGACAACAGGAGATTTCCCACGGTGTTTACTATTTTGTCCGCAATCGGGATATTTTACAAAAGGGATTTCCTGAAGGAAAGACTGGTAACCGTAACGTGGTTTTTGTTGCTTTGGGGTGTGTTTCTGGCTTTTTATGCCGGCAGCTACGATTTCGGCCAGGACGTTCGTTACTCCCTGGTTTCATACATGCCAATATCCGTATTGGCCGGCCTGGGATTGTGCCGCATAGAGAATATTATTAAAGATACGAAATTTTCTAAATATGCCTTAACGGTGTTTGCGATTATATTATTTATCGATTTTTCCGTTCACCTGCCTTCTATAAGGGCAGAGGGAGAGGAGGCGTGGGAGTGCAGAATCGACTATTCCCAGGCTAAGAAGATGCTCTCTATGGTGGATAAGGAAAACTCCGTAATCCTTACACAGAACCCCAGTATGTTTTTACTCTGGGGCGCCAACGCAGCCCAGACCTCGACGCTCAATTATAACCTTGACAGGATGAACTATTTTTTCGACCGGTACGGCCAAAACGTCTATTTCCACTATAACTACTGGTGTAACGTGGACGACCCGGTACAAAAGAAATTCTGCCAGGACATTCTTAACACTTACGACTGCGAAAAGATTTCCTATTATACCGAACAACACCGGATTTTCGCTCTGTACAGACTAAAAAGGAAATAAAGATCCGCCCTGCCTGTATAACATAAGGTAAATGTATGTCCAACGAATTCGATAAAAGACCTGAGGTAAGGAGGAGATGCTCCGAAGCAAGTATATAAGGCGCAACGAGACGCTTTTGGAAGTAATATCGCGGTTGAGGGACTTAAAAGCCGATCTATGCATAGATGTACATTTTTGCAACATTGAAAATATTGTATTATGCACGCTATAATACGTTTATGAGGTGTATATGAATACAGTACGTATGAACATAACTTTACCTTACGATGTAGCCCAAATATTATCGGGTGTAAAGAACAAATCAGCATACATAGCCGATGCTTTAACGGCAAAGAAGGAAGCGGAAGAGAAAGAACGCTCAAAAAAACAATTAGAAATGGCTTACAAACAAGCAGCCCTGGAGGACTACGAGTGCTATAAGGAATGGGAAGACACGGTAACCGATGGGATATCGGAATGATTAGAGGCGATATATATATCGTAGATTTTAATCCTTCATTAGGTGTTGAAATCAAAAAGACGAGACCGGCGGTTATTATTTCGTGTAATGAAGCTAACAAATATTTAAAAACTGTAATGGTGATACCATTTTCATCCAAAATTGAAAACATTTACCCTTTTGAAGTTTTCGTAAAAAAAGAAGATAGCGGATTGGATTTTGATTCTAAAATAAAAGTATCTCAAATGAGGGCCGTTGACAAAGCACGACTTAGAAAGCATATAAGCACTCTGAGCGAATATGTCATAATAGAAATTGAAAAGGCGATAAAAATACACTTATCGATAGGAGATAAAGGGAGCAGGTCTTGAAAATCCGGTTAATCCGGGCCAAAAGCAGATATTTTCCCCCAATCCCCACAAGTATAAAACAAAAAATTTTATGAAATGTCATCCGGATGACATTTTTCTTGCTTCACCTTCCCTATAATATGATCAATACCGGTAACATATTTCCGGTGTATGGCCTGAAACCGCCGTATACCACCTTTTTTCAGCACGGTTATGGTTGAAAAATCAGGTCAGGGTTGGAAAAACGGATGGACATTTGTAAAGCTATTCGTGGTATAGTATAATATTCTGTATACGATATTTTGACGAAGGTTATCAGGGAAAAAGTGAAGACGTTTTTATAGATAAATTTACCGTTGAAAAGGAGTTGAAGATGTTTACGAATAAAAAATATATCTTTAGGCTGCTTTTTTTTAAATCCTTCCCCGGCGTCAGAAAAGAGCCCGCTCTGGCAAGCCTGCTGCTATCAATGGTATTTCTGGTTTTTATGGCCCCGCTCGCCGAGGCCCACTGGACGGTGGACGTGTGTACAACGGGAAGCGGAAGCGGTACCGTAAGCCAAACGCCTAACAACGGCTCCAGCACGGAGTCCTCCTGCACTCTCTGTGCGTCCTGTTGTGCGGGCAACACTCACAGTGCCTACTGCTTTCAATATTCCAACAGCGGTGCTACAACAGATGTAACGCTGACCGCATCGCCGACCTCCGGCACCTTTGCCGGTTGGTTTTTATGTTCCGGTTCGTCAAATACCTGCGATGGAAACAACACCTGCCAGACGACAAACTGTTCCGGAACCGGAACATGCCGTAAGACAAATTACGCAAATAACAACTCTTATTGCGTAACGGCTAGTTTTAATCCACCGACGGTGTCATCAACTACTTCTACGGCAGTGTCCTCGACCACGTCTACGGCAAGGTCTTCGACCACGACTACGGCAGTGTCCTCGACTACAACTACGGCAGTGTCTTCGACCACGTCTACGGCAAGATCGTCAACTACGACTACTACCGGTATATCTTCAACCACATCTACGGCAAGGTCTTCAACTACGACTACGGTTGCATCTTCAACCACGACTACGGCGAGATCCTCAACCACGACTACGGCTGTATCTTCAACTACTACTACGGCAAGGTCCTCCACTACGACTTCGGCAGTGTCATCGACCACGACTTCGACGACCTCTACCACGACTACATCCGTACCTCCAACCAATGCGGCAATGGCCAACTATTGCAGCGGTGCCTCTACGCCTCCTTTTATGGCCGCAAACGTTCCACCTCTTCTTATGCTAGTTATGTCAAAAGACCACAAGAACAACTATAAGGCATACAATGATTATAGCGATATAGATGAAGACGGAACAATCGACCTGCAGTACAAGCAAAGCATTCGGTATTATGGCTATTTCGACCCTGACAAATGTTATTCTTACAGTGCAAACACATTCGCACCGTCCTCCGTATCGTCGACGTCTCCTGCTACCTGCAGCGGCCAATGGAGCGGGAATTTCCTGAACTGGGTTACCATGTCACGAATGGACGTTCTCAGAAAGGTACTTTATGGTGGTTACAGGTCAACGGATACTGCGAGTTCGACAATTCTGGAAAGACAATTTCTTCCGCAGGATGCCCATAGCTGGGTGAAGGTATATACTCCAGGCGGCTCGGATCCAACGATAAGCCAATTAACTCCTTTGACGAACCACGCGAGCGTTTCTTTCTGTAACACTACGATTGGCGCTACCACGGCCGGGCCCTCCATGAGAGTGGCGGACGGTTCTTATCCATTCTGGTCGTCAGACGAGAGATGGCAGTGCGCAAGGTCGAATGAGGTTTCCGGTTCAAGAAGGCCGCCGGCTGCTACCGGTAATTACATGGACTATACTGTGAGGGTGCAGGTGTGTGTATCGACCTTATTGGGTAGCGAAAGATGCCAGTTGTATCCCAGCGGCAATTACAAACCCATAGGGCTTCTGCAGGCTTACGGTGAGAACTCGAAAATGTATTTCGGCCTTATGACAGGAAGCTGGATCAAGAATAAATCCGGTGGAGTGCTGCGCAAAAACATCGGCCCTATAACCGACGAAATAAACTATACCACCGACGGAACGTTTTGCATAAACAGTAACGGTGTCGCCAATACGGCCTGTGTTGCAAGCACCGGAGTCCCCGGAATTATCGACACGCTAAACAAAATGAAGATCTATCGGTATACCTATGGTACGAACTGGGGCGACGGTACGTATAATACCGCCGACAATTGTTCATGGGGCAACCAAAGTTTTACCGAGTCTGCGTCAGGTACCTGTGTTAACTGGGGAAATCCAATTGGTGAGATATACTATGAATCTTTGAGATATTTTATGGGTTTACCCAAGGGTGCATCAGACACGAGCTTATGTACCGGCGCAACGCCGGCACCCTCTCCAACTCCAACGCCTACTCCCTCGCCGGCCCCTACGTCCGCTTTCGATGCCGACGACAGTTCTATTGTAACCGGGCTTACAAAGGTTACATGGAAAGACCCATATGCTACCTATCCATATTGTGCCAAGCCGTTTATCATGGCTATCAGCGACGTATCTCCAAGCTTTGACTCCGACCAGCTTCCCGGGGTCAACAGCAATTTCGGGAGCGCCTTTACAACCGATATAAAAACAAACGGCTCCTTCATTAACGTAAGCACTCTGACCGATATTGTAGGCGGAAGTACCCTCGGAGGAGAAAATGTAACGGGGAATTACTTTATAGGCCAGTCCGGGACAACTAACGATACGCAAAGCGGTGTAACCACCAATTTGTGCACCAATAAAGCCGTAACCTCTTTGTCGGCGTTAAGGGGAATCTGCCCTACCGGTCCAAACTTCCAGGGTTCGTACTACATGGCCGGACTTGCCTGGTGGGCACACACCACGGACCTGAGAAGCTGCAACAATACGCCCCAAAACGCTCTTACGGGTGATTCCATTTCCCAAAGCGTCACTACTTATTCCATAGCTATGAGCACCAATCTTCCCAGTTTGTCCATTAAATTAGGTTCGTCTAACCAATATACCGTTAATTTTATACCTGCCTGCTACAATAGTACTATAGGAAATCCATGTACGCTGGTTCATTTTATCGTGGACAATAACTTCAGCATCTGTACAAACCCGCCTACCAATGCGGCAGGCAGTTACTACATCAATTGGGAAGACTCTCCCCAGGGAGGAGACTACGACATGGATGCGGACGGCTGCATCTACTACGTTGTAAATAATGCAGCAACTCCTCCAACCATTACTTTTACCGTAAGAATGTTCGGCAGCAGCACTCCCTACGATATGAACATGGGCTACATAATAAGCGGTACGACTACCGATGGCCCCAGGTATCTGGCTTCCAACTGTACGTCACTTTTAAATTCCTCATCCTGTGGCCAGTGGTTTACGGATTACGCTACGGGCACTACCCTCACTGGCGGTGTCAACAGCCTTTCATTCACCCATACAGTCAACACAAGCGCCTCCGCGACCAAATTGCTGAACGATCCTCTCTGGTATGCCGCTAAATGGGGCGGTTTCGTAGACAGCAACGGCAACAATATGCCTGATTTAACCTCGGAATGGACCACCGGCGTTAACGGTTCAGGTGTGCCGGACACTTATTTCCCGGTTACAAACCCGTCCAAACTGGAGAGTTCGATAGAACAGGCCTTCATCAAGATTCTGAAACAAGGCTCCTCCGGTACAGCCGCAACGGTTCTTTCCCAGAGAACACAGTCGGGCGCCAATATTTTGCAGGTCGTTTTTTACCCAAGCAAATTCTTTACCGGCAACACCGAGCTTTCCTGGGTTGGCTATCTCAATAATCTGTGGTTTTATAACACCAAACAGGCCCAGGAAATACGTGAAGACACGGTTAACGATTTCAAATTGAACCTCACTAACGACGACGTTATACAGTTTCAAACTCAGAACAACAACACCAGCATACAACTTTATACCGACACTACCGGTTGCGGTACACTGAGTACGCCTTCGGGCAATGCCACCGAGACTTTCGATACCCTCAACACTATTTGGGAGGCGGGAGGAAACAGCCGTGCCCCATCGGGTCTCAACAGCACATCTACTAGTTATAGCGGTAGCTTTTACGACCTGTACCATACGACGGCCGCATCGAGGAACGTTTATGTAACCAACGCAACCGGAAACGGACTGGAGCTGTTCAATACGACGAATTCCGGCGATTTCTCCACTTACATGGGCGGTGCGTCCGGAACAAGCACTGTGGCTGTTGGTCCGTCCGGGACAACCATCAACGATATAGTCGATTACGTGAGGGGAGTCGATAAGGCCGGACTTAGAAACAGGACTACCGCAAATCAGGGCTTCAGCACGCTCAACGTGTGGAAACTCGGCGATATTATTTACTCGACTCCTCTTCTGCAACAATACGTTCCTGCTTCCAACAATGGCAATGCCGACTATTACGTGACCTATGTAGGTGCCAACGATGGGCTGCTGCACGCCTTTAAGACGGGTAAGCTTACCAGTAACGCGCTGGGTACGGGTGAGGTAGAGCAATTGAGCGGCACGAATCTCGGCTCCGAATTATGGGGCTTCATTCCGAGGAACTCTTTGCCCTATCTGCGTTATCTGGCCGACCCTTCATATTCACCGAACACCGGCTGCCACATCTACTTTAACGATCTCAAGCCTTATATATATTCATATACGCCTGCAGGTTCTACGCTGACTAAATTTGTGCTTATAGGCGGTATGCGTTTGGGAGGGGCCTGTGGTTGTGCATCTAGCGGTACCTGTCCCGCCGGTTCGGAGGCATATACTCCCCCTTCGGATACGTGTTCCACAGCCAACCGTACCGATACCACGTCTCCTATGAGCAGATGCGTAGGCCTGTCCTCATATTTCGCCTTAGACGTTACCAATCCGACGGCGCCGACTCTATTGTGGGAATTTTCCCATCCGGAACTGGGTTTCTCATATTCCGGCCCTGCGGTTATAAGCAGAAGTGGAAGTTTAATGGTTATGTTTCTCTCCGGACCGCAAACGTATACGGGCTATTCTTATCAAAATCTGAAGACTTTCGTTTTGGCTTTAAACCCCGACTTCACGATAAATACAGGTGCTTCCGGCAGTAGTGGCGGTGTTTATAAGTACGACACGGGCATTCCCCTTGCCTACGGCGGAAGGTTGTTTACTAACGGAGTGGATGTAGACGGCGACAAGAATACCGATTACGTCATATTCGGCTACACTAAGGCTATTGACACTACCTGGACTAAGTTCACGGGCGGGCTTATCTCCGTTTATACGGGAGGGACGACTCCTCCAACGTCTTCCGGTTCCGCGTGTAGTGGAAACCCATGCTCCAGTCCATGGTCGAACTGCTGGAATTACAACAGCAGCTACTTCAATCTTGTCGGCCCCGTTACCTCTAAAGTGGAAGTCGACAAGTGCTTTAGCACTTACTACGCATTCGCAGGGACGGGAAAATTCTTTAAGGCGCTGGATGCGTATTCGGTAACCAATTCCACCGGATCGACTACCCTTTCGGGGGACTCTTTGTACTCCTCTCCCTTTAACTGCGACGATAACGGTTGTTGTACTTCGACTCCCGCATCGGGCACAAGCGAATGCGATATATGTAGTTCGCTGCTCACTTCCGGATCGAATCCTAAGGGCTGGACGTTTCCCCTCGACAGCGGAGAAACTGTCAGCAGCGTAAATTATATAACCGAAAGGAACATATCCGACCCTACTTTTCCTATGGGCGAGAACCTGGTGTTCTATTCTACTACGCAGCCTACGTCGGACGTATGTTCTTTTGGAGGCAGGTCGAGAGTCGTAGTCTTTAACTGTGCGACGGGAGCCGCTCCCGCCTTCGGCCAGGATAACTGCAACTCCGGTTGCAATTGCTCCTGCGTCTCCGGCAATTGTATTTGCACCGGCGTTTGTACTTGCACCGGTGCCTGTACCCCAACACCCGGTATCACGTGTCCTTCCCTCGGCACCGGCACCTGGACTTGCGCCGGTAACGGCACCGTGAACGGCAAACTCACGTGCCCTGCCACCGGCACCATTGCCGACACTAGCACCGGCACGTGTTCCGTCACCGCCACCGGCACTGTCACATGCTCTGCCACCGCCACCAGTGACTGGTCCTGCACCGGTCCTGTCGCTAGCACCACCACCAATAACTACACAATACCTGTAGAGAATATGCAGGGAGCGTTGTTTTTGCAGCTTTCGACGAGCGCCATAAACAAAATCTCCGTATCTTCGGGTTTCCATGCGTTAACTTCAAGCGATACAAACCAACAGTCGCTGAAGGATAATCCTCTGGGTGCCGTCACGGACTGGATGCAGGGAATAACTCCAGAATCGAGCACTCCTTACGTACCTCATTCTTCGAGTGCGTTTGGGAAAATACTACACTGGATGGAGAGATGAGGGTTGTAACGTGTTTACGAATGACGCCAAAGGCATGACATTAATAGAACTGGTCGTGGTTATAGCTATTCTCGGTGTACTCGTTACGCTGCTCGTAACCGAGTTAACCGGGCAAAGATCGAAAAATAACTTGGAAACGTCAATAAAACAGCTCTATTCGGACCTGTCCGAAATGCGGGTGGATGCCATGTCGCAAAAGAAGGCCTTTGGAGTGTTTTTAAACAATGCCGGAGCGTCCGCCAATTTCCTCTTTACTACATACGGTTTATACTCGGACGCCGGTAACCCCGTTTCCGTTATAGCCACCTCTACCTTGATAAGAACGACAACGTTGCTGCCTCTTGCCCCATTGAAGGCCGCAGGGTATAACAGCGGCATCTGGAACGGAATTACCGACATTACCTTTGATAACAAGGGTTTTTTGTCTACGCCAACAAACAGTGCCCCTATAGAAATATATGCATCATGTCCTAACTGCGACTCCTCTTCAGTGTCCAATTGCAACGACCAGTATCTGAGCACAATCTGTGGTTCCAACGCGGCTACGAACTGTTGCAGGGCGGCAGACATGTCAACGGGTTGCAGCGATACCTCTTATCCGGAGTTCTCATGTCTGGTCGTAACTACAACTTCTATAAAAACGGGGAAATGGTGCGATTTAAACACTAATGGAGTATACGACAGTGGCGAATGTATTTTCAAGTAAGGGTTTAAACCGTATTATAGATACCCCCATCTCTGATGGCAAGGGTTTTACCTTAGTCGAGGCATTGGTTTCGATGGTCATTTTGACGGTAGTTATGCTTGGAATGCTTCAGACTATCATTTACGTAAATGCCGTCAATATGAAGAACTATTTAAGAGACGAAGCCGTCAGGATAGGCCAGGAGGATATCGACAAACAAAGGATTATCATACGGTCCGGCAATACCATCACTTCGACTCCTGCGCCCATTACTAGTGGTTTACTGAGACATTTTAGAAATATGGACGTTCAATTCTATTTATGCAGATACGTAACTCCCAGAGGTTCCAGCACGTCCGTCAGCGTTTCTATAATATGGCAGCTCAAGGGCGAGGTAAACGGAACCACTACTGACTCGTGTTTTAACGGCATGACGTACACCGGTTCGTACAATATCGAAACGGCTATAAGTCCGCTGGGTTAACAATGAAGAAAAGCCGGTTTTTGATAAGAGCGGTCCGGGGTGACAGGGGTTTCACGATTGCCGAACTCCTCGTAACGATGTTTATCGTGGCGGCCATACTTGGATCCGTTGTCGCTTCTTTTCTCACTCTGGCCCGGTCTTTCAAGTCGGAAACCAAGTCCACCGAATCGCAGATGGAAAGCGTTCTTAGCCTGGAGTTACTCAGATTCGATCTTGAAGAGGCAGGTTACGGGTTGCCGGAAGGCAAATTGTCAAATGGAACGTGTTCGCCCCCTTTATCGTCTTCTGCCGTTACATTTAACAATATTCCTTATTTAGAGTACCCTGCCGGTTACACTCCAGCCGATGCGGCTAACTACACGCCTAACAAGTATACGACTGACCCCGCTAGTTTCAACGACTCCCAGGGCGCTGCCACTTCGGGTTGTGAACCCAGGCCCATAGTTCTCGACCATAACACCAACTTTACTCCTTCCAATGCCAATGGCTCGGACGTTCTAGTCATCAAGTCACTGCTGGTAGACAGGTCTGACACTTCCAGAAAGTGGACGCTTTTAGACTCAACAGGAAAATACGTGGTATGGAACGATACAAAATGGGACCTTACGGTAAACACCGACAGGGCGATAATGGTATCCTCCACCCGCCAATTGCTCAACGGCGGCTTTACATTTGTCGCTGCACCCTCACCGGTTCCGACAACACCCGGACAATTCAATATCATATACGGAGTAAATTCCACCACCAATCTTCGTATGCCATTCAACCGGGTCGATTACTATCTTCAGAGGGCATGTTCCCGTATCACTTCTACTACTTGCACGGCACCATATCCCCAGCATCCATATCCCCAGCAGTGCCATCCCTCAGGTTATACCCTTTACAGAGGTGTATTATCACAGGTAAACGGTACCAGAACTGAGCAGCCCGTTATGGATTGTGTTATCGATTTCCAGGTAGCCCTTGGCATCGACACCAATTGTACCGACACAATCGGCACCGGTTGTACCGGTACTTTAACGTGGTGCAGGTATAACCGAACTTGTAATTCCTCCAGCGATCCCAACTGCACGGCGGCCCCGTGTACCGACCCTACAATTAATCCTATGACTTATTTGGATACCGCCCAACACATAAGACAATATCTGAAACAGGTGAAAGCATTCGTCCTTACCCACGATGGAAAAATGGACCCGAACTTTACGTACAGCAACACTTCGATAACCATAGGCGACGCCGATATAACCCTCAAAACCTACAATCTTACTGCACTGCCCAATTATGCCAATTACCGGTGGAAACTTCAAAAAATAGACTTGAAATTAAACTCTTTAGGGGTAAATTACGAAAATCAGCCATGAGATTTTTTTCTAAAATATTTAAGCCTGACGAAAAGGGTTTTATTCTCGTATTAACGATGCTTATGGCCTTGCTTGGCCTGGCCTTGAGCGGTGCCATGCTCTTCATGGCCACTATAAGCTCGAGGATGTCGGGTGCGTATCAACGTTATACTAATGTACTCGATGCCGCAAAGGGGACATCGGACTTAACTATGAATCTTTTGAGGAATTATACATTTACCAATAGTATAAATCCCGATTATGGTACACCCAATACTCCGGCTTGTTTGTCCACAAAGCTTTCGACGCCTACGTGTGCAGCTACTCCTGTAACGGGGATACCGTGTCCCGGTGGAACAACTTACTATCAATGGCAAGTTACCTGCGGACCAATGAGCGCTGCCACCAGCACAGACGCTTCGTCATCTCCCGATATATCCACGCAATTCCTCGATGCCCGTACAAATGCCCTAAGCTACCTGGTTTATACGAAAATAATAAATACACAATCGATTGCAGGCCAGGCCGGAGCCCAACTCGGCTGTGACTGTACGGCTTGTACCTTCTGTAACGTATACACTGTGCTTATACGTTCCCAAAAAAACGCCAATCCCAGCGAAACGGGAATAATTTCTTTCGTATATGCTACATACGACGGAAATAATAACGATTAATCAGCCCGCATGTTAAAAATTATTTCTGATTTTATAGCGTTACCTGTGCAGTGTTATTTCTCAATTCTGGCATAACACAGGGGTTTGGGAGTGCATTGACAGAATACGTGTGAAAAGCTTAGTATATAAAGGCTTTGCTATCATCGCCTTAAAGCAAAAAGGAGTTTATGTTTTTGTAACTCAATGGAAGAGAGTCATAGAAATGGATTGGATGCCACCAAGGGGCAAGAATCGGCTGAAGACCTTGCCCTGAGCGGGCATAGCGATTTTGTCTTAGCTCTGAAAGAAACTCTCGCTCCTTTTAAGTGGCATTCAAAATATAGTAAAACCATATTAATAACCGTCACCGTTCTATGCCTGTGCATATCCGTGTTTATCAGGGTGAACCAATATTCCAGATGGAAGGATTCTGAACGGTATTCCTACTCCGGCAAGCCAATAATGACTACCGCCGACGCTTACTACTGGATACGGTTTGCCAGAGAGTACACTAATGGGCAGTACATGCCCGGGGGCATCGAGACAGTGCGTAACTTCCCGGAAGGTGCTGCCCTTAAACCGGATCCCATACCGGCTTTAAGCTTTCTGCTCGCCAGGCTGTCTCCACTTTTTGGCGGGGATATATACAAAACAGGGATTTTCATAATACCCCTCTTATCCAGCCTGTTCATGATCCCGCTAATTATTTACTTCTACAGGATGGGATTCCCTGCCATAGGAATTATGTGTGTGCTAATTTCTACAGCCAGCCCCATATATTTCATGAGAACTTCAATTGGCAGAGTAGACACGGATTCGTTGAATCTGCTTTTTCCTTTTTTGTGTTCCCTCTTAATATATCTGGCAAGCAAAAGCGATCGGTTAAGAAACAGCATCCTCTACTCTTTATTATGTGGAATGTCTATGTACCTTTTCATCTGGTGGTACGATCACAGAGGTTTTTTATTAGTTTTCGCGGCTATTTTTTTAGTGTCTCTTGTTCTTTTCAGAAAACCGATGGTAACCATTGTTTTATCCCTCATAGTTTACTTCATTTTCGCAAGCCCCTATAATCTGGTTAAAAGTGTTGGTAACCTGACGGAGACCTTCAGGTCTTTCTCGGATGTATATTTGTCGAGGCATCAATTTAAACCGTTAACACCCGGACGCTTTAAACATGAAGCCCCTTCATTTGCCGAGCGGAAAGAAAAACCTTCGACTGGCATTATACAAAAGCCAAACATATACAACACAATAGATGAGAGGGTAAAGCTACCCTTTTCGGAAGTGCTGGCATCACTGGTTGGATCGAGAACTCTGGCTATATTAGGATTTATCTTTTTTGCGGTTTTTGCAATATTCAAAATGAAGGAATTAGTGCCTCTTCTCCCTATTTTATCGTTAGGTTTCTTGTCCTTTACCAGCGGCAATAGATTCGCCATGTATTTAACTCCATTTATAGGCATAGGGTTTGGGATGTTCATAACGGCAACTGTAAACCTCTCCTTAAGTGAAGATAATATAAGCGATAAGCACAGAATAATTAAAGCTTTGCTGATCTATGGTTTTCCTTTCATTCTGTTTCTGGCACTTTTTATAAAGATTCCTCTTTCTATTCCACTCGAGCCGGTCTTTGACACAAAAACCCACGCTGCCATTAACAACCTGAAAGGACACCTGAAAAAAGATTCCTCTATATTTTCCTGGTGGGACGAAGGATTTGCTATCGAAGACTTATCCGGTTATAAGACAATAGCAGATGGCGGGGCTCAGAATACTTCAAAAATATACCTTTATGCACGGGGTCTCGTTTCACCAAAACAGAGTGTACTTTACAAAATCGTAGCGCTCATAGAAAAGTTTGGCAATGGTATCGAAACGGTTGGGGAAAAAGATATCTTTTTCAATGACCAATATAAGGTATCGATACGTAATGATAACAACTATCTCCTGTTTACATCGAATATGATAAAAGTATTTTCAGGGATCTACTACATCGGAACCTGGACGGAGAAAACCGACACCGGTAAAATTGCCGGCTATGATGACTCAATGAAATGTTCCGAAATAATAAACGATGTTTTGCAATGCGATGGCGGGAGCATAGATCTTTCAAACGGCCAATTCAACGGTGTTATTGTGTTGAAGAAATCATCTATAATAAAAAATGGGGTCGTCAAAAGCGAACGTGATTACTTTCCTACGGTTTTTGGCAACAACAATCTTTATATGGAAGTCGTAATCGATGAAAATGACAAGATTCTGAACACTTACCTGATAGACCGTGACGCATATGAATCCAATTTCAATCAGATGTTTTTTCTTGGCCGTTACGACCACTCGCTATTCGAGGAAAAATACAACGAGTTCCCCTACGCCAGGACTTTTATAGTAAAGAAAGTGGATATAGTCAAAAATGTTAAAGAGAGTAAACTCCGCCACCGGAAACATCCGAAATAATGCGAAATTCGTCAAAGCAGGGGAATAAATTGAACAATATGAAAAAATATACTACTCAGGCGGCATAACTTTATTACGTCCTTGTCTTTTGGCCGCATAAAGAGCTTTATCGGCACCGTCCAGCAGTTTTTGCGGAGAATCGATATCCTCGTCCACTGATGAGACTCCAAGGCTTGCCGTTACTTTTATCGAGAAATCGGCGCATATTGTTTCTTGCCCGGAAATAGCCTCCCTCAGGCGTTGTGCTACGACGATGCCGCTCTGAAGATTCGTTTCTGGAAGCAGGCAACAAAACTCCTCACCACCATATCGGGCAAGTATGTCGGCGCTTCTAAGAGTTTTACTCACTATCGACGTTATAGATTTTAAAACATTATCGCCGCACTGATGTCCGAACTCATCGTTAACATTTTTGAAATGGTCTATGTCAAACATAATCAGGGATAGAGGTTTGGAGTATCTTTTGTGTTTTTCGAGTTCTTCTTTAATACAGAAATCCAGAAATCTGCGGTTATAAATTCCTGTCAGATTATCCACGATAATCATGTTTTTCAGTTTTTTCTCATATGCGACTATTTCCGTAACGTCCTGTACCAGGAGGTAGATATATTCAATAGAGAAGTCATCCGCACGAATCGGTCCCATAGTGCAGCTCTGTTGCATGTATTCAAACGTAGAATCTATAAAACAGGTTGGCTTAAATGGGAATAAAAAATGATGGAGTTTCTGTGAAAGGAAGATAACGTTGCCAAATGTCAATACCGTATTGCAATTCCTTAAAAATTGCGGGGTATTTAAATTTGGGAAAAAGTCTAACAGTGGCCTGTCGATTATCTTTTCAGCTTTTATCCCGCTATATAAAGACAGCCAGCGGTTCCAATGTATAACTTTTAAAT
>JADFXJ010000091.1 GCA_015233615.1 Nitrospirota bacterium
AACCGCCCACCAGTCTGGCCGGAATTTCTATGGAACGAAGCATTACCGCCATGGCGGAAGCGAAGTACTCGCAATTGCCATACCTGGACTTGAAGAGAAATTCTTCGAGAGGCTTTGACGAAACAGGCAGCTTATCCAGTGCGTACCTGAAGCGGCCGTTGTGGAGGTAGTTAAAGATGGTGGTTATGGCTTGTCGTTGAGTATTGCCCGTGGTAAGGCTTTTAGCGAGGTTGATTATCGCCGGAGAAAAATTTCCGGGTAATCCTTTGTCTTTTGCGGCATCGTTCGCAGATGCGGGATAAGATTCGGGCAGCACGGACACTACGTCGTAGCGCATGGTAGAGTTAATGTTTCGCAAGTATCTTACCGTGTAGTTTTTTGAAAGGTACGTGCCGGTGCCGCTTACGTATACAGGCATGTCAAGGGTGAAGAGGTACCTGTTATCGTAAGGTTCGAGGTAAATGGTTTGATTTACCCTTTTGCCCTTCGGTCTCGATTCCTGCATGTTTCTTAACGAGTCCCTGTCTACGGACTTCCACGAGGTGCCGTCGAATTCGTCGAATACTATGCCGCGCCAGTAAAGTTGGGTTTCGTTTAAACGTTCCATTTGGGCTCTGAAGATGACACTCGTATCGAGCTGTATGGATGAGACCTCGCCGAGGTTAACGTTGTCGGTAAACCCGGCTCTGCCGATTCCGGCCCTGTTCAAAAAACCCAGAAAATGGAAATTCGTTCTTGGAAGGATTACAAATATAACTGCGGAAAGGGGTATGGACATGAGGGGTATTAAGAGCGCCCTGAGAACAATCTTGCTTAGATCGCTTCTTTTTAACCTGAGGCCCGGGAACTCCGTTTCGTAAGTGAGTATAACGATTGCCGTAGAGGTGAGGGGAAAAAGAATCATAAAATAAAACAGGAACATAAGGTCTATGGACATCAGTGCCGAGCCTGCCAGCATGAAAACGCTCATTATGTAAATCTGCATGTAATCTCTGAATTTCTTCTCTTCGAGAAACTTAACGGCGGTAAGCAGCAATATGGCCTCGACCGTAGTATCCACGAAATCTTTGGTATAAAGCCGGTAAAACGAAAGCGATATTATAATTATAGACAGAGTGTTTACAACCCATCTCGGCACGTGTGATGAGACGCTTGATGATGGAGACATAGGCGTTACACCTTCCGGAGCCGGGCTGGAGGCGTTACCTTCCTCACGGGGGCCCGGGGAGTTCTTGAAGTCGATGAAAACGGCGGCGATTACCAATGCAAGAAATACCGATGAGAATATTATTCCAACCTGTCCGGCGATGGAAAGGAATCCGGTAAACGCTATGGCATAGGATACGGCCTTTAATACGGCTTCAACCTTAATACGGTTTTCTTGTTTAAGCCCCTCGTCTTTGAGGCGGGTGTCTCCTTGTGATACGGTAGTGTTCACAATAAAAGCGCCTCCTTATTTAGTTGAAATGATTCGTACGGGGGAAATAGGAAATTATAAACCAGGCGCTTGAGGCGCTTGAGGAGGCGTTTATAAGTGAAGTGCTTATAAATGGGGCGCTTATATTTAAGTGAGTTTGGGTACTGCAAAGTTTATTTCTTCATGTAGCATGACCGTTATGTCGCCGGCCGGCATGGGAAGACTGAACAGGGCTCCCTGTACTTCGTCGCACTTGATTGTTCGCAGGAATTCGAGCTGATCCAACGTCTTCACTCCTTCGGCTATGACCCTGAGGTTAAGGGTGTGGGCCAGTGCTATTATCGCTCTGGCTATGGATGAGTAATCGGAATCGGTCGCTATGTTTTTTACGAACTGTTTGTCGATTTTAAGCGTGTCTACAGGGAAACGTTTGAGGTAGCTGAGGGAAGAGTAGCCGGTACCGAAATCGTCGATGGTTATCTGAAAACCCAAGTTTTTGAGCTGCCGCAGTATATCGATGGAGTTTTCGACGTCCTGCATTATGGCACTTTCGGTAATCTCTATGCCAAGGTATCTGGGATCTACCTCCGTTTCCTTAAGGATGTCCTGAATGGATTCTATAAGTTTCTCCTGCCTGAACTGGCTATGCAGGAGCTTAACGGCAACCTGTAGGTGGTTAAAGCCGCTCGAATGCCATATCTTGTTTTGTTCGCAGACTTCTCCGAGCATCCACTGCCCCATGGGGAACATGAGGCCGGTAGCTTCGGCCAGGCTGATGAACTCCGAGGGCGTTATTTCCTCTTCAACGTCCGGTTCCCAACGCAGACGGCCCTCCACGCCCTTCATTCTGCCCGTGTTTATATCCACCTGAGGCTGATAACATACTTTTAAATCTCCTTTTTTGAAGGACTTGCGAAGCATGGTTTCGAGTTTCAATCGCCTGCGGGTGTTTTTATTCATGCTATTGGAATAGAACTGGTAAGAATTTCTGCTCTGTTCTTTTACCTGATACATGGCAATGTCGGCGTTCTTTAGTAGCTGGCCGGCTTCGGTTCCGTCCGTGGGAAATATGCTTATACCTACGCTGACGCCGATGTTGCACTCATTACCGCTTAGGTAAAACGGTTTCGACAAGTAGGATATTATCTTGTCGGCTACGTTTGCGGCATCTTTTTCTTTAGCTACGTTTGTAAGTATTATGGTAAATTCGTCGCCGCCCACGCGCGCCACGGTATCGCTTTTACGGAGGCACTCCAGGAGCCTTTTTGCCACTTCCTTTAAAAGCATGTCGCCTATGTCATGGCCGAAAGTATCGTTTATCGGCTTAAACCTGTCCAGGTCAAGAAACAGCAAGGCCAGCTTACGGTCGGCTCTTTTTGCGTTTTCCAGCGACTGGATAAGCCGGTCGTTAAAGAGCATTCTGTTGGGTATCTTGGTAAGAGTGTCGAAATGGGCCAATAGTTTTAAACGCTCTTCGCTTTTTTTCCTCATTATAGCGTTTACGAATATCTCGCCGGTCATCTTTATGAGCATGAGGTCTTCCTCGCTCCATACTCTTTTGTTTCTCACGTTGAAAAGCCAGAGAAAGCCTATTGTTTTACCCCCGTATACCATTGGCGCTACGGCCATCGACTTTATGCCCAGGGCCATATATCCAAGACGGCTTTCTTCGTTGGTGAGAGAGTTCACGTCCGGAAGGGAAAACAGCTCACCCTCCCGCACAATAGATGACAGCCAGGGATAGTAGTCTTCGCTCAGGCTGCTTACGGGGTCAACGTGGGGTCTAACGTCTACGTTACACCATTCGTACGCATAAGAGATGTCGTCGACGTTTATAAAGACGTAAGTGCAGTCGACGTTTAAAAAACTTCCTATCCTCCCCATGGCAACGTTTATTTCTTCAATTAGCGACTCGGCTTTTACGTTGATAAAGTTAGAGGAAATGTCGGCCTTGAGCCTGTCGGTCTCGATGAGGCGCTGAAGCACCATATCGGACTTTTTCTTGTCCGTAACGTCTCTGGACATGAGGACATAGCCGACGAGATTCTTTTGGTTATTCCATATGCCCGTAACCCTGGATTCGATATACCTGGACGTGCCATTCTGTCTCATTTCGTAAGAATAGGTGTGTTCGCCCGCAATCCTTACTTTATCCATGGCTTGATAAAACCTTGGAAGGCTGACGTTTTCCCGGGCGTGAATGTCCATCAGGCTTTTACCAATCACCTCTTCCTGCCTGTACCCGTAAATCTCCTCGGCCTTAGGGTTAAAGTATTCAATACGAAAATTCAGGTTCGTGGCCGTTATTGCCATGTCAACCGAAGAACCTAATATATTGTCCAGCAAAAGGGCTTTGTCCAATATCGCTCCTCTAAACTAAGTACGTATATAATTACTGCCCTGCTGTATTATCCAACTAAATGAACTATCGTGTCAACGTCATTGTTTTCCCTTCACCAGGTCGTCCACTACAAGAGGGTCGGCCAGAGTACTCGTGTCGCCGAGGTTTTCAACCTCGCCCTTGGCAATATTTCTCAGAATACGCCGCATAATCTTTCCGCTTCTGGTCTTAGGCAACGACGGGGCGAACTGAAGCTTGTCCGGAGTGGCAATCGCTCCTATCATCTTGCGAACGTGGCTGATGAGTTTGTTCCTGAGATCTTCGGAAGCTAAAAAACCGTCTTTCAGCATAACGTACACGTAGAGGCCTTCTCCCTTTATTTCATGGGGGAACCCTACGACGGCGGCCTCGGCTACAGCTTCGTGGCTTACGAGGGCCGATTCCACCTCGGCGGTGCCAAGCCTGTGTCCGGAGATGTTTATTACGTCGTCTATTCTGCCCATGAGCCAGAAATCTCCGTCTTCGTCACAACGGGCACCGTCTCCGGAGAAATAAACACCGTCGAAGCGCGAGAAGTAAACGTCTTTCAGCCGCTTGTTCTCGGGGTCGCCGTAGGTGCCCCTTAACATGCCGGGCCATGGTTGTTTAATTGTAAGGTAGCCGCCTTCGTTGGTTTTGGCCGGTGTGCCGTCTTCCTTGAGTATGGAGGGCACTATGCCAGGAAAGGGTTTTGAAGCGGAGCCGGGTTTAAGTGTCATGGCACCCGCAAGCGGGGTAATTAAAATGCCGCCGGTCTCCGTCTGCCACCAGGTGTCTACGATTGGAGTGTGGCCCTTTCCGATGTTTTTAAAGTACCACATCCAGGCCTCCGGATTTATAGGCTCGCCCACGCTCCCTAAAAGACGAAGCGTTGACATGTCGTATTGCTTCGTCCATTGCTCGCCCTCTTTCATCAACGCGCGTATGGCGGTAGGGGCCGTGTAGAATATGTTTACGCCGTATTTCTCGACGATATTCCAAAAGCGGGCAGGAGTTGGGTAGGTCGGGATGCCCTCAAAGAGAATGGTTGTGGCTCCGGCAGAGAGGGGGCCGTAGACGATGTAACTGTGCCCGGTAATCCAGCCTATGTCGGCGGTACAGAAAAATATATCTTCGGGGCGGTAATCGAAAATCCACTTAAACGTCAGCATGGAGTAAAGCAGGTAGCCGGCAGTCGTGTGTAAAACACCCTTGGGTTTTCCGGTTGAACCGGAAGTGTATAGAATGAAAAGGGGATCCTCTGCGTCCATCCACTCCGGCTCGCAGAATGAGGCCAGTGTGCCGTCGTTCATGAGGTCGTGCCACCAGAGGTCTCTGCCGCTGGCTATGGAAGCCGTATTGGAGCTTTCCATGTGGGCCTTTACGACAATCATTTTTTCCACGCTCGGACAGTGCTCCACCGCTTCGTCGGCATTGGTCTTGAGGGGTATCAGCTTACCGCCTCTGGCGGCAAAGTCGGCGGTTATGACAAGCTTCGCTCCACAGTCGAGAATTCTGTCTTTCAATGCCTGGGCGCTGAAGCCGCCGAATACTATGCTGTGTATGGCGCCAATCCTCGTACAGGCAAGCATGGCTATCGCGATTTCGGGAAGCATGGGCAGGTATATCATTACCCTGTCGCCTTTTGAGACGCCAAGTTTTTTCAAAACGTTGGCAAATCTGTTCACCTCGTAATAGAGCTGCTGGTAAGTGTAAGTCTTGTTCTGTATGCCGGTGTTTGACTCCCATATGATGGCGGCCTTGTTCCTGAGAGGGCTTTTGATATACCGGTCGAGGCAATTGTACGAGACGTTGAGCTTCCCGCCCTCAAACCATTTCACGTAAGGCTTTTTGAAGTCGTATTCGAGTACCTTGTCCCACTTTTTAAACCAGTGCAGGTTTTCTTCGGCCATTTCAGACCAGAAACCTTCGGGGTCCTCTACGGATTTCTTATAGACGGCCTCGTACTGGGCAATACTCTTTATGTGCGCTTTAGCGGAAAACTCCGGATCCGGCGGAAATACTCGTTTCTCTTCCATTAGAACGTCGATTTTTCTTTCTTCCGGCATTATGAAACCTCCTGTTGGTCAATCAACCGATATAAAACATGTAATATTAGAATACGGAATATTCATCAACTGTTATTATACTCTTTCAAAGGAATTACATCAATGGCGATTTTGTATATCATGTACTTTAACTTTCCAGTCCAAGGGCGAACTTAACGAAGTATCTGCGTCCCTCCACGGGCGAGTAATCGTCAATGGACTCCCCGAAAGCCCCGGCTGCCTCTACGGAGGCCAGAAGTAAAGGGGAGACTCTTTTTATCCCAATGGATGCGTAGTGCCCGCAGGCGGCTTTTACGTATTCAAAGAGAAGTTCCCGCAACTGGTCTGCGTTAAGCCGGTGGTGCCCTTCGTCAAGCAAGGGGCTTATGGCTTTTATCGAGTTGAGAAGTATACTTACAACGGCACGGGTCTCTTTCAGCGCCCTGGGATCATAAACGGAAAACCTTCCGGTTCCGCCGGTGGCGCTGCCACTTCCGCCGGTGGCGCTGCCACTTTCCATGCCGTTAGCCTCGGTTTCGGCCTGTATGATACCGGCGCAAAAGTCCAAAAAGGCGGATAGCTGCGACGGTTCCGATAAAGATGCGTCAAAGAGGATGTATTTTTCGATAAAACGAATCGCCTCTGAATACTGTTGTTGCTGAAGGAGGTTCTCAGCGGGTACGGTGTATTGGCCAAAGGAGGTATTTCCCCGCGAAGGGTCTTTCTCCCATGCCGAGAATACGCCAAGGGTGGAGCACTTTTCAAAAAAACCGGCGTCGAGTGACACTTCATAGCCGTCGCCGTGGGTAACTACGGACAAAATGCCGGAAGCTTTTAAGTCTTCCAGACGATTTGCAAATCCATCGGTTTCTTTAAGCACGGCATATGGAGTAAAATCGGCAAGCAGCTCCCTGGTCAACTTTACCGGACTGATTGGCCCTTTTGCCGTTCTTGCCATATAGACGTAACACAGTAAGATCAGGTCCGCAACGTCTACCTTACCGGATAATCCAATCTCGTCAAGTGCCTCAAAATTGAAAGAGAGGCTAACTATGCGCTTGAGCATAATCCCCGTCCACTTGGATAATAGTATATCACCGGGCCGTCGGTTTTGTCGATATCGGCAAAGTACCTGCCGGATGAAGTAATTCCAGGTTCCGGATAAACGGCGGTTTCATAATATGAAGTTATTCTTGATCGTTGTTTTCCATCGGTTATCCTCCTTCAACTTTGATAACCGATTATACCCCCATTACTCTCTTATTCCAGGCACGCTTGCCGGAAGGACACAAAAAACGTCAAATTGGACACTCCAATAAGAAAGGCTCCTTCCAACAAGTGGAAGGAGCCTTTCTACACTACATACAGACTTTATTTCTAACTAACCTGAAGCCATCAACAATGGCAACCGCCATATAGCCCGGTTATAGATTCATCGGAACTTACCGGTGAAAAAGGTAATTCTTTTTCGGCAATACGTGAATACATAGATTCCCCTCCGCCCGTTACTGTCTTATCTATCGAGTATCTATCCGAATGCACGGGTGAGAAAGGTAAGTTCACTTCGGCATACCGTGAGCTTGCTCCCGTTACGTTTCTATCGATTGAGTAACTACCTGAATGCATGGGTGAAAAAGGTAGATCCACAGCAGGAACGGTTTGCGCAACAAAATAAACTAACGCAAAGGCCATAATAAACACTAATGCTAAAGCTAATTTCATTTTAACCATGGTAACCTCCTTAGTTTTATTTTCTAATCTTCTTATTCAATCATAATTAATTATAACCACAAACTGGAATATAAATCAAGACTTATTTTGTCTTTTTTTAGTGGAGGCAATTATAAGCATTATGCACGCCCTTCATTTATTATCCGACGCTTACTTATCTATCGCATCAAACCTTGAATTCCAGTGTAAACATGGCTCCATAAGCGCCTCCATAAGCGCCTCCATAAGCGCCTGCTTCTTCGATATTCCTTACGTGAATCCTGCCGCCTAACTTATCTTCCACGATTATTTTAGACATGTAAAGCCCTATGCCCGTTCCTTCGACTTCCGGCGTGGAGGCATCTGACGAGGCGCTTGATGAGGCGCTTGAGGAGGCTTGAGGCGTTACTCCCCCGGTGGCGCTTTTGGTGGTAAAATAAGGCTCGAAGATCTTGTCCATGATTGTTTCCGGGATGCCGCCTCCATTGTCGCTTATCGATAGTTTTAACGTGTTACCTTCCTTATAGCAATCAACGCTTATCTTGCCCTCGTCAGTCACGCCCGGTAAACCGGTCTGTCTTCCGTGGACAATCGCATCCCTGGCGTTATTAATAATATTAAGGATAACGTGGGCTAACTGGTTCTTATAGGTCGTGATTAATGTGGCATCACATGGTATGACTTCGGCAAAGCTTCTGAACGTCTTGTTATGGGTGTGGCAGGTGATGCTATAGGATATGGAGTTTTTCTTGAGTTCCGACGAAAGCATGGAAAAGACCTCGCCTACGACTTCAACGAGAGAGAATGTCTCCTTTTCCAGGGAGGGCTTAAAGAAGTTCCTGAAATCATCTATGGTTCTTGCCATGAATTTAACCTGACCCATCGATTTTTCCACGGCTGTATCGATATACGCGCAGTCAAGCTCTCCAAATTTGTAGGCATCCTTTAGATCCTGTATCAAAATACTTAAGCTGTTAAGCGGCTGTTTCCATTGATGGGCTATGGCGGCTATCATCTCGCCCATAGCCGCCATTTTGGACTGTTGTATCAGGAGCTGCTCCTTATGTAGTCTCAGGGATGTTTCTTCATCGACCTTTTGCTTGAGGAGGCTGTTAAGATTGTGCATCTCCTGTTCAATCTTTACCCTTTCGGTAATATCTTTAGTCATATGGACAAATTGATTGATTTCGCCCATCTCGTTCATAATAGGATAAATCGCAACTTCGACAAAGTGGTTTGTACCATTAGCGTGAAAATGAATATGATTTAACGGCACTGATTTCCCGGTTTTTTCAAACTCATGTATAGGACAGGGATCGTTTGGCGGTTCGCAGGGAGTATTAACCTGATGCGTTACCTGATAACAATGCTTTCCAATAATCCCATTCGCTTTATCATTATGGTTTTTCACTGCCGATTCATTGGCCCATAAAATTACGAAATCCTTCGTGAGAAGAAGTATCTCTTCGGTAATTCCATTGGCGACGCCTTCTAACAACTTCTTTGTCAAGCTTAACTCGTCCAACGATAATTGCAGTTCTTCGCTTAATTTCGTACGAGTTACAACCTCCCTGTTAAGTTGTTCGTTAGCTTCTCTTAAATCGGAAGTACGGGTTTCTATTATCTCTCTCAAAGGCCGTGAAATACTCGTTGTAACGAGGACGGTCAATAGTATCCCAAAAATCAGCGTTATTACCCCCATAACTATTATGTTGATTTTAGATTTAACATACGCTTTCGTCGCTCTATCGTAATCGCTCTTTGCGTTCATTTTCTCAGTATCTACCATTATATCGAGATTATCCAGCCATCTCCATTGAACGGACCGTACTTCTTTGATGAGGAAATCATACGCTTCTTTAATGTCACGGGTATCACTGAGCGTTATAGCCTTATCCCACAACATACGCGTTGTTTTCTCATCGTCGAGTATTTTTTTAAATAAACCACTTACGTTACGATGTCCCAACCTTTTGTCCTCATCGAACAATTCAATTATTTTGCCTTTTGTATATTCATATTTCTTCCTGGTATCGTAGAGGCGCTGAAATTCCTTGTCTTTATTGACTTTATCCATGATTATGTTACGAACGATAACCGCCTCGTGCCGAACTAAATACCTCATATCCTGATATAATTCGATTTGAACAACAGTATGGCTTATAATCGTTTCCAATTCCGTATGGCTTGTGGCTAAGCCTTTAACTGCTATGGAGGTTAAAACAATCATCATTATTAAAAAAACGATACAACCTGCTATAATCCTCACGGCAATTCTGTAGCTATCAATCTTCGTGGCAGTACTGTCCGAGTCCTGGCGGCTGGTATTTAACGCCATAATAATTTACCTTCCACTCTAATCGGATACCTCAAATTACCCTCATCATACTATTTATTATAACAGGCACGACTACAACATCACTTGAAAAAATAAAAAACATTGCCCAAAAGCGATCGGTATAATTATTTTCACTGAAAAAAGGCTCACTTCACCCGGAAAGTGTTTCCGTAATAAGCGTAAGGTTTTGGTAGATCATAGAAGGCCATGAGGACAAAGCGTAGATTAGATTTTATCACCGGACGTCCGGCTTTTTGCCGACACCGGAAAAGGCATCCGGAAAAACTCATCATTGAGTACTGTCGGCAGGTGTACGGTTTAGAAAAAAAGAAAATGCCGAAGAGGGGACTCGAACCCCTATAGGTTGCCCCACACGCCCCTCAAACGTGCGTGTCTACCAGTTCCACCACTTCGGCATTGAGAGACATTATACTATATTAAAATAGTTTTTTCAATGTTTGCTTGTAGAGTCGTTTTCATCCGGTTTTTTAGGGGGCACGGATTTTTTCTGCGAAGTAGGTTTGGACGCAGAAGGTTTAGACAGAGTCTGTATTTTCTTCCTTGCCTCTTCGGCTTCAGGCGTTTTTGGGTAAGAATCTATCACCTGCTGAAGGATTGTCCTGGCGGTCTTCATATCTTTAATCTCGATAAAAGACAACGCCTGCTTCAGTTTGGCCGCAGCTACTTTATCGCTGTCCGGGTACTTCTTTATGAGCGTGTCATAACTAAGTATGGCATCTTCGTAATTGCCTTCCTTGTAAAACGATTCGGATATCCAAAAATGGCAATTCGCAACTAGAGGGCTACCGGAATAATCCTTAATGACCCGGCCGAACTTTACCCTGGCCTCTTTGTACTTTCCACTCTGGAAGTCCCTGTACCCTTCGTCGTACAATGCCCTGGCTCCACCGGCTTCCGTTGGCGGATTCTCGGCAGCAGGACTTGCAGACGGAGCGGGAGCCTGTGTTGCCGTAGCCTTGGGCAATGATTCAGGAGTTTTAGCTGACGACGAGGGTAACGATGGCAAGGCTATGCCTTTTTGCGTAAGTACCGAGTCTATCCTGTTCATCTTGAGTTGCAGTTCTTTTAATTCATTTTCCATCGTCTCAAACTGGGCTTTCATCACGTCTCTGTCGGTGTGGTTTTCAGTGATTGTCCTGTCTACGTAATATTTTCTCTCCTCGAACCGGCCCTGAAGCTGCTGCATCTCGCGAGTCAGGTGTGCGACCTTGGAAGTTGTAGCTTCCTGGCTGCTACGAAAGGCCTCTATTACGTCGGACTTCCCTCCGCCCGGTTTCGACTCGGACATGGACAGGCGCTTCCTTATCTCCTCCACTTCTTCTTTCTGCTGGAACTGGGCGCGTCTGAGATCATTAATTTCGTTTTTCAACTGGCCATACTCCGAGGTTGACGCACAAGCCACAATCGATAAGAGAAAGACCGATGGTACGGCTTTTAATATATGGCGCCAGAATGCGCCTGAGGCGCTTACGGAAACCATCGTTATTTACTCATTACGAAGTGTGCACGCCTGTTTTTAGTCCAGCACTCTTCGGTTTTTTCCGTACATAAAGGCTGCTCTTTCCCAAAGCTGACGGTCTCTATTCTGGATGAGGACACTCCCAGGGAAACGAGGTAGCTTTTGGTCGCCTGTGCTCTCTGGTCGCCAAGGGCAAGGTTGTACTCGTTAGTACCCCTCTCATCGCAGTGCCCCTCGACAAGAATGGTTACGGAGGTACGTTTTAGCATCCAATCGGCAATTTTCCTCAAAGTGGGTTTAGCATCGTCTGTTACGTCGTAACGGTTATAGGCAAAGTGGGTATCGGAAAAGATGCTCTGCATCTCCCGCATAAGTTCCTCTTCGGATAGAGCTTTATCCCTGATGTTTTCTTTGTCTACCCTGGTTACGTCGTCTTTGCCGGTTTGTCCTTTCTTACCGGAATCCTGGTCTTTGCTCCTATCGGGAATAGTTACTTCCTTCTGGGCACAAGAGAATACAAATAGTGCTAAAAACACAACAACCATCAAACGCTTCATTAAAAGCCTCCTATGTTAACGTGACCATGAAGGGCCGAAGGCCCTGATATTCCTTGGTGAAATTCTATGCTGTTGTTCTCCGTTTACGTTCATCTGGTAGACACCTTTTACACCGTCCCTGTCTGAGGTAAAGATTATATACCTGCCGTCGGACGAAAAGGAAGGCTCATCGTTATTGCCGGCACTGGTAAGCTGAGTCATGCCCGAACCGTCGGATTTTATGGTACACACCTGGAAACTTCCTCCGGCCCTGCTCGTAAACACTATTAAATCTCCGGCAAGCGACCACTCCGGAGCAGTATTGTAGTTTCCCTCAAAGGTGATGCGTCTGGAGTCGTTACCGTCGATTCCCATGACGTATAGCTGGGGTGTGGAACTTCTGTCCGACACGTAAACTATTTGTTTACCGTCCGGAGATACAGAGGGAGATACTTCTATGGCAGGTTCGTAGGTTAGACGGCTTATTACTTTAGTTCCAAGGTGCAGCAAGTATATGTCAGGAGAACCCTTGCCCGATGACGAAAACAAAAGGTACTTGCCGTCCGGGGTAAAGTCTCCGGCAAGGTCCGTGGCTCCCGAAGAGTAGATAAGACGCTCGGTGGCCGTGTCGAAATCCAATATATATATGCTCCATTTTCCATTTCTGAGAGACGAGTAGGCTATCTTCTTACCGTCGCCGGACCAGCGGGGTTTCATCGTAAGGCTGCCACGGCCGACTATTTTCTTGAGCCTCTGGCCATCGAAATCCATAAGGTATATGGAACGGTTCTGCCCGTCCTGCCCAACAAAGACTATCCTGGTGCCAAAAAGGCCGCGCTTGCCCGTAATAACCTCAAAGAGGTCATCAGCAATTTTATGTGCCAGAGGTCTTACGAGATCTTTCTTGGAGGAGTATTTCTTTTTCAGGATGTTTCTCATCTCCACTACGTCATAGGCCGAGACTACAACACCAAGGCTTCCGTCAGGCGAGATTTCTATTGTGCCTTTAACCACGAGGTCGGCACCAAGGGGTTTCCAGTTATCGGCATTAAAAGGACTGTCGGATGTTTCGATGAAAGCATTTTTATCGAGAAGGAAGAACAAATCGGTAAACTGCAGGTCCGACCTTATAATGTCCGAAATTTCAAGTCCTTCCTGTACAAGCGCCTCCTTACCTGTAAAATCCTGTATAGCAATTGGAAACTTTTTGATTCCCGGAGACGTTATGTCCAGGTACACTCTCGCCTCGCACACGGACGGACAGAGCAAGGCGCTTAAGGCGCTTAAAGCGCATATCGAGGCGCTTAGGGAAGCGCTTATCAAGAAAAGCAAAATAACCCTCATCAGGTTGTTCGATTTTTTTCTAACTTTAGCCATTTCCGGTATATTCATAATTCCTTTCTCATTTAATCGTGTTATCGGGGTGCTTATTTATGTGTTTATCCAGGCGCTTATCCAAGCGCTTATCCAGGCGCTTATCGAGGCGCTTATTAAGCGATTAGGGATAAAAATTAACACCAACTTCCATCCTGTCAACCGGAGGTACCGGAAGGGGAACCGCCCTTTTTACGGCATTTTGCACCGAACGGTCGTATAGTGGATTACCGGAACTCTTTTCGAGCTTGAGCCCTTCTACCGTACCGTCTCTTCTTATGGTAAAACTTACTACCGCCATGATGCCATCCTTCAACTCTCCGGGAAATACCCAGTTCTTTCTTATACTGGCCACGACCATGCCGTAGTATTGGTCCGAAATGGCGTCTCCAAAGCCCTGAGTACCACCCTGGGGTGAACCCGCAGGCGTCTGGCCCTCGGGAAGGTTGCTTTTGCTAACGTTGACCATCGAACGAAGTGCGGCCAGCCTCTCGATTTTTTTCTTGTTCTTCAATACGGATATTGTGTCTTCAACGCTCTCTTTTTCCTGAAGAGATTTTTCTTTGGCGGTCTTCTCTTTGGCGACCTTCTCTTTGGCAGTCTTTTCAGCCTGGGCCTTTTCTTTGTCGGCCTTCTCTTTGTCGGCCTTCTCTTTGGCAACCTTCTCTTTGGCGGCCTTTTCTCTGCCGACCTCTTCGGCTTTTTCTTTGGCGGCCTTTTTCTTTTCTATCTTTTTGGCTTCAGCTTCCTCTTTGGCGGCTTTTTCTTTGGCGGCCTTTTCAGCCTTAGCCTTTTCTTTCGCGCGCTCCTCGCCGGTATCTTCCGTTAACCTGGTCTTGTCGGGTTTTTCTTCTTTATGGTGGGTCTCTTTTTTAATTTCGGGTATTCTTTCCGCCTCCTCTTTTGCGGCCTTTGGCAGTCCCATTAAAGGCAGGTTATTTACCGATTGTTTTTTGACGCTTACCAGATTGACAGTGTACACCGGATTATTAAAAGCAGGGGTTTGCTTTTTCATAGCATAAATTATGAGAGCGAATATAATCGAGTGAATTATTAAGGACGCTATTGCCGAAAGATGGACACTTGGGTACCTGTTCATAGCCACGTCCCTTATTCACCGGCTTTTGGTTCGGTCACCATGCCGAGTTTCTCGATGCCGGCTGCCTTGACTTCGGCCATAATCTCGGCAACCTTGCCGTAGGAGACGCTTTTGTCGGCCTCCAGGTATACGTCCGGGTTAACGTTACTAATGGCTTTTAGTTTCTTGACAAGCTCTTGCTGAGACATTTTCTCCTTGTTTAAGTATATATCGCCGTCTTTCTTGATAGTGATTGTGAACCTGTCCTGGTTTGGCATCGAAGACCCCTTGGTTTTTGGCAGGTCTATGTCCAGGCCCTGTTTCATCATAGGGGCGGTAACCATGAATATTATAAGCAGCACGAGCATTACGTCTACAAGAGGGGTGACGTTTATCTCGGAAAGAGCGGACCTGCTACTTCTTTCTAACTTCATTCATTAGTCCAATGAAAAAAGACATCAGTTCTTCGGAAAAATCCTCCATATCTATAATCATCCTTTTTGCAATGCTCAAATAGTAATTGTAGCCGATAACGGCAGGTATGGCACAGGCAAGTCCTGCAGCGGTTGTAATCAGGGCCTCGGCTATGCCGGGAGCGACTACGGCCAAAGAGGCCGAACCCGCGGAACCGATCCCCCTGAAGGCGTTCATTATACCCCACACGGTACCGAAAAGGCCTACGAATGGCGTAGTAGAGCCGGTAGTAGCCAGGAAATTAAGATATCTTTCGAGTTTTGCGCTTTCTAAAGCTTCGTAACGCCTGATGGAACGTCTTATGCCTTCAGAGTCGCCGATGTCGCGGTCCTCGTAAACGGCTTTGTAAATGTTGGCTAATGGACTCAGTATACAAGCCCTGGCTACTTTATTCAACCCGGCCGGTTCCTTGCCCGCCCGAAAGTACCGAACAAAATCGATAGACTCCCTGTTGGCTTTGGAAAAATAACGCCACTTATAAAACATTATTCCCCAGGAAACCACAGAGAAAAAGAGGAGCATTATAAGTACGCCCTTTACGACATATCCGGCCTGAAGTATTAAACTAATCGCTGTTTGATCCATAATATTTACTCTGAAAACATATTGTAATGATTGGCCAAAGGATTGTCAAGGGAAAGTGAATATTTTGCAATTTAAACGGAGTAAATATTTTTGCAGGCGCATTGAGGTGCTAAGGAGGCGCTTATCTGGCGCTTATAAAAATTCATAAATTGGTTCTTGTATTGCGATCGTTTTGTGTAGTATAATGAAAGGTTGTTAATCAGGCTCTTTTGTATAACAAAGGAGGGGTGGCTGAGCGGTTGAAAGCGACGGTCTTGAAAACCGTTGTAGGGGAAACCCTACCGTGGGTTCGAATCCCACCCCCTCCGCCATTTTAATGCTAAAATATCAATAGGTTGTATAACCAAAATGCTTGAAAATACCGTCTACAAAACGTCTACACTCTTTTAAAGTAAAAAATTGGCTTGATAAGTAGCAGTACAATTGAACCATGCATATGTCCAGTATCCAGCAAAAAAATGCAAATGCAATCGGCTATAAACAATATCATTTTCGAAGATTTTAACAAGTTTTGAAGATTACTCATCAAAAACAACGAGTTATCAAATTTATACCGCTAAAAATACCGTCTACAACCTGCTTTATGAAGACGGTTTACGTGTTTCAAATCAATACCTGTCGGTTGCCCTATTTTCTATTTTATAAACGGAGCACGAGTGTAGCCGGAGACCTATCACCAAACGCGTCAGAAACCCTTTTAACAAGATCTTAGACCTTACCCTTACTAACTTACATTGAGGGAGTGTTGCATAAGCAGGGATATTCTGTGGCGCGGTTCGGTTCATACTGAGTTGTTAGACGATTTTCCTTCTCTATAGTTTCCCAGTTACAATATTACGTTGTATAGTATGCAGGCAAAAAGTTTCCCAGAAAAATTTTTAGAATTTTTTTTCGGAGACCTCTGATTATTAATTTGGAAACTTTTGAAATTTCCTATCTATATCTCAATCGTTTGTAATATGACGACGGCCCCGCTGGTTGCCTGAGATTTTGCTAAAATTTCCACGTCAAAGTAAGGGATAACTATCTTCCGATTTAAAAAAAGAAATGTTCAAAGGTAAAAACACGAGACAGAGATTGGCATTGCCTGTACTGAATATTAAGGTTTGATGTTTCAGTGCCATATAATCATTCAAAAAGCCGTTACGCCATCTTTTCCGTTTTTATTTCTGAGAGGCCGTAAATAGACCATCTTATTATGTTAGAATAAAGGTGTGATAGCGAAAATTAACCTGGACTGTATCAAATAACCTCTCCATGAAAAAATATGAGCTTAAGCGTTTTCAAGGCGTAGCCGGAAATTTGAAGATAAAATACGGTGACGTACTCAATGAGAAGCAACTCGATGTCGTAATAAATGTGGATGGCCCTCAACTCGTAATCGCCGGGGCTGGCTCTGGTAAAACACGAACTCTGGTCTACCGTGTTGCTTATCTCG
>JADFXJ010000092.1 GCA_015233615.1 Nitrospirota bacterium
TGCAGGTTTCCTTTTCGATGGAAGGCTTGAAGAAGCTCTTGAAATCATCTATGGTGCTTGCCATGAATTGAACCTCGGACATTGATTTTTCCACGGCCGTATTGAGATAGGCGTCGTCAAGCTCTCCAAATTGGTAGGCGTCCAGGATGTCCTGTATCAAAAGGCCGAGACTGTTAAGAGGCTGTTTCCATTGGTGGGCTATGGCGGCTATCATCTCTCCCATGGCGGCCATTTTCGATTGCTGGATTAGCAATTTCTCTTTCTGCATCCTCTTTTCTATCTCGTCTTTAACCCGCGTTTCGAGATGTTTGTTTATTGCCTCAAGTCGTTTTTCCAGGGTCTTCCTTTCGGTAATATCCCGTAAGGCGGACATTCTAATCCTGCGGCCTTCATATTCCACGTTCTTTCCGCATATTTCAACCCTTATTACCGTACCGTCCTTTTTCATGCAATCCAGTTCGTATGGTTTATCATATTCCTCTGAAATATGCTCCATGACTGTCTCACGGGATTGCGGCGTTACAAGATTAAACACCGACATACCGAAAATCTCTCCGGGGGCGTAACCAAACATTTCGGCAAACCGTTTATTAGCATCGACAATCCGTCCCTCTTCAATAATAGATATTCCTTCGAAGGATGCCTCTAATAATCGATTCAACTTGTTCTCGGCCGCACGGCGAGAGGCGATCTCGACGCGGAGTGCCTCTTCCATCTTCTTACGCCCGGTTCTGTCCTGGATCATGGTGACGAAGTAATCGGCATTGCCGCTTTTGCAGCGCTTGCAATTAACCCAAAGCGTCGCGTATATGACGGTGCCGTCCTTGCGGATATAGCGTTTGTCCAGACTGAAACCGTTTATCTCACCGGCAAGCACGCGGTTAATCTGCGTTGCAGTTGCTTCGACGTCGTCGGGGTGCGTGATTTCGACCCACGTCATCCGCATCAGTTCCTCCCGGGGATATCCCATAATTCTGCAAAACTCGTCGTTTACCCGCAGCCACCCCTTTGATTCGGGTAAGGTTATCGCTATGCCCAGGGTGCTGAATTCGAACGCGGTATTTAACCGTTCCTCCGTCTCCGCTAATTTAGCCGATAACTTATTACGCTCATATATATCGCCAATCAACACCGCGGATAATAATAATTGCCCTCTTAACGCCTCAATGACATATTCCGGTCTCTCCTTATATTCTTTGGCAATCTCAAGCAAGCTCTTTTGGCCGACTTTATATTTTTCGGCTAATTCGCCAATAGTTTTATCGTCCGAAAGCGCCTCCTTCGGAGGAGAGCCGTATCCGTAACTTATAGTGCCAACGACCGTACCCGATGCTTTTATTGGAACCGCATATAGATTGATACCACACCCACACGGCCTTAAATCGTATGGTTCACCGGTCTCGATTGTAATCCTCGACGCATTTGTCCAGCATGACTCATGGCACCGCCATTTGCCTGAAGCGAGCGCAACGGCATTATCGGCGGTATTACACAGCTCTCTTGAAGCATTATGCATAAATTTGCAATAACCGGAGGAAAAAAAGGCTGTGGCATAACTGCCGTCGGCTTCATAGATTACGGCACATGTTTCAAGCAAATCAAGATAACTTTTAGCTATTCTTTCCAGCGTCTCTTTTCCAACCGTATCAAGAAGGTCCCTGCGCTTGTTCAGTTCGGTCAGATCCCCGTACTGTCCGTATTGTTCCAATTCAGTCTTAAATTTGCTTGTTTGTTTTTCCATCGGCATTCATTAGTTTTGGTGTCCGGTATATATTTTATCATAAATATTTGTTCATAAAGAACCCTCTTGCGTAAATTATATTATTATATCCCCTCTTTAGAGCCGGATACAAGCGGGTTTTATGTGAAGAATCAGGAAAGATGGGAGGGGTGGTTCATTACGGTTCATTTGCCTGTCCATCTGATGTCGGTCCACCCGGGCAGCCCGGGGAGGAGACATCACCCTTTCATGTCCCTTTCATGCCCTCTTGCCCGAAGCTACGTTGAAGACCATTTTGGCTATCTCGTCGGGGTTGAATTTTGGAAGAAAGTCGTTGGCTCCCACCTGTGTGGCTTTCCGGATGTTGGAGCTGTTGCTTAAAGAACTATGCACCACGACGTAGAGGTCTTTCAATTTCGGATTAGCCCTCAGCTTCCTTACAAATGTGAATCCGTCCATGCCGGGCATCTCTATGTCGGAAATGATGAGGTGGAGCTTGTCTTTTATAGGGCCACCCTCTAATGCGAGTTTTTCCAGGTGGCGAAGAGCCGTGATGGCGCTGTCCATGACGGTGCTTTTGACGCCGAGGTGGTCTAAAACGTGCTGGATCATAAACCTGGCAGCCCTGGAGTCGTCGACCACGAGGACGTTTAACCCGCTCAGGTCTATTTGCTCATTTTCTTTTGCTATTTCTTCGGATAGTTCCTCTTCGATGCCAATAATCTCGGCAAGTATCTTTTCGACGTCGAGTATCTGTACGGTTCTTTCGTCTTCAAGAAACGCCAGTGCCGTCAGATAAGCCGAGGCGCTTATAAAGCCGGTTGGGCTTTTTATCTCTTCCCAGCTTTTGTTGATTAGCGTGTCGGGGGCGCTTATCAAAAAACCCTGTACGGTATCGTTATACTCGCAGATTATGATGTAGCTCACGTTGCTTTTGTAGTCAACCGGAGGCATCGCCAGGGCTTCCGACAGGTCTATAACGGCTACGGAGCTTCCCCTGAAGTTGATGGTACCCTTTACCGCAGGATGGGAGTTTGGTATCTTGGTTATCTTTGTGGTACATTCTATAACTTCGACTATCTTAAAGACGTTTATACCGTACAACTGCTCGTCCGTAAGATAAAAGGTAAGCATTTCCATCTGGTTGGATAGGGCTAAGTTCGTTCGTTGATCGACTTCGGCTAGCATGTCATCCATAAATCACACCTCAAAAAAACATTAAATGTTTTCAGAATACTTCGAAATACTACGTGCTATAAACTACATACAAACATTATATCATATCAGTCGTTATTTATATCGATCCAATTAATCGCAAGCAGAAAATATACCGTTTATCTTACGGATGCACGACAACGGCTGAATTAAGAAGTTAATGAGTGGCAAAACTCGTCATTGCCCCGGTAATGTGCCGGGGGTGGGAAACTTTGGCAGTTACAGCAAACCCGCGTGTCTTAAAGCTTCTTTCAACTCCGGATCTTTTTCAGCCTTCTCTTTCATCGCAAGTTCCAGCCTCTCCGTACGTGTTTCAAGTTCCCTGGTGGTTTTCACTACAGGTGTCAGGGTTGTCCGCCTGTCCCATAATACAAACCCCACTAAAAATCCCATACCGCTAAAAAATAGTCCGAAAAGTATTCCAAAACCCCAGAACATGAAAGCCATTATCTGATCGAACCGTTTATCAACCTGCTCGAATCTTCTATTCATATCAGACTTCATGTCGGCCTTCAGATCGTCAATCCGCTGGTTAGTGGCCTTTAATCCGTCATCAATTCGCTGGTTGGTGGCCTTGAAACCGTCTTCCATCCGCTGGTTGGTGGCCTTTAATCCCTCTTCGAGCCTAATCATGCGATCCCTCCACAGACCGGGCAGACAAGCTGTTGGGATTCAAGCGGCAATAAGATCGCCTGCGCTGGTACCAGGCAAGACGGGGACATCAAAGCGGGAGTTGCCTGGCCTAACCCGAGGTTTACCGACAACGGCGACCAGACTATAACCGATAAGTTAACCGGCCTTATGTGGACTAAAGACTCCGGTACGCCAACAAAAGGGTCATGCACAGGCGGCGCTATGGCGTGGACAAACGCGCTCGATTACGTAGCCTGTTTGAATACCATCAATTACCCTGGCCATAGTGACGGCTACCGTACAATCTTGTTTTCGTCCTTGTTTTCGTCAGTAGGCTATCTTTCCGAAGGCCCCCTTAAACCTGGCGTTAAAAGATTCCTGGGTGAAGTGGAAATTCTGAGTTCCGTAAACTTCCACGGAAAAAGACGCGGCACCGGAGCCCATCTGCATGGCGTGCACGGGGTCATAGGGATTGACGACGAGTCCTTTGATGAGGCCGCCACGGAACGAGTCTCCCGCTCCGGTCGGGTCTTTGACCGTCGTTACCGGTACGGCCGGTATAGAAATGGTGCCGATTTGTTTTGACGTGATCTGCGAGCCGAACTCGGCCTTAGTAGTTATAACCATATCGGCCATGGAAGTGAGATCTTCCAGCGTGGCGGAGGTCTTTTCCAGCGTCAGTTCGAGTTCGTAATCATTGCTTATGAATATTTTAGCCCCGCTTATCATCTCGGTCAACTGTTGTCCGTTCCATTGAGGAAGAGACTGGCCGGGGTCGAATATATAGGGGATGCCATGTTTCTTGTAAGCCTGTATGAAGCCGTACATGTCGTCCAGGTTGCCGGGGGCTACTATCGCAAGCGTATCGGCGGGGTTCAGTGCGTCGAAGTCGGGGTCCGAGGTAAACTTCATGGCACCGGGGTTGAACGCCGTTATCTGGTTGTCGGATTGATCAGTGGTGATGTAGGCACCGGCGGTGAGCTCATCGACGATTATCTTTACATGATCGACGGCAATACCATTGCTCTTGAGCCACTCGGCATAGGGGGGAAAGTCCCTGCCGGCAGTGGCCACTATGGTGGGAGTCTCCTCTAAGAGGGCCAGAGTATAGGCGATATTGCCTGCCGTGCCGCCAAAATTTTCTTTCAACCCGTTAATCATGAAGCAGACGTTCAGTATGTGTATCTTGTCGGGCAGTATGTGGTCGGAGAATTTCCCCGGAAAGTCCATAATCCTGTCGTAGGCCAGCGAGCCTGATACGAGTATTTTCATTGTACAAAGCCTCCTTGTTATATGTATGCGTTATTTAAACGGTATTTAAAGTTTTTCGTTATTTCAGGTATTCGTTAACCCCGGCGGGATCGAAGCTTTCGGAGTCGAGCACGTTGTTTATAAAACGGAAGATCATCGCACGTTGGTACGGTGTTACGTCGGGGTAAAACTTTGGGTTGGCCACGACCACTCCCCTGAATGCAAAGAAGGGTGCGGTGACCTTTAATATTTCCTCGTCGCCGGTAAGTTCCACGTATCTCCTGAACAAGAGGTTAAGGCCCTCGAAGTAGGCCTTTTCCACGGTGCCGTGGTAAATAATGGAAAAGAAGACGTAGTTTATGGCTAAAGCGGTAACGTCGTCCGCGGTGTCTCCCCATGGGCCGCGGCTTCTGTCAAGCAAGACGAAGTCTTCCGGGCCGGTAAAGAGAATGTTGCCCGGATGAAAGTCCCCGTGTATCTCGCTGAGCCTTTCGTAGCGGGGTTTGAGTTTCGCCCGCCAGTCGATGCACTTCTTTTCCACCCCGGCCATCTCCCCAAAAGAGATGGTGCCCTCCGGGTAAGAGTCAAAGACCCCCATGATGCACTCGCCGTGGCCGATGGTATCCCGAAGTTTCCTGTAATAGTGGGCCTTCGAGTCTATCTTGACTGCGTGGATTTCGCTCAAATACCGGGCAAGGACGTCAATCTTGCGTGCGTCCGCGGCATCGAGGCCGGTGGCGTTGCCCATGCTATGAAGATCGCTAAAGTAATTGACTCCTTCGGCCAGCTCCATTACAAGGTAGTACTCCACGCCGCCGCTTACGGAATGCAGGGAGCCGTCGCCGTGCTGCGAAAGTACGTCCACGGGGCGTACGTGTCTGGGGAGGTTGCCGTACTCGTCGAAGGCAAGGAGAAATACCGCAGCCCTGTCCGAGGGGTAGAGGTGCCCTAAGTCCTCCCTGTGGCCAATCTCCTTGACCACGTACTTTCTCACTCCGGCAGGGGTATCGACTAAAGCCAGGTAGCCGGTACCGTGTGCTCCCTCGCCCAGTGGGGTGAGGGAAAGCAGACTAGCCTCGCCGAATTTGCCTGCAAGGTAGCTCTCGAAACCGGTCTTATCGATTCCGGCTTTATCGACACCGGTTTTATCGATATTGGCTTTATCGCAATTGGTTTTATCGATCACGTTTTATTTTAAGCTAATTCCCTCAAATTTTGTAACTCTTTCAAGAGATTTTCGGCGCTTTTTTTATTAAATCCCTCTACGGATGCGATCTCCTCCACCGTTGCCTTCATGATTGTCTCTATGCCGTCAAATCGCTTGAGAAGCGCCACGCGGCGCTTTCTCGTCATACCTCTGACCCGTTCGAGGGGAGACTGGAGCAGCCTCTTGTCCCGAAGCTTCCTGTGGTAGGTTATGGCAAAGCGATGAACCTCGTCTCTTATGCGCTTCATGAGCATGGACGCCTGCGAGCCGTCTTCTATCGATATGGAGCGGGGCTTGCCGGGAATAAAGACCCTGTCGGGGTCTTTGGCTATGGATACGATGGCGGCTCTGACGCCCTCAACGCCGGCCAGTGCCCTTATGGCTGCTTCCAGTTGGCCCCTGCCCCCGTCTATGACGACAAGATCGGGGAAAGCCTCGCCCAGGTTTTTAGCGACCCTGCCCACAACCTCCCGCATCATGGAGTAGTCGTCCACGCCGGTTACGGTTTTTATCCGGAGGTGGCGGTAGTACTCCTTTTTAAACCGTCCCTCGCCGGTTTTAAATCGTCCCTGGCCGGTGCTTCCGCCATCGGACAACGTGCTCCAGTAGATGAAAGCTCCCACGGAGTCGGAGCCGGAGATCGTGGATATGTCGAAAGCCCCGATGGAGCGTGGAGCCTGGGACAACCCCAGCCTGAGGGCCAGTTCCTCCGCCACGTAATCGTCGGAGGAGCCGCCCCGGAGTCTGAATGAGGTGGAAGCGTTTTGTTCGGCCATCTTCAGGAGATCAAGCCGCCTGGACTCCTCGGCAACTACGAAGCTGACGGGAGAACCGCGTTTTTTGGCGAGCCACTTCCTGAGAGTGGACTGGCCGGCAGGCCTCTGGCGGATTATGATTTCGGGAGGGGGCAGGATTTCCTTATTATAAAATTGGGTGATGAAGCCTGAGAGCGCCTCCCTGATGGGCAGGCCCTGGAGGTTTTTTACGTGGAAGTCTTTTACGCCGATAAGGACACCGTGTCTTACGAAAAATACGTTGAATATGCCTTCATCCCGGCCTTGACGATAGCTATCATACTGGTTTTCATCCCGGCCTTCTTCGTTTACGTTTTCTCTTTCAGCCGGGGGGCGCCGCCCACTCTCAACCAGTGGGTGCTGCACCTCCTCCGATGCGCGGCTTACGGCCCAGGCCTCGGGCGAGGCCCGGTAAAACCCTATGACGTCCATGTCGCCTAGTTCGGGGGCCACCACTTTCTGCATTTCCCAGGCCGACCTGATGGCACCGATCTTGTCCCTGTACCTGGCGGCTTTTTCGAACTCCAAAACTTCGGCAAAAGCATTCATCTTCGCGGTTAGCTTGTCGAGGAGCTCCCGGCGATTACCCTTTAAAAACTCGATTACGTTGTTGACCTCCCCATCGTACTCCTCCTTGTCCACCTTTCCAACGCAGGGGGCGCTGCACCGGCCTATTTCATGTTCCACACAGTGGCGTCCTATGGAGTCGAGCTTGTAGATGCAGGGCCGTATGGTAAAGTACTTACGTATAAAATCGAGGCTCTCTCTCAAGCTTCGGGAAGAGACGTAGGGGCCAATGTAGACGTTGCCGTCCCGGCTGAAGCGCCGAACCACCTCTATGCGGGGCCACTTCTCGGTGGTGGTTATGCGAAGGTAGGGGTAGCCTTTGTCGTCTTTCAGGATTACGTTAAAACGGGGCCTGTACTGTTTTATCAGGTTTGCTTCGAGGGCGAGGGCCTCCACCTCGTTTTCCGTAACGATGAACGTAAAGTCCATGGCGAGTTCCATGAGGCCTGCCTTCCTAGGCTCGATCTCCGCCAGATTGGCGCGAAAGTAGTTCCTGAGCCTCTTACGCAGGCTTATGGCTTTACCCACGTAGAGCACACGTTCCTTCGCGTCCCTGAACAGGTAGACCCCCGGCAATTCCGGTACGGTCTTTAACTTCATTTGCGCATCCTCAATCAATTATGACTATCCTCTCAATTCCTGCATAATCTTTCTTTATGAGCACCGATTTAAAACCCGACGCAAGTGCCATCTCCTTTATTTTAACTCCCTGGCCGGCACCCATTTCAAGAAAAAGCAGGCCCCCGGGGTTCAGGTACCGGGGTGCCTGGCCTATTATCCGGCGGTAGAAGGACAGGCCGTCCTCGCCGCCGTCAAGGGCTTCCATGGGCTCGTAAAGGCGGATTTCGGGCTGAAGGGTTTTTAGGTCGTCTTGTGGCACATATGGCGGGTTCGATACTATAACGTCAAAAGCGGCGGCACTGTCTACCGGCTCGAAGAGGTTGCCTGATGCAAAGGATACGTTGTCCACGCAGTTTGCCTCACGGTTGGCCAGGGCGAAGCCAAGTGCAACGCTTGATAAGTCTACGCCCGAAACGCTTGCCCTGGGGAAGGCTTTGCCGATTGCAATGGCGATACAACCGCTTCCCGTACAGAGGTCCAGTGCAGTGAATCGGGCCGAAAAACGCTTTGCCGTCTCGCCGATAAGTGTTTCGACGAGGATCTCCGTCTCCGGGCGGGGAATCAGGACTCCCCTGCCAACCTTTATGCGAAGGCCGTAGAACTCTACCTCACCGAGCAAGTACTGAAGAGGCTCCCGCCCGGTGCGGCGTTTTATAAGTTCCGTCACAAGCCGGTATTTAATATCCGGCACCTCGGGGTCAAGTACGTAAAGGGCCGTTCTGTCTACGCCGAGAACGTGGCAGAGGATCTCCTCCGCCTCCCTTTCGGCCTCCTCTATGCCGGCTTTCCTGAGTGCTCCGGCTATTTCCCTGGCCTTCATATAAGATTTCATGTTGATTTCACCGACGGTGGGCGCCCTGGTTGCCTGCCGTTGACCTTATTTGGTAAATAATGTTATTGTTATGTTATTAGTATTATTGCAATTGGTAACGATGTTATTGGTGCTGTTGCTATTTATAATTATATGGTTAATCGTTTTTTTTAACAACGTGTTTTTTTACACTGAGGAGTATTGAGGAAATTGAGTAAGAAGGCGCATCATAAGGACGTAGAGTGCCATTACTGCAAGAAGTTAAACCCCTACGATGCCATAAAGTGTGACAATTGCGGTGCCATACTCTGGAAGGCATCCGAAGAAGAAAAAGGCACCCTGAAGGTCACGCTGATAGTAATAGCCGTTGTCGCCGCAATGGGAGCCATAATATACTGGTCGCAGAACTGGCACGGCACGGCAAATAAAGAAAAAAAAGGCGTCTCTACCGAAACCAGGCCGGATAACCCCGACAACAGGAAGGAGCAACAGTACCAGGGAGAACTGAAAGGTAACCTTGAAGACACCGCGAAAGAATACGTCCCGGATTCAGAAAAGGCCTGCGCTCTGGTCGAGCTAATGATAGAGGCCATCCTCACCGACAATCCGCCCGACAGGGGTTCCTTCGCCTGTTCCGCCACCGACCGGGGCGGAATATTTTATGTCGACTCTAAAGTCGATTCGAAGAATCCAAAGGGCGAGCCGGTAACTTACCTCTACCACTGGGACGGCTACTACGAAAAGCGGATACAACGGTGGGTTACGCTTAATTTCAAGTTCGGCGACGACGTGTACGTGGAAAACGGTAAGGTACTGAAGACCAAGTAAGAAACGGAAGGAGGTGTCATATGGCAAAAACGGCAATGATAACGACAAGAGTGGATCCCGACTTAAAGGCTGATGCCGAAAAAGTGTTAAACAAGCTGGGAATCAGCACAACGGAGGCAATAAAATTGTTTCTGTCGCAGGTAAGGCTGCGCAAGGGCTTGCCTTTTGATGTGAAAATACCGAACGAGGCCACCTTGAAGACCATGCAGGACGCTCAAGAGGGACTGAATCTGAGCAGCTATGACAGTCTTGAGGAGTTTTTTAAAAAGATGCCGGCATAATGTTTGGATTCAAGACCACAAACCAGTTTGAGGGAGATTACATGCTGATGGTGAAGAGGGGCAAAGACATCGGGAAGTTGAAGACTGTAATGCGCCAACTCGTCCAACGGCAACCCGGGACCCCCCACCATACTGTTGCCCGGCCTGCACGTTGGAGACTGTAATGCGCCAACTCGTCCAACGGCAACCCCTCCAGCGCAGATACCACGACCATGCCCTTACCAGTAATTTGAGGGGCCACAGAGAGTGTCATATAGAACCGGACTGGATATTGATTTATCGAAAAGACACAGAGGTGCGGGAGATTACCTTTATTCGCACTGGTAGTCATGCGGACCTGTTTGGATAAGAGCCAGCGAGTTACTCTAAAACCGTTCAGTCTGTACATTATCGAAAAATCCGGAGTTCGATAATTATTCGATGTATAATTTGCCCGATTACGGAAGCTCTCATTTTTTCTTGTAAACGTTTAGTCCGATCTTCACATTATCGTTTTCCGGAATTGACTGGTTACCCTCCGTTGAAGCGATAATGATGGTTTTCCCCGACGATGATAACCCGAATTCCTTTGTTACATCCACCTTTATCGTCAGAGTAGTTCCTTCGAGAGACATTTCGACGTTTTTCATTCCTATATTCTCCTTAAATGTGTTTTTGTATTTACCGATATCAGATATATTATTCACAATACCATCTATATATGCAATATCGGGCCCGTAAATTTTTTCCATTCATTGCTTGTGCACTCCCGAGCCTGTTTTGCGTCAAAAAATTAAACCAAAAATTCAACCAAAAATTAAACCATTTCTTTACAATATAATTGCGAATAGTTTAAAATTAACTCGAAATGAGAAAGATTCCTTATAAGATACCCGATTGGGGAGTGGGGCTTGCCGTAACGGTAATTATGCTCCTCGTTTATTTTACGGAGTGGTCCCCTTTCAGGCTTCTCGAATACAAGACCTATGACTTTCGCATGGAACTCAGGAAGAAAAAGCCTTCGATACCTCTCGTTATATTAAGCATAGACGACGAAAGTATAACGAAGCTTGGCCGCTGGCCATGGCCTCGCGCTATCATAGCCGAATCGGTCAACAGGCTTCACGATGCCGGAGCCCGTATTGTCGGCGTGAGCATCCTCTACACCGAGGCGGACAAAAACGACGGCCTTCTGGCTATGAAAGACGTAAAGACGCTTATCGAAAAGGACTCCGGCAACCTGAAAGATCCCAGAATGGTCCCCATCTACGACGCCGTAGTGGAGTCCATGCAGTCTCTGGACAACGACGGCATACTGGCTGACTCCATATCGACGGCTAACAACGTGGTACTGCCCATGTCTTTCGTCCTGGGAGAACCACTGTCGATAGGTGACGCCACTTCCTCCGACAAGGGAAAGCTGCCGGATTACATAGTGAGGAACTCCATAAAGGCCGCTTCGGGTGTCCCTTACCTTACCGCACAGAGCGTTTTTAGCCCCATTGCCCTTTTTGCGGAAAAGGCCGCGGGACTAGGCCATATAAACATAAACCCATCCGAGGACGGGGTACTGAGGAAAGAATCCCTTCTCATTTCTTACGGGGGGCGCCTTTATCCCTCTTTTCCCCTTCAGATCGTACTAAAATATCTCAACTACGATATAAAGGACATAAACGTCGCGGACGGTGTCAGGGTAAAGAAGTTGTTCATCCCCACGGACGGCAGGAAGGAGATGTTCATAAGTTACGCCGGCAAGTACAGGACGTTTCCTTACCAGTCATTTTTCGACTTCATAAATAACAAGATACCCGCCGAATATTTCAGGGACAAGATAGTACTCATCGGGTTAGACGCAACCGGCATAGCGACCCTTGCGGTTACTCCCCTTACCGGCAGCTTTCCCACCGTCGAAGCCGCTGCCAACGTGATAGAAAACCTCCTCAACGGCAACCACGTTGTGCGCCCATTATGGGCCAGGTACCTGGAGTTGGTGGCAATGCTCCTGTTCGGCGCATTCGTATCCATATTCATCACCAGACTCAAGGCCGGTATGAGCGCCTACATAACGTCCGGTATGTTTGTTGCGTGGAACGTATTTGGCGTCTACCTGTTTGCTTCCAGCGGGTACTGGTTAAAAATAGCCTACCCCTCGTCTTTACTTCTCCTGGGGTACCTTGTCGTGATGTCCAAGCGCTACTTCCTTACCGAGAAAAAAACTGAGCTCATGGAGGCTGACAGCATAGAAACGAACAAGATGCTAGGCCTGTCATTCCAGGGCCAGGGGATGCTGGATATGGCCTTCGAGAAATTCAGGAAGTGTCCCATAGAGGACAATGCCATCAAGGAACTCCTCTATAACCTGGGCCTCGACTTCGAGCGCAAGAGGATGTTCAACAAGGCCATAGCCGTATACGAGCATATCCTCGGCGTGGGCCCTTACAAAGACCTTAACGACAAGATCAAGAAGCTCCGCCAGGCCGGTGAAACCGTTATTCTCGGCTCTTCCAGGAAGGAAGGCACTGTGATACTGGAAAATGCCGAAACCAAGCCGACTCTTGGCCGTTACGAGGTGATAAGGGAGATAGGGCGCGGAGCTATGGGAGTCGTGTACCTTGGTAAAGACCCCACCATAGACAGGGAAGTGGCCATTAAGACGCTGAGGTACGAGGAACTCGACGAGGACATGATCGACGAGATCAAAGATCGGTTTTTCCGCGAGGCCAAGGCTGCCGGTAAGCTTAACCATAAAAACATCGTAAAAGTCTTCGACGCCGCTGCAGAACACGATATCGCTTACATGGCCATGGAGCTTCTGGACGGCAGCGACCTGGTAAAGTACTGTGCCAAAGATTCGAGACTTTCTTTCGGCGAGGTTCTCAGGGTGGTGACCTCTGTAGCCGACGCCCTCGATTATGCCCATTCGAAAGGCGTAGTGCACAGGGATATAAAACCGGCTAACATAATGATGCTGAAGAACAAGGAACTCCGCGTTACCGACTTCGGCATTGCAAGGGTTATGGAATCATCGAAAACGCAGACGGGTATGGTACTGGGCACTCCAAGCTACATGGCCCCGGAGCAGATAGCCGGTAAGAAGGTGGATGGCCGTGCCGACCTGTTTTCCCTAGGCGTAGTATTTTTCGAGCTTCTCGTTGGCGAGAGGCCTTTTAAAGGTGACAGCATCGCTACCCTCATGTATAACATAACGAGCGTGCCGGCACCTAACATCAAGGAGTTTGACCCGCGTATTCCATCATGTATCGTAGCCATAATAAATAAGATGCTTACAAAGAGCGCGGATGACAGATACCAGAGCGGCAGGGAGGTCGTCGAAGATATTAACAAGTGCAAACGTACCCTGGTCAAACCCACTATAACCCAACAAATGCCTGAAGGCCACTTAGATTCCCAAAAGCTCTCCGAGCCCAAAAAGCCCGCAGAGCCTAAATGACCTGCCGGGCTCAAAAGGCCCGATGAATGATTATTTTCACGTTTACCGGTTATCCTGGCCAGCGGAGCTTCCCACTTGTTTCATTGCCTGATTCCTGGCATCCTTCATGTCTTGTATGCATTTTTTCACTTGAAACCTGTTTTGGGCGGAGCTCACACAACTTTTGAAATATTGTAGCGCTTGTATGCGACTATCGATTCGTGCGATTATCTTTGCCTTCCTGTTTGCGAAGTTTGGGTTAGCCTGTGTAGCGTCCGCAGCAAAAAGTACAGTGTTTAGACACAAACACAACGCAACCGAAAGTGATAGATACTTGAGTATCTTCATATGCGACATATACGAATCTCCTGTTCAATATGACGTGGGCCATAAGCGTTAACGTAGCGGGGGCTGCCTGCCCTTATGGCTGTCTATAGTTACGGCTGCCTGCCTTTATGGCTGTCTGCTTACCTCGCCACTCTGTTGTTATGCTTTTTATTATAAATCTTACGGCTGGACCTGTTTAACTCCCTGTTGAGCTTTCTCCTTTCTCCGCGGGTAAGATTGCCGTCGGCCTTCATCCTTCGTTCATCACGCCTGATTTTTGCCTGTCTTCCTTCCAGGTGAGCGGCTTCTTTTGGTGTTAACTGCCCGCTCCTTACCCCCTGGGCGATCCTTCTCTGCTGGTTTCGCTCCCTCGCATGTACTACAGGGTCATTTACGTTACCGGCGAACGACATACTACCAGTAACAATTGTCAATACACTAGTTATAGCAGTCGCAATAATCAACTTTCTCATCTTTTCCTCCATGTTCTTAGTATTTACTGGCTTCATAGCCCTTGAATATACTTGAATATATATTAGCAACTATCGTGCCAGATAGCACGTCTATTAGTTTGCAGGCCAATCATGAAAGAGCACATATTTGTACTTCCATGCGTCCTATGCGTTATCTCCATTTAAGGAATTCTATTACACCCTGGGGATAACACCTAAGTGAAATAAGAAAAACCGATAGCCCCATTCGTCTATAAACGTTGAAGCTTCTTACTGATGGTAAATCTATTTAAGTCGTTTACTGTCTCGTAGTTCATTTCGTCCATAAGTGAGCTGATTATGAATAACCCCCAGCCTCCTTCGGCATAAACATCTCTGGTAGCCATCTTAATCGGAAGATCGTCTAACCTCCGGCAATCCATGCTCTTACCGTTATCGCTGATATTGAATGTTATTTTGTCCGGTTCTATCACTATCTCGATGTCTACCCGGTGGCCGGGTTCCGAGTCATAGGAGTGCTTGATGACGTTGTTGACGACCTCTATCACGGAAAGCTCTATGTGGTAAGTAGCCGTCTCATCGAGAGAAAGATAACTGCATATGCCCCGAATGGCGTAACCTAAAAGTGAGACATCCTTAAACCTGCTGTCGATGGACAGCTTAATATTCCTGGAATTCTCAGTTGAATTCTCAGTTGAATTGTCCATTTTCACGCCTCAAAACCTCTGAGAGCCTCGTCCTCCGTCTTATATACCTTAATTACCCGATCCATCCTGGTAAGGCGAAACATACCAAAAACCGTCTCTTGCAGCCCACAGAGTACCACTCTGCCTTCGTTACCCAGTTTTTTCAACGTGAAAACAATAGACCCCAGTCCGCTGCTATCTATGAAATCAACGTTCGAAAGGTCGATTACGAAATGAAGTGTACCTCCATTTATAAGTTCCATTATCTTCACCTTAAAATCGGAGGATATCGAAGAGTCCAATCGTTTTTCCAAGAGTTTCAGGATAACTACCCCATTTATTGTGCGCTCCTGTAAAAGCATATTAACCTCCATTTTAACTATCAGGCTTTAGTCCTAAAACTATTATGGCTATTATAGCAATATAATCATATTATAGCGAGTTCGGGTTAGATTCCGCTGCAAGCATCGACGCAAGCTTTGACGATGGACTGCCGGTTTTAAGTTTTCGGCAGTATTGGCAATCGTATGGTGACCTTCGTACCTGTTCCTTTTTTGCTATCCACATATATACTGCCACCGTGGGCTGCTACTATTTTTTTTACCTTCAATAATCCTACTCCAACGTTAGACGTCTTCGTCGTGAAAAACGGATCGAAAATAAAAGGCATCTCCTTTTCGGAAATACCGGAACCGTTGTCCTCGATCTCCAGGTAAAGCTCTTCACAGGGATTTTGAGAATCGTTGCCAACGTGAGCCTTTATCCGCATTTTCCCGGCCGAACTTACGAAACTTTCCACCGAGTTATATAATATCTCCTCCACGGCTCCCAGCAGCAACACCGGATCTACGTCAACGTCGTCGCCGCATTGCAAGCTAACATCCCATGTGGCTGAAAAACCGAGTTTTTTTGTGATGACCTCCACGTTCCGTATAGCCGTTGCAATCAGCCCGGAAAGAGAGGTGCGCCTTATAGTAGCTTTGTTTATATCCGTATAATCCTTAACTGAGGAAACGATTTTCTCCAGCCTCTGAATTCCTTCATCTATGGAAGACAGATATCCACGATACGGCCAGTCCACAGGAGCTTTCTTCAGGATTAGCCTGGCAAAACCACCAATGCTCGCTATGGGATTACGTATCACGTGGGCTACGGACATGGCCAGCTTGTTCACCCCCTCGAAGAGATCCTGTTGCAGCCTTTGCTGCTCTTCGAGCATGCAGATTTCAAGCCGCCTGAGTTCGTACACTTCGGTAATGTCATCAATCAGGACAACTATACCGGCAACGTCTCCTTTATCTTTCAAAAGAGAGGTGGCCACGGAAAGACGCAACTTTTTGCCATCCGGTTTCAGATAATCCACCTCGCGGTGCATGTTCAGTTTTTCCCCCATTATGACGTCTATGATTATCTGGTTAAATTCGGCGTTTTCTCCTACGTCAAAAGAAAATATCTCCCCCCATCCTCTTGCTAAGAACTTTTCTTTGACATACCCTAACGTGGTTAAGGCAAAATCGTTGGCATAAAATATCTCGCCTCCGTTGTTTATTACTACTATGCCCACACTTAGGCTTTCGATAATATTGCGGATAAATATGTCTTCCATGTTATTAATCAAATCCATGTTTGAATTAAGTCCACGCTTTGAATCAAGACCATATTTTCGCGCCAGTCCACCTTGTTAACGGTTTTAGACGGACTTTTTATCTGCCCTCTGCACAAACGGCGACAGCCGTCAAGAGTGATGTCACCCTTAGAGACGACGGCGGCAAAGGCCATAATATATGTTCTCTGGCCACAATCGCAGCAATTTGTCTTCTGAAGCTCTTTATAAAGTTGAATCGGGTTTATTTCTTTTACTCCGCTTATGCCGTTAGCGTAAAAAAGCAGAGCCCCTTTTGCACCC
>JADFXJ010000199.1 GCA_015233615.1 Nitrospirota bacterium
CATTCGAGATCAGAAAGACTCAGGAACAGTACATGCACACCGAAAAACTTGCCTCCCTCGGACGCATGGCCGCCGGAGTGGCACACGAACTCAACAGTCCCCTCACGGGAATAATAATCTTCGCCCAACTCCTTCTCAAAAGGATACCCCCCGAAAACAAGCAGGACGTCGAAGACCTGAAAGTCATAATCGAGCAGGCCGAAAAGTGCTCCAACATCATAGCCGTTCTCCTCGGATATTCACGGGCCATCCCTTCGGAAAAGGTGAACATGGAAGTCAACAAGACCATCGAAAGCGCACTGGCCATACTGCAGAACCAGGCGAAATTTTACAACATAACCACGAACAAGAATCTGGTATCGAACCTTTCCAGAGTAGCCGGAGACCCATCACAACTCGAGCAGGTCTTCATAAACCTCCTCATCAATGCCTCGGATGCCATGAACGGCAAAGGGAAGATAACTATTACCACCAGAAAAGTTTTCGACGCAGACGACGAACTCGTGGAAATCGAGTTTGCGGACACCGGTCCGGGCATTGCCGAAGATGATCTGGAAAAAATATTCGAACCCTTCTTCACCACTAAACCCGAGGGCAAAGGCACGGGACTGGGACTGGCCGTGAGCAAGGGAATAGTGCAAAAACTAGGCGGCACCATCACCGTAAAGAGCAAAATCGGCGAGGGCACTTCCTTCGTCATCCGGCTGCCTGTTCTGAAACTGCGATAACACGTTGGCCGGTGCTCTGCGGCGTCGGCCAACCTAAAGCCAAAAAATCCGGGAGACAGGCTACCGTCGGCCGGAGCTATGCCGGAGTGCTCTTCGATGCGCTTGAGGCGCTTTCCGATAGTGACAAAACCATTATCCTGGTGTTATACTACTTTATGGATACCACTATCGGGCTTGAGAAAGATTTTGACCTTACGGAAATTATTAACGGAGAGGAAGTTATGACGCCTAGTCCATTTGGGAAACACCAGAAAGTTATTCAGAAGATAGCTTGGGAGATTTTGTCCTATCTTAAAAAACATGACTTAGGAGAGTTATATTGGGCGCCATTTGACGTAATCCTGGAAGAGGGCCAGGCGAGGCTTCAACCGGACTTGTTCTTTATCCGTAAAGAGAACATGGCTATATTCCAGGACTGGATACGAGGGGTGCCAGATATGGTTTGCGAGATAGTTTCACCGGGGACATACAAGCGTGATACGATTACCAAGAAAGAGATATACGAGAAATACGGCGTACCCGAATATTGGCTTGTATTGCCGGAGCTTAAAATCATTGAAGTATTAACCATCGAAGAAAGTAAATATAAGCTTTATTCCTATGCCGAAGGTGACGGCGTGGTTACGTCTAAAGTTATCGATGGGCTTACCGTTAACGTCAAAGATATATTCGAGTGACCTTCGGCAATAACCTTCCTGCAAGTCGTCAAGGTTTAGCTTCTTAACCACTACCGGCGGCACAGCGTCTTCTAACCCTTTCAGAACGTCTGTAAGGGCTTCAGGGTTGTCAAAAAGCCATTGTTCATCGGGCGGTATGTCTACTTGGTCTTTAAGTAATGCGTTTGCCGTATCCATGCGTAATCGTAAGCCTTTCAGAGGCCGGGTAGTTTTGCAATTTGTTCGCAATAATCCATCAACTTGCCAACGCACTTTCTGGAAACGGCAGGGCCGGCACTCTCACGCTCGATGTAAGCGCCTATGTCGGCCATGTCCTGGATGGCTGTTTCAAGATAAACAAGACACGGCATCTACTAATGGGTGGGTGTTTGGTGAAGGCTATCAAGACGTTCGTTCACCATCCGCCGCGCTTCCTCCGGTGTAAAATAGCCCCCTTTCAATTCGGCGGCTTCCAGTTCTGCGCGAAGTTGGGATATTTTAGCATGATTGATCGCATAGCGAACGGCATCTTCTGCCGTGGGGAAACGTCCGGCATCAAGCTCGGCCTCCACCCACCGGGCGGCATCAGGTGTTAATTCGACTTTCATAACGGCACCTCCGTATCACGTGAGAATATATTATCGTACCACTTTCCCTTGTCCTTATGACGGTTTTCCACTAAAAATGCAATTTTATCCGAATATCAGGAAGGGTAAAACCTCGGACACTCTTGACGCTGATATTCTAAAAGTATTACGATTAAACAAGGAGACGGTAAGAAAATGCCCAAGCATACTCATATAGAGGGTGAAGCGTTCCGTTACCTGGAAAATGCCAGGGAATTGCTGAAAGCCGCTTCGATTGAAGATAATCTCTACATCGGCAAAAAGCCGGTTCGGGAAGCGTTCGGGACTGCGTACCTGGCTATACTCGAAGCCATAAACGAAGCTCTGATAAAGAAAGGTCTTACTCGTAAAGAAATTCCCAAGTCCGTAGACGGCTATATGGCCGCTATAAAGAAACACTTATCTGTCAACAATGGTAAGCTTGTAAGGGAATTCGACAGGCTGTATGAAACTTTGCACATAGCAGGGTACTATAGAGGCTTAATTACACGTGTAACAACGGTCAAAGACGAAATCAAAGGCACTGAAGACTTCATTAAGAAGCTCCTGCCTTAACTCCGCCTATAGGGGGAAACCCAACAGTCACGTCGTCAGCAGCTATTTCACTCAACGTGGTAGCCGTGCATAGAGCCGATTAGCATAGAGATAACCTTATTATTTTGATTTTCGTATACTTGGGCATCAAAACACTTGCAATGCGGATTTTTCGATCGGCTCCCGCAAAACATGGTGTAGGCTGCGCCGTGTCATGATGTCGGTTTTGCGCCCAAGGATTCGCGCTGCGGCGCCCTTTATATCCATCAACTCGAAAAGTCCTGTTGATCCTTCGGGATGGTCAAAAAAAAGGTTGGCAATGGTTCCACCCAACCCTTCATCGGGACGTAGGAGTTGCGTTGTCGAAAGTCCTTTTTTAAGCCGCTATAGTAGATAGCCCTTTTAACAACGGTATCCCTCTCGTAACTGCCGGAAGAGACGATTTCACAAACCATATCTGGCACACCACGTACCCATGACGGCGTAATCATCACCAAATGGATCAAACTCACAATGTGCAATTTTACCCAACAGTTACACGGCGGGATGCCGGCTAACCAACGACTAAAGTTACCCAGCCTTCCCGTTGCCGCCTGCGAATGCTTTTAAACCCGACGGCCTCCATCGTCCGTGACACCGAGTCCTCCTGCTCCTCCAATATGCCCGAAAGTATGAGTCTGCCGTCTATTGCAAGCAGGCCTTTCAGGTGCCGGGCAATATCGATGATAGACCCGGCCGTGAGGTTACAGGCTATCACGGAAAACCGTCCGCTTAACTCACCGACCGGCGTGGAGGAAATAGATACGTCCGGGCACCGGTTGATAGATGCGTTTTTTACGGCTATCTCTACGGCTACGGGGTCGTTGTCTATGGCCGCCACGGGATGGTACCCAAGAAGCGAGGCGCTTATCGCCAGAACTCCCGTACCCGTGCCCACGTCCAACATGCTTCGTCCGGCAACCGGGGAAGCGGCGGCGGCAAAACCGGCAACCGGGGAAAGAGCTTCTATCTCCTCCAGACACATCCGGGTTGTGGCATGGTGACCGGTGCCAAAGGCCATGCCTGGCTCTATGATTACCCTCAGCCTGCCTCCCGCGTACACGTGCCACGGGGCCAGGACGACAAGCCGGGAGCCTGCTTCGATGGGTTTGAGACCCTTTTTCCACTCCAAAGTCCAGTCAACGTTGGGAAACTTGTCCCATCGCACCGTAACGGGCCCGTCAAGCCCGGCGGATTTAAGCCCTTCCATGAAACCATCGAGTGCCGCGGTTACCTCCGAAGGCGATTGGCCCTCCGTAAAGTAGGCGTGGAAACCTCCCTCGAACTCCTCCGTCCCCATCGTGGGTATCGTAAACAGAAACGCACCGAGGACTTCAAGGATCTCCGGTTGCCCCCCGACGGTTAACCTGTGG
>JADFXJ010000093.1:0-13659 GCA_015233615.1 Nitrospirota bacterium
CCTGAAGTTCCCCAAAAACAATGACAACTTTCTATATCTGGATTTGGATGTGTTTTTAAAACTTCCTTATTGCGAGGTCTATCTGTTACAATACTTTTTGCGATACCGAATATCGCATTAGGTGACGGCATAAACATTGTAAACGGCGCAAGCGGCGTAAATGAATCTGAAGAAATGGGAAATGGTGCTATAATGGGCAAGAAAATACTGGTAGTCGACGATTCGCACAGCATCCGGGAGCTGGTGAAGATTACTTTAACCAACGCAGGATACGAGGTAGACGAGGCGGCGGACGGCCTCGAATGCCTGCATAAACTTCAAAGCAACGTCTACAGCTTGCTCCTGGTGGACGTGAACATGCCTAAAGTGGACGGCCTCGAAATGGTCAGGCAGGCAAAGGCCATCAACTACCTGAAATTCGTGCCTATCATAATGTTGACTACAGAGTCGCAATCGTCTAAGAGGATGGAAGGTAAGGAAGCGGGTGTAACGGGATGGATGGTAAAGCCCTTCAAACCGGACAGGCTGGTAGCGATGATAAAAAAATTTTTACCATGAGCTAAAGTTTTCTCCCCGGGTTGCCGATAGAGAGCTAGCGCTCAGGATTGATGGTATCGATGCTAAAGAGGGTGATTATAAGGTATCGGTGTTATAGGAAGGTATAGATAGGGTATTGAGGGTATATTGAGTGGTGTATATCATTGTCATTGAAAAGGAGGGCTATTACCATGGTTGACGTAGTTGGCAGCGCACCTTCTGGTGACACAAGTAGTCTGTATGCGGTAAAAAAGAGCCAGGATCTGATGAAAGCTCAGGGGGAAATGGCGGTAAAACTAATAAATGGCGCGGGTGTTAATACGGCACAGTCAGTCAGCCCGCAAGCCGCAGCCAATCCCGAGGGAACGGGTACTATCGTAAGTAAGTACGCGTGAGGTATGCTCCCTGTGAGGTAAATACGCGCGCGGCATGTCCACTGCGGTCATTTTGCCACGACAGCTTCTCGTGAAGTATGTTTTTCGTATACGCACTTCAGGGGAAGCTGACCCGGGTGGAGGGTAAGCAGGCGGTTCGGATAAAATCGAATTATCGTATGTGATTCTAAAATAATCCTAAAAACGGCAGTTACCAATTAGAAAACAGTGCATTTCCGTGTGCCGTCATCCCCACCACTGTCATCATTCCCACGCCTGCCATCATTACGGCCCCTTTTCGTCATTCCTGATAGAGCCATCAGCCGTATTCGCGGGCTGACAGTAATTTGAGCGTGAGAACAAAGTTAGCCGCCGTTTTTAGTTTGTGGTTTGAAATTAATTGCTATAATATATGGACTTATGCTAGGATTGATTATGGCTACGTTACCATTGGAAGTATATAAAGTATTCGAGGATAAGATTGGCAAAGAGGATGCCAGAGTTATCGTTAAGTCCATAGAGCTTACTATAACCGGGAATATCGAAACAAATTGGGCATCTACGAAGACGGACTTCGGGCAGAATAGATCTCTCCCCTTATAAACCTTATTTCCTTTTGCTCTATCCATATTATCCTACCGTGAAAGTTGAGTAAATATAATAATACCTTGTATAATAAACGATAGAAGATACATAGCCATTGTATAGTAAAAATTAAGGTACCAGGTGCGCGTGGTTTAAGCAATATGGTCGATTTCGCAGTAAGTCCCGGGAAAAATGCCTGGTTAAGGCAGAAGATGACCGAGTTAAACATCCTCGAAAAGGACATACTGGAAAAGTTTGTCCGTTCGAGTGGCAACGGTGGCCAGAAGGTCAACAAGACTGCTTCCTGTGTATATCTCAAGCATCTGCCCACCGGTACGGAAGTTAAGTGCATGAAGGACAGGAGCCAGTCTGTTAACAGGTTCCTGGCCAGACGGGAATTGGCCGATAAGATCGAGCGCCTTACGATGGGGCAGGAAAGCTCTGCAGCCAGAATCGTCATGAAAATAAGGAAGCAAAAATCAAAACGAAAAAAGCGGGCTTTAAAGGCCCACGGTGGCGTGGAAGATATGGAGGACATGGAATCGGTGGAGAACGCCGAAGACGTGGAAGCAAGGGAAGACGAGGAAGACGGGAAAATGCCCGGGAAGGAATAAAAACCGGAGTGAAAAAGGAATGAATACATGATACTCGAAGAAATTACGATGGAAGATTTTAAGGAACACCTGAAGATCTGCAGGACAATTATTTTCCCCTTCGGCACTATCGAAGAGCACGGTAGCCATCTTCCCCTTTACACGGATACGTTAATAGCCTGGGAGGTACTAAAACAAGCCGTACAGAAGAGGCCGGTGTTTCTTGCTCCGGCCGTACCTTACGGCGTATGCACGACAACGGGCCGGCATCCCGGCACTATAGGAATAACGCCCACATCCCTGAGAGCGATAACCCTGGACCTCATAAAGGACGCTTACGGCAAGGGGCTTCGCAACTTTCTTCTCGTGTCCGGCCATGGAGGGGGTATTCACATGCATGCACTGAAGGAGGTCGCCGAGACGTTGATCGATGAACTCGATGACATCCGGATGGCGGTACTTTCTCCTTACGACGTTCTGTGGAAAGAGTTTTCGGCCCTTTGCGAAACTTCGAACGACTCCCACGCCGGGGAACTCGAAACCTCGCTTGTAATGGCACTAAGGCCCGGCCTCGTAAAGGGTATCTCGCCTGAGGAATATCCGCAGTTTCCGCGTCCCTTCATCGTAAGAGACAAGATGAAATACTGGCCAAACGGCGTTTGGGGTAACCCGGCAAAAGCGACGACAGAAAAGGGGCAAAAAGCTTTTACCCTTGCCGTCGAAAGAATGGTGGAATTAATAGACGAGGTGGAAAAGATGGAAAAGTTACACCTCTGGCAGCAAGCACTCGAAAGACAAAAATAGCGTAATAGCATTTTTTTAGCGCTCCGGTTAGAGCAAATTACGGATAAATTTCATACAGATAAATCACATACGGGTAAATTCAGACAACCTGCTACGACACAGGATGCGGAAAAATCGCATGTGCGGGTACCAGGCATGACGGGGACATCAAGGCCGGAGTTGCCTGGCCAAACCCACGGTTTACCGACAACGGCGACTAAACTATAACCGATAAGTTAACCGGCCTGATATGGGCTAAAGACGCCGGTACGCCAACAAAAGGTTCATTCACTGGCGACATGATGGCGTGGACAAACGCGCTTGATTATGTAGCTTGACGGAAAAATAAACTGTGGCAGTGCCTGCATCGGGTCATACTCTCCGGGCACGGGGGTTACGTTAACGGCGGCGGTAAGCTCGGGCTCGACATTTGCCGGTTGGTCAGGCGAAGGCTGCAGCACAGGTTCATCCGCTATTCCCGTTACCGATCTCCCCACGGTCGAACTGAATTACGTTGACGCGAGCAAGAGCTGGGTGGGAACTTACACTAAGTGGCATTCAAAAGAGTAAAGGACAAAAGATTAACACGAAAAGCACGAACAAAGGCACGAAAGGCACGAAAAGGTGCAGAAGTGCATAGTCCTTTTTCGTGTTTTTCGTTATTTTCGTGTTTTTCGTGTTAATCTTTTGTCCGTCCTTGTCCTTTACTCGTTTGACTGCAACTTGATATTACACCCAGTTTACGGCGTCGGGCGTTTACAACTTATCCGCTTACGTAACGGACAACAAGGGTAATATCTCGATGCCCGTGTCAACGACCGTTACGCAGACGGCCTCCTCCGCTTCGAACCCAAAGCCCGCGGTAACGGTTAACGGAGGTAACGCCTCTTCGGTTGACCTCACCACCTCCGATACGCTTACCCTGTCGGTTTCCCTCTCGCCGGGTACAGGTTCCGGGAAAAAAGCAGACTGGTGGCTTTACACGTATACGCCTTACGGGACTTTTTACTTAGACTCGTCAACCGGGTGGACATTCGGATATAAAGTAACGTACACCTGTGCGTTATTCAATTTTTCATCGACCCCGGTATTGACGTTACCTCTCAAAGGGCTACAATCGGGTAACTACGTGTTTATATTCGAGGTCGATAACGATCCTGACGGCATAAGAGACGGCGACATTTACACGAGCAGCGTGAATGTAAACGTGAAATAGAAATGTATACTGCTACCATAAAAGAGTGGACGCTAGTAAGAGGTAGAGGTTAAACTTTCTGCGTAACCGTTCACCCAGTATTTGGAATTAGAGAGATAGATGGTACACTTAAACCTCTACGATAAACGATTATCAGGAGTTTTTATCTCTTACAGTTTATTCTTTCTTATCGGATTTCGTACCGTCATGTTTCGTATTATCGGATTTTGATATATCGAATTTCCTCGATTGTTCTTTTAATTTTTCGTTATCGGTATTTGAGATAGTAATTGTCCTTTTTATTTCCGCTTTCAGAGAAGATGCATACTGGCTGATTTTGTTAAGATAGTCCGAATTCGTTTTCGATGTATTCGATTTTAGGGCACTATCTACTAATTTAATAATTTCATCTACGGTTTGCTCGTTTTTGAGATTTGCGTTGGCAACGACGTCTGTTTTCGCGCGGTTTAGGTTTATTTCATTTTCTCTATGTAAGTTGGCTGCCCTGGACGTCTTATTTTTATAGAGGGCCATTTCTATACTTGTCTGGAGGTCTCTCTCACGAAATGGCTTCAGTATGTAGCCAAAAGGTCCGGTCAGTTTGGCTCTCAGGAAGGTGCCGTCGTCGGAATTCGCAGTTAGGTAGATTATGGGAATTCCGAGGTTTTTTTGTATTTTTTCGGCGGCTTCTACACCGTCCATTTTCCCTTTTAATCTGATATCCATTAAAACCACGTCCGGATTTTTTTCGTTGGCCTCCTGAATTGCCTTGTCGCCATATGCGGCGACGCCGCAAACAGTATATCCAAGCCTTTTAAGTCTCTCCTGTATCTCCATGGCAACTATATTTTCATCTTCTACGACCAGCACCTTTATAGCGTCGTGCTTATCGTCGTATTTGCCTTTTACTGACTTGTAGTATGAGCAATCTCTGCAATTACGGACTTCCTGTGCACATTTCGCAGGATTGCCTGACCCGCTAAGGGTTCCCGCCACCAGCCAGCACTTATGCTCTGCGTTACGAACCACGGCCGGACATGAGCGCATTACCGATTCATCACACCTGATAACTTCCCAGCATTTCAGAACTTGTTTCTTCGCAGGAAAAACGGTTAACTCTTGAAATCTTTTAATAACATTTCTTAAATCATCAGTCGATATACCTTCATCTTTCTTCATATCAATTTTCCTCCTCTGCATTAGTTTCACTCAAATCTTTAAATATAATTTTGTATCTTGTGCCGCCGGTACGGTTCAACTCAACAGATCCTTCAAGCTGATCCGACAGCGTTTTTATAAGTCGCAGTCCCAGTGAACTAACGTTGTCAAAATTCAAGTCCCGGGGCAAACCTATTCCATTGTCACCTATGGACAGTTCATACCCGTTGTCGTCACGTTTGTGAAGGCTTATGCTTATTTTTCCTCTTGTGCCTTTTGGGAAGGCATACTTTAATGAATTTGATACAATTTCATTTATAATCAAACCACAGGGAATGGCGGTCTCCAGCTTCAAAAAAGCGGCATGTAAATCGTACTTAAGCGTAATCGTTTCAGGATCTACACCAAAGGTATAGAACAAGTCGCCCATAAGGCTTTTCAGGTATTGAGAAAAGTCGATGGTCGCAAGATTTTCTGATTTGTATAGTGTTTCATGTATCAAAGCCATAGACCTGATCCGGTTACAGCTTTCATTTAGCGCATCCTGGGCGCACGGCTCCCCGATGGTGGTAGAGTGCAGATACAGCAGGCTCGAAATGATCTGCAGGTTGTTCTTTACTCTGTGGTGTACCTCCTTAAGAAGTGTTTCTTTATCCCTTAAGGAGGCTGTAATTTTATTCTCGACTTCTATGCGTCTTTGAATTTCCGACTGAAGCCGTCTATTGGTTTCAATCAACTCGGATTTGCGTTTTTTTACATGTTCGTTGGCGGCAATCGCCTGATCGCGGGCATAGGTTAATTCGGCAGTACGTTGTATGACAATATCCTCGAGGGTGTCACGATGTTTTCTCAGTCCTTCCTCTGCCCGTTTTCGTTCTATAATACAGGCAAGCGTATTAGCTATCGATACCAAAAACTCTTCCTCTTGCCGATTCCTCTCACAACCTTTTTCCAGGTTGAGACTAATTACCCCAAAAATCTTATTACCGGACAAAATAGGTATACAGTATTTACCATTGGCGGACATATCCGTACAACTAATATCATGACGATTAGTATCATGGTGTTTAATATCGTGATGTTTTATATCATGGCGTTCGCCAAAAGAGCCATTAAATACTATCTTACGGTTTATTGCTGCACGGCCGCAAGCGCATTCGTCAAAAGATAACCTGTTACAAAGATTAACCGAATTTTCATCTATGCCCACGTGAACCTTAACTGGTGTCTCTTCACTTCCCTCTTCTAAAATAAAAATACAACCCCTTTTTTGTATCGTTGACAAAGGTACCGAAAGAATTTGTTCGAGGGCATATAATAATTGATCTTCTAAGTCGACGTCCTTCAGTGATAATTTAAGGAGCTTACTTGTGGCATTTTGCATATAAGAATTCTTTTCCAGGCTTTTTTCCTGAAAATAACAACGAAGCGCCTCCGTAACCGTTAATATGAGATCCCCTTGATCCCAGGGTTTCGAAATATACCGGTAAAGCTTCGCGTATTTGAGGGATTTGCCTATCGCGTCGGCATCACCCTGGCCCGTTAAAAGAATTTTAACTATTCGTGGGTTTATATCGTGTATGAGGATAAGTAACTCGTCTCCTTTGATGACGGGCATAACGTAGTCCGAGATAACGAGAGGTAAATCAATCTTCTTTTCAAGTAATTCCTTTATGACTTCGATAGCCTCCCCGGCACTTTCACAGGTTTCAACGATATATTCATTTCCAAAGTGCCGCTTAAGTTGGTCCTTGAGGCTTTTGAGAACCGATTCCTCATCATCGACACATAAAATCGCTGATTTAATCATTAATTACCCCCTCCCGTCTTAATCGATCTACAATTTATGTAACTTTCCCTATATTCACTCTCAGCCGCCGACACCCGATATGCTTTTGCCATATGTGCCGATGCCCGGTGTACCAATGCCCGACGTGTAAATGCCCTATATGCCAATGCCGGATATACCAATACCGGATGTAATCGTATCGAGCAAGTCTTTCTCTTCCCACGGCTTGAAAAGACAACGGTGCAGATTAACATTGCGCCTTAATCTTTCTATAGATTCCTCATCGGCCTGGCCCGTCAGTATCACTTTCACTATCTGAGGATATTTTTTGTGCACTATAACCAGAAATTCATCTCCTTTAATGCCCGGCATCAGCCAATCCGAAACTATTATCAGTATAGTTACTTCCTCTTCAACCAATTCCTCAATCAATTCGATAGCCTCATCGGCGCTCTCTGCAAATTCGTACCTGTAATTGTTGCTGAAATGCTTTTTTAACTGAGCCTTTAAGGTATTCAAAACCGTCTTTTCATCATCGACGCATATTATTGCTCTTTTAGACATCATTACCTCACGTTTCTTCTGGTTTACTTATAGGAAGATAAACACTGAACGTCGTCCTTCCCGGCTCACTTTCCACGTTTATAACACCATTGTGTTTTTTTATAATTTTATTGCATATATCCAGACCTAAACCGGTACCCTCTCCTATCGGTTTTGTAGTAAAGAAAGGTTCGAAAATACGCTCTTTAATCTCTCCGGTTATACCACACCCGCTATCGGTGATTTTAACGATTACATTGCCACTATCCCGATACACTTCTACCTTTAACACCCCCTTGTACGCCATCGCTTGCAGAGCGTTATGAATAAGGTTTACCCATACCTGATTCAATTCATCCGGATAACATTGAACTTGCGGTATCTTTTGGTAATCTCTGATGACCTCTACGCTATGTTTGAATTTATTATAATAGAGGGTTAACGCTATTTCTATATTTTCGATAATATCGGATAAGACTGTCTTGTCGGATGAGTCGTGATGGGCATATGTTTTAAGTGCAAAGACAATTTTAGCCGCGCGATTCACGGCGGTAGCGATATTTTTACTATTTATATACAGTTCTGAAATATTGTATGCCGTTTTTAAAATAAAAAGACTTCCGTCCCCTTTGAAAAGTGGTAAAAATGGCCCGATGTTTTCATATATTCCCATATCCACAAGCGTATCGGCAAAAACCTCGGCTTCATCGATCCCCTCGGCCCCTAATTGTTCGATTAATACCTTTCTAAATTTTCTTTCCTCTTTAGTGGAAACAACTTTCTTGCTTGTCGTGGATCTTTCTATTAAATCAAAGAATTTCAGCAACATTTCCGAAGAAAGGAACTGAATGAGTTTGGGAAGGTGGTTTAACGTATAATTTATGGCATCATGGATATTTGCGTTAGAAGCCCGAATAACACCAAGAGGAGTATTTACCTCATGGGCAACACCGGCCGTAAGCTTTCCTAAAGCCGAAAGTTTTTCCACTTGTATCATATACGCGGTGGATTCCTTTAATTCCCGATTGGCTTTTTCGAGATCGGAGGCCTTTTCCTCAAGCGATTTTCTCGATAAAACGATTTCGTCGAACAAGCGGTAAAATCTCTTTTCGAGGGCGAGGAGTTGGTCGCCGTTTACAGATTCCGGAGGCTCTAACCCCAGGTGTTGCCTTGAAACGTCGGCGATATAGACGTCCAGCTTTCCGATACGCCTCATTACGTAGAGCATTATCGTAACGAATGACAAGATGAGGGCCAAAGCGGTAAGAATATTAAACCGCAAGCTCCCGGAGAGAATCTTTGTACTTAGATTATTGACCTCATCCAGAGGAATCAACGAGGCAAACATCAGCTTTACCTCGCTTTCGCCATAATTTAAAAAAGATTCTCCCGTAAACATGAACTTATCTTTTAAATCTTCCAGCTTCACTCCGTGCAGAATCAGATCGGGCTTATTGGTGGCGAGTATGGCATGGTCTTGTCCATCGGCCAGAACCACGGTGCTTCTGCCTTCGATAGAGCCCACGGCATCTATCAGAAGGTCGTCGCTTATGCGATGGACAATTACAAGTGTGGCAATTTTTTTGCCGTTGCCGTCACTCACGCGTTCAGATGAAATGACATATTTTACGTTGTCCAGTTTGGTCAAAAAAGATTGGCCAAGGGATAAGCGGATAATCAGGTTACTTAACGAAGTCAATGAAACGGGCATAGGATCGGGTGTGCCATTATATGCCTCCCTGAGTCTTTCTTTCTCATCATAGAGCAGGGCGTACTCAATCGATTCAAGACGCTTGAGCACTACTACGTTCGGAAGCCACGGGGGAATTTCGCTATATATTATTACAGGCTTGCCGCCGTCCCATGAAGCTTTTCCCCATGAAACCCTTTCGACATAAAGGATTAAAGCGTAGCGGCTTACCAACAATTCTACCGTGCGATGATAACTTAAAAAATAGTCATCGAATTTCTGCCGGTCCTCGCTCGCCTGATTCTTCAGCCTTTCATAAAGCTGCTCGTTGAACGTCTCCTTCAATATCTTACCATGGAAATGATTTAACACACTGCTTATGGCAATGCCTACGATTATCGTAATGGCGGCCATCTTCAAGGTAAATGAAATATTGTTTAAATACCCGCCAAGTATCCGGACGGATGTTTTTGCATATTTCTTTAATACGTACATTAACATATTCCGGGAGGAATCAAATAATTACTATAATTTTCATACACTTAGCTACCGATAAAATATAAAGGAGTTCATCTTCATCCGGGCTCCGGTCGAACCGGACTCCGGTTGTACCATGTTTTACTATATTGCCACCACTCTTGTTCCCGTTTCTTCCAACGTCTTATAATCCGATGTTTCGACTCTGATTTCCGCGCCTTATACATTGCTATATTATAGCATTATTTTAGCATATTTACGCACTTGCCGGGATACCGCCACGATAAATTTGTTCTGCATGTATTCATACTTATGTACTCATTAATAAGTAAAATCATGTTTCTCATCTTTAATTATAGCATATGATATCGAAACTCCCTTTTTGCCTATCTTTTTGCTTGCCCTTCCTTGCTAAAAACGTGAGCCCATTGTTCAAAAAACTTCCCAGGTAGCGATCTGGTCTGCACATTAAACCCCAACTTTCCATCGCCCGTAAGCATTGGGACTTGCAGATGCACCGGCTTTTTGTTTCGAATGACAACCAGCCGGGAAGGTTTTGTCTTTGCTGCGTTGCGGGCTGCCACAAACCCGGACCATATCAGTTTGTTAACCTCATCAACCTTAGCCGGGAACTTTTTCCCGGCTATATCGAGGGCTTCGGTGAAGGACCAATCCCCGAAACGCCAGAGAACATCGCCGGCCTGCATACCTATGCGCGCGGCAGGGGTATTAACTGATTCAATATGGTCAACGTATATGAGCTGAACCTTATTTTTCGCTTCAACATCGGATATTTCACGGTTCGCTGCGTCAAAATAATGATTTTTCCCGTTCTCCGGCTCCATCCGGTGATACCCGTCCGGGCCATATGCCGGGTTGTGATCTTTTCCAAAGTACTGCCTGAACGTTTTTTGCCCCTTCGCATTGTACTCAAGAGTCACGCGGTGATAGCCCGAGCTATTATTGACGGGCTCATCCCGAACACCGAAATAGCTCTCTTCTACCATGTTGCCGCGATTGTCATAGCTTTTGCGTTTTATACAGTAATTGCCATACAGATTCGGGGACCCGTTTGCTTTGTAGTAACTCACCATGGTCGGTTGGCCGAACGAATCATTCACGAACTTCACCTTGTGGAATCCCTCCGGGTGTTTTATGCCCCTCTGCATCGAAATAACTTGTTTCAGAAATAAAGCCTTTGTCATCATAGGTATACAGCACTTTGTGCCATCCTTCCTGGTTAGTAAGTTTGCGTCCGATGATATCGAAAAGGCTTAGAGAAAGCAGCCTGTTCTTTCCATCATAGGTCATTTTTTCCTCATGGAAATTAGTCGAATCATTATTAAAATGGCCTTCCACCGGGTCTTCCTTAAGGCCATAAAAACTCGCTCCCGTCTCGTTGCCACGGTCATCGTACCGGGGCTTCACTATGTGCACTCCTCCCATTTTCTCATTTAGTAAGGGCTTGTCGTGAGCATCAAAAAAGCTTCCCTCAATCAGATTCCCCCATTGGTCATATTTCAGTTTAACTATTGCAAATCCTTCATTGATCAAAATTGGTTTGCCTTCTTTGTCCAGGGCGCGCTCCTCGATGATATTGTCTTCCTTGTCATACTTGTCCCATGCAATGGCATTTCCGACGTTATCGTTCATGGGCTGCTCTTTAGCATCCAGAGAAATCACCTTGACCTTACGACCCAATGTGTCGTATTCAAACCGCCTCCCAAAGGCGTCGTCCGGTCCGGGAGCAGCTTCCCCCTGGCGGTCTGTAAACATCTGTTTGATCTCGTAGCCATTTGTATCGTAAGTGATGTCTGCATACTCTGCACCGCTCGTTAATTGCGGCTGTGGGTAGCCATCAGGTCCGACAAACATCCCTTTGGATTCATTCACGCTCGCTTCATTATGCGGAGAATAGACAAACCCCCTTACCATTCTCCCAAAACGGTCCCGGCTTACTTCATACACGATCCGGTCTTTTTTGTCGTAGATAAACTCCCATTGGCATTCCTTCTCTGTGCTACATGAAGCAGCGCCGGAAGATGTAAATAAAGTGCCTATTTTATTGTTTGGCGTCAAATTTCCAAGGCTGTCCACGGCGCTCATTTCCTGAACTTTTCCAAACCATCCTTTCCTGATAATCTTTAACGACAAGGATCGATGTTTTGTTGCCGCTTCGGATAGCCTGCCGTAAGGATATATACTTCCATAAGTACTACCAAAACGTCTTGAGAAATTCTTATAATAGGCCGTGTAAGGACGTATCCAGCCATAATAATATACGATTATCCCCAGAAACAGAAGAGATAACGATACTGCCGCGATTTGGGCTCGAATCAACTTTCTCCTAAGTTCCTTCCGTTGCCGCGTGGCGGAATCCCGAGCCTCACGTTCCCTTCTGGAATCCCTGTTGTTTCGAACTATACGAGTGAGCAGGTCGTGGGAAAGCTCGACCTGGCGTGTGCCGAAACGGTTCTCGATTCGCAGCAACCGCCGGTTTTCAAGTGTTTCAATCTCCCCGGAGGGCACGTCCTCCATATCGGCCAAAGGCACGGAGATCCGGAAGCCTGCCGGCGACAGAAGGCGATCCTCGACAATTGCACGGGTCTGAGGACTCAGACCTTCGAAGCTGCGATTATACAGGCCTTCAAGGATATCGCCTTGTTCCTGAGCCACCAGTTCGGAATCGATCTTCTCTCGGCCCAAGACGACCATCCGCTCGTATATCTCATGACACATAACGCTAAGATAGGCCGGCTCGATCTCCTCTGCCCTTGAAACAGGGGCAGAGGCATCCGTTTGAGTATACGCTCCACCACCTCCTACCACTTTAACGATGTATCGGGCAACGTCCTCCGTAACCCATGACTTCCCGGCCCCAAGAACAACTTCGACTGCTCGTTCAACGTTCAGCGGTTGAAGATCGAACCGGTTAAGCATGATGGAAGGAAGGAGCGAACTGAGGGAATCCAGCCTCGAGACATAATCCTCTCTCAGGGATAGAACGATCTTTGGAGTCCTTCCCTTGTCGGTGAAGGATAGTCTTTCGTTACTCTGCCGTGCCCGCTCTCCCAGCGCCGTTGGTATACGGTTTTCTGCAAGGTCCGCGAGCTGCTCCAGGAATGCACCGGCTTGTGCGAGGCCGCGTCCAAGCGTAAACACTTCTTCGAACTGGTCGAATATGAGCACCGGCTCCAGAGGATCTTTCCGTTTACTCCAGAACTCGACGGAGTGAAAAAACTCCCAGAGGGTCAACCCGTCCATTTTCTCAGGCAGGTTGTCCAGATCGACTTCAGCATCTTTAGCCGCCTTCAATACTACAGCCTTTACCTGATCCACCGGATGGGGTGACAGATCGGAGTAATCGATGCGCATTAACACCGGGAAAAAAGAGGATTCAAGCAATCCAGGGATAATCCCGGCGCGAAGGATAGACGTCTTGCCTAGTCCGGATCTCCCGAACAAGGTTGTGAGGGTATCGTCCTCTATGAGACGGAGCAGCTCCTGGATTTCCCGTTTGCGTCCAAAGAAGACGTCCTTGTCAAGCTCAGTATAAGCGGTCAGTCCGGGCCATGGATTGAATGAAGGATTAGCGCTCATTTCGCCCTCCTGAATTGCTTGATGCCCTCGCTCAAAAACCGGAGGAATTCCTCGGATAGGTGTCCGTCTCTATCCAATTGTGTGCAGTGCTTACTCCGCATCATGTCCTCAAGGAAATCGGCCTCGGGCGGAGTATCGTCGATAATCAACGGTAACAGGAATTTCTCCCCCGGCTTGCATTCGAGGTATACTTCCTTCGCCCAGTTATACTCTTTCCAGAAGAAACGTTTTTTATGGTAAGTAAGATGGTTGGAAATAAAAGAAATAAAGAAAGAGGCGCTCCTGATGTTGTTGTGGATGATATTCTGAAATTCGTCTCCCGGCTCCAGTTCGCT
>JADFXJ010000093.1:13759-16621 GCA_015233615.1 Nitrospirota bacterium
TCCTGATGTTGTTGTGGATGATATTCTGAAATTCGTCTCCCGGCTCCAGTTCGCTCTCATCCATCCAGTTATCGATGTTTGCCGCCTCCAACTGTTTCTTGATCTTTAAAACGGCATCCCGGTCTTCTTTTGCGTAACTTAGAAATACTGCTCCTCTCTTGATGGAAGTCGGATGATGGCTTTCCGAGATGGCCGGCTTTTGCTCCGATTGCGGTTTTTTGTTTCGCCAGCGGCTGTGGAGTTCGTTAACAAAGTCGTTCGGATGGGGGAAATTTACAACAGTGGCATGTTTTCGTTTAAGAAACGCTTCGAGCCCCGATTCAATTATGCTACTGACATAATAAATGCTCCTTGCGTGCTGGAAAGATTCGTGTCGTCCGACATGGAGTGCGTATATCAGGAATCTTCCAAGCCAATCCGGGAAATTGCATCCGATTAAAAGCAGCATCTTTCGTCTGAGGTAGGAATAGAGCCGGCTGGGAGCAAATTGCTGATCGATAAGCGACCAGCTAAACTCGATGAGATCATCCTCCGTCCTGGAAAACTCTTCCGGATTCGTCGGATGGGATGCTCCAAACAGGTGAAATACCGTGGGCGTTTCGAGGTTTTCGAAATTTTCCGGCAAATCAATTTTAGTCTTATCGCCGTGCGGTCTGAAGACGATCTGCTTTACGCTTCTATGGTGACTGGAAAGGGCTTCGTCCAGAGCGCACTTCATCATGTGGTCTATGGTTGTGGTAACGAATAAAGGAAAGCTGCCGATCTCAGCCAGTTTACCAAGGCTCTCCGGCATGGGCCAGGTCTGCTGGCGAACGATGCAGTCTATATCATAAGTCAGGTCAAAATCGCCGGTCTGATTCTGACTAATTTGGTTGGCAATGCAGTAGAGCAACGGGACAGAGCCGTCATGAGAAACCTGCAGATCCATCTGCCTGGCGAGAGCCTTTCTCCAGATCTCATAAAGGCATACGGGATTGCCGTCATCGCCGGTAACGGAGAGCAGCTCGGCACCTATCACCGGCACAACATTCCCCGCAATGACGTGTGTAATCAGCTTGTCCCAATCCCGCTCGCTGAACTGGTTGTGTCTTTTTTGCTGTAATGTATCTTGATTCATGTAGTAAAGCCTCCTCTTGCTCCCTTTTAACCAGAGCATTATGATTAATTTGCAAATTATTTTCAAATACCACTTCAAGACGGGTTTGTCCTATTGCAATTGACGGGTTTGTCCATTTGCAATTACGGTTGTTTCTTTTCCTTCTCCTCCTTCACTACCCGGGTAATGTACACATCGACTTCGCGCCGGACTATCCCTTCCACTGTGCCGGCTGGACGTACCGCGTGACGGAGGCCGGGTTCATAATAAACATTGGCGTTTGCTGTGGTGAGAGCTGACACTGCGTGCTCGCAAAGGATGAGACGTCCGAACATCGGCTTGTGGATTATGCCCCCCGTCACCTACTCGTCCGTCCTGAGAGGTTCAATACGTGCCCGGCTAATTGCCGGCGTAATGAACTTACGGTAGATCTCGCCAAAATCAATCCGAGCCCCTCCCGTGAATGCTTTCTTCCCAAAAGGCGTCATAACAAAACAGAGAGGGAATTTTATCGTTATTATTTCCATGCTGATGTCCTCACTTCATCAGGTTGATTAACCATAGTATAGGTTTACTAACTGATGTCCTCACTTCATCCGGGTTGATTAATCATAGTATAGGTTTCCTGTTTGTAAATTGTCAAGTCATCGATTGGTCATTGATTGGTCTCCAAATCCACCATCAAAATTTATGATGGTACATCCGGCGGATGCCAATCCCCCTCCGGTGCCTTGGAGACAGCCTCCCGAAACGCACGTGTTACGGAGGCGGGTTCATTTCTCCTTCATTCAACAATAGAAACGGGCTGCTGCGAGCCCATTGACAGGAAGGGAAAAATTTGTTAATATTAGCTTGTTTGATTATAGCTCTTGCTGAAAAGAGGTTGCTTCCATAATAACTTATGAGGAGGTTATATGATAATGAGCGTCGTTATTACCGGTATCAGCCTTGAGAGCGCGCGGGCGGGAAATCCATCGATAGACAACGGGGGGAGAAGATGGTAAGCAAAGAGAAGTTATTCCTTGTAATATTTGTATTCGTTACGGGTTCGATGGCTGCCTTGTCCGTACTGGTTCCCGTACTTAGTGGCTCAAGCAGGACGTTAGCTGCGGTTATCTTTGGAGTGGCCGGGATTATCACCTCCGTTATAGTGTACGGGGTGGTAAGTTACGTCATAAAGATGGGGCAGCCTCCAACGTCGATGCAGTCGCCAACCGCTATGAAGCCCCCGGCCGATCAAGCCCAAAAGGCCTCCGTCCGTGAACTGCCTGAACTTGCCCGGACCACCTCCGTTAACGACAAGACAGCCCACGTCCTTTCCATGTTGCAGAAAAAGGGCAGACTCATCGATTTCTTGCAGGAAGACATCAGTGTCTTCGACGACAAACAGATCGGTAATGCCGTCAGGAGCATACACAAGGGGTGTAAAGAGGCTCTCGTGGAGTATATGAAGATAGAGCCGGTCATGAACGAGATGGAAGGCCGTGAGGTGACGGTCGAAAGCGGTTTTGACCCGTCCGCCATAAGACTTACCGGTAACGTGAGCGGAAAACCACCATTCAGAGGAGTTTTGCGGCATTGCGGATGGAGGCTTTCGGCCTCGTCGCTTCCATCGATTCCGAAAAATCAGGATTTGAGCATTATTGAACCGGCTGAAGTGGAAATACTTTGATCTACATTTATAAACCAATGGCCACATTTATCCCGGTACGGGTAAATACCCGATCCACGACGTCTGAGGTTTATAAATGCCGAGGTTTATAAAT
>JADFXJ010000094.1 GCA_015233615.1 Nitrospirota bacterium
AGGACGATGAAGAACCTCCAAAGCGGCCACATGACACAGGCGGCATACCTCCAGGTGGATTACGATATCGGGATAGAAGACAGTCTCTTTTCCGAGCGCTATCTCAAGCAGCCGCCCAAGAAATGGATAGAATGAACAGGTGCCGGTTTTATATTCATCCGTGTAAGAAAAATGATATGTGGGGGCTAAATGATTAGGAAAGCTTCGACGATTGCTTTGTCTCTTATTGCAGTAGCCATAACTTTATTCGGTAACATGTTATTTGGTAACGCAATAGCGGATGACGTCTCGCTGCATGGTTTTCTGCAGGGCAATTACTCCGCCGACACGGCCGCAAGAAATCCCGATGGCGGAGACTTCAAGCTCGCCGAGGAACGGCTTCAACTGAAACTCGACGCAACTAAAGATCCCTTTCACGTCTTTATTAAGGCGGATACGTTCTATGATCACGTTGACGAGAAATGGAATTCCGAACTGAGGGAGGGCTATCTTGACATCACCTCATCGAAATGGGATGCAAGGCTTGGCAGACAGGTCATTACATGGGGAGTCGGAGACATGGTATTTATCAACGACGTGTTCCCAAAAGACTATGCAGCTTTCTTTTCGGGTAGGCCGCTGGAATATATGAAAAAGGGAATGGACGGAGTAAAGTTTGGTATATATGCGGGCTTTGTGTCTTTTGAGTTGGTTGCCATTCCTTTCTTTACCCCCGATACTTTTCCTTCCCCGAACAGGTTTTCGATGTTCGATCCTATGTCGGGCGTTACGGATAGAGAAAAGGCGAAGACGGTTGTAACCCCGGGTAATACGGAGTTTGCCGCCAGAGCATACCGGGACATAGCCGGTTTTGATACATCAGTCTATTTTTACAAAGGATTGTTCAGGCAGCCGTCGATGATGCCGGACAATCCAGTGAACCCCACAAAACTGACACTGTTTTACCCAAAGCTTTCGGTTTATGGCACGAGTCTTCAGGGCAGGGCGCTGGATGGAGTTTTGAGTCTTGAGGCAGGATATTATGATTCGAGACAAGACAGAGCCGGTACTAACCCAATAATACCAAATTCGCAGACAAGATACCTCATCGGATATCAAAGACAGATGTGGGAGGACTTTACGATGGGTGTTCAGTATTACGGCGAGTATATGCACGATTATTCTCAATACGTCCAGAGCCTTCCCTCCGGCTTCCCCCGGCAACGGAAACTTCACGAGTTAACAACAGTGCGGCTTACGCAATTACTTGTGAACCAAACACTAAAACTATCCTTCTTCGCTTTTTACAGCCCCTCGGACGGAGACTATATGTTGAATCCGGAAATTAAATATAACTTTACAGATTCCCTCTGGTCGGCCCTCGGTGCCAATATCTTCTTCGGTGGAAATCGGGCAAGCCAATTCGGCCAGTTTGCCAAAGATGATAATGTCTACATGCAATTACGATATGAGTTTTAAACGTATGCGATAGCGTGCCGGATGCGATTATCGGCCATTTCCGGAGCAAGGACGAGACCGGCATGTCGGCCGGTAACATGCATACCATGACAGAAAAGCCGAGCGGCATCGTAACCGACGTGAAAACGGCATCCGATTGCGTATTTGCCGGAAACGTCACGTTACGTTGTGTTATGTTCAAACGCCCGGCAGCTTTCGGAGGGTACCACCAAACAGGCGGCCTCTGTTGAAGATGCATCCTCGTCGATGGAGGAAATGGCATCAAACATCAAACAAAATGCGGACAACTCTCGCAGCAGACGGAGCGCATAGCGTCCAGGGCCCCGGTGGTTGAGCGAGAAGGCAGCCCTTTTACTTTTAAAATATGATCCACTATACTACATCTATACTATATTCCGATATCCTATAACTATTCTATGGAGCGTAACCGTATGAACTTAATCGATGTATTTCGTGAAAGAAAGCTGCTTGTCATCGCCGGCCCCTGCGTTATGGAAAGCCGTGATCTGGTACTTAAGACTGCCGAAGGACTTAAAGCCGTATCGGATAAACTTGCGTTTCCGCTTCTATTCAAAAGCTCTTACGACAAGGCGAACCGTTCCTCTCTGTCGGGGTTTCGGGGACCCGCCATGGAATCGGGCCTGGCACTTCTTTCGGAGGTAAGGCAGCGCTTCGGTCTCGACGTGATAACCGACGCGCACTCGGCAGAGGAGGTCAGGGCTGTTGCCCGGGTGGCCGATGTAATACAGATACCCGCCTTTTTATGCCGGCAGACGGATATTATCCTGGCCGCCTCACTTACAGGTAAGTGGGTAAACGTCAAGAAGGGCCAGTTTCTCGCTCCCTGGGACGCTGAAAACATAGTGGAAAAGTTCTTATCCACGGGCAATCAAAAAATAATGATAACGGAGCGGGGTACCACTTTTGGTTACAACAACATCGTGGTCGACTTCAGGGGCATACCTATCATGCGCGCTTTCGGCAAACCGGTCATATTCGACGTTACCCACAGCGTACAGATTCCCGGCGGGCAGGGTAAGTCCTCCGGCGGCCAGAGGCAGTTTGCGCCGCCGCTAGCCAGGGCCGCAGTTGCCGTCGGCGTGGATGGGCTCTTCATGGAGGTACACCCGGACCCCGATAATGCCTTGTGCGACGGCCCCAACATGATAAAGCTGTCCGACTTCGAAGCGCTCATGGAAACACTCCTCGCTATACACGGGATATTGAAGGACAAAGACTTTTTTAACCACGAAAATCACGAAAATCACGAAAAAGGACAAACATACTAATTTCGTAACTACTCAGGTTAGTGTTAAAAGGTGGGTGTTTCAATAGCAGAAATGAATCAGATAATTGTCTTGAACTGTGATTAATAACAAATATCCGCTTTTCACATTAGGAATCATAGTAAATCAAGAAATCATTTAAATCATGGTTCAGACAGAGGAGGAAGCAGCATTCTTATTATCCCGACGATTACCTGGTTGCTAAGGAGCATCCCCTTGTTTGTAAGGCTTAGCCTGTCGCCGTCGAATCGAATGAGTCCTTCCTCCACCATATCGGCTATCACCGGAGAGCCGGCCGCTAAGAGGCGCTTATGGAAACGCTTGTCGAGGCGCTTCAAACTCAGTCCCGCAGACGTTCTCAGGGCAAGGAAGACGATTTCTTCGATCCTCTCCGTCTCTCCGATGCGGGTGATATCACGGCTAACCGGAAGCGCCTCCTCAAGCGCCTCCATAGCCGACCCGATCTTGCCGCTGTTTAACGCCCGCCGATACCCGGCGACGTCGCCCGGGTTAGCACTCCTCGTCTCGTCCACGAAGGAGTGGGCTGCCGCGCCTATTCCCACGTATTGGCCGCGCTGCCAATAGTTTAAGTTATGCAGACACTCACGTCCCGGTAAGGCATAATTCGATATTTCGTAATGGCCGTAGGATTTCCCTTCAAGGAAGTCCACTGCAAGGCAGTACATGGAAACGACAGTGTCCTCCGACGGTATATCTGCACGACCTGAGAGGATGGCCTCACCCAGGGGAGTGCCTCTCTCCGGTGTAAGTTCGTACGCCGATACGTGCGGCGGGGCAAGCGCGGCAATTTCGCGAAGCGTCGATTCCCAGCTTTCGGTTGTCTGTCCGGGCAGGGCGTAAATGAGGTCTACGGAGTAATTGTCGAAGTGCTTACCAACCCGGTTCATGGCAATGCGGGCGTCGTTGCCGTTGTGAAGCCTTCCCAATGCTGCGAGTTCCGAATCGACCAGGGATTGCACGCCAAGGCTCAGCCTGTTTACCCCACCGCCGGCGAGGGTTTTTAGCATGGGGCCGTCAATGGTCGATGGGTTGGCCTCAACGGTAATTTCGGCATCGGCGCGGATGGAAAAATTTCTCGCCGCGAAGTCTAAAAGCGACAGAAGATGCATCTCACCGATGGCGGTCGGCGTGCCGCCTCCTATGTAAACAGAGCGGATCGTGCCTATTTCGCCTCGTCTGAGCAGCATCTCCCGTTTCAAAGCCTCCACGTAGGCGGTCACGTCCTCACCGCTTAGCGGAATCGAATAAAAGTCGCAATAAGCGCATTTACGCAAACAGTACGGAATGTGTACGTAAAGAAACCCTGCTTTTTCCTCGTCCATGTCGTCCAAATTCATGTTGCCCATATTTAACGTAATTTAACGATTCCTGTATTTAAAGATAACCGGCTATTAATGTATAATACAGAAATTGTTTGATTACTATCAATTCACTGCCGCAAGGAGGGAAACTGTCCATGGTACACGTTCTAACGATTATAGTGATCGTCGTTCTGATATATCTGGTCGCTTTTCAAGTAATAGGTATGCCCTCGATATACATGGCAAGCGGTAACCGCGATTACGCGGCAGGAAAGTACGACAAGGCGATGAAAAACTATGAAAAGGCCATAAAAATCTATCGCATGTTCAACAGAAAAAAAGCTGAGGCTACCGCCCTGGGCAACATGGCCCTCATCTATGGAGCCCGGGGGGACTTCGACAAGGCTTTGGAAAACCTCGGGACTGCCCTCGATATTACAAAGAACGAGGGTTACACAGAGGGCGAGGTGAACATACTAAGCAGCATTGGCGTCATGTATGGCTCCAGGGGTGAAATAGAGAAATCCATACAGTATCATACCCGCTCACTCAACATCGCAGTAGATATCGGTTACAAACAGGGCGAGGGGGCAAACCTCGTCAACCTTGCCCTTATGTATAAGAAAAAGGGGGATTTCGACAAAGCCCTGGAATATTTCGAGAAGCCGCTTTTCATATCCAGAAAGATTAGGTTCAGCCAGGGCGAGGTCTCGGTTCTTAAAAACATCGGCCTCATCCACGCCGAAAAGAAGGATTACGCAAAGGCCCTATCATACCTTCAAAACGCCGAATCAGTAGCAAAACGTGCCAATCTGAAGTGGGAGATCCAGAGCGTGCAGACAAGCATTTCGGAAATCGAAAGCCTGATGAAAGGTTGATGAAACATTTGGAGGCGTCCAGACCTTAGGTGCCACAGATATGCCTCAGGGCGGTTACAGCAAACCGGCGTGTCTTAAAGCAGTTTTTAATTCCGGATCCTGCCCGGCTTTTTCTTTAATTGCGAGTTCCAGTTTCTCTGTCCGTGTTTCAAGTTCCCTGGTGGTTTTAACTACGGGCGCCAAAGTCGTTCGCCTGTCCCATAGCACAACCAGGATAAGAGTAAACATGCCGCTTACCGTTACGGTAATCATCACGTATATCAATCCTCTCATATCGTCGATTCTTCGGTTAACATCATCGATTCTCTGGTTGGTGGCCTTCTGTCCGTCATCGATCTTCTGGTGGCCTTTAGCCCATCTTCGATCTTCTGGTTGGTAGCCTTTAACCCGTCTTCAAGCCTTATGATGCGATCCCTGTCCGCCTGCGTGAATGCCGGCTCTACATTTGACGTGTTTGCAATGCAAAACATTATAGCGAAAAGAATAAATAACTTTTTCATAATTAATTATACCATGCTTAATTATATTTTGTATACCCGGCAAACGGCCCGGCAACCCTTGCCTTTAGAGCGTATGTTTTGCTACACTCATCGAATGGATTTTAACGGCCTCGTCGACATAATGGCTAAGCTCCGCTGCGAGAGCGGCTGCCCATGGGATAAGGAGCAGACCGAGCGCACTCTCGTGCCGTATCTGATAGAAGAAGCATACGAGGTCATAGAGGCCATCGACGAGGGCGACCCACTAAAGATTAAAGAGGAGCTTGGCGATCTGCTGTTTCAGATCGTCTTTCTGGCCCAGATAGCAGCCGAAAAGGGGCACTTCCGCATAGAAGACGTCATAGCCGCAATAGGCGGCAAGATGGTATCGAGGCACCCCCACGTGTTTGGCAACGCGGTATACGAAACCGCAGAAGAGGTTCTTAAACAGTGGGGCGACAGGAAAAAGGAAGAGGGCAAGGATTCCGTCCTGAGCGGAGTACCGTCGAGTGCACCCGCCCTCCTGAGAGCCTATAGACTGCAGCAAAGGGTCTCCAGGGTAGGCTTCGATTGGAATAAAGCTGAGGAGGTCTTCGACAAGTTCGTCGAAGAGGTGGAGGAATTCAGAAACGCTCTCCACTCCAAGTCCCGGGAAGATATATTCGACGAAATGGGCGATCTCTTCTTTACTCTGGTCAACGTATCCAGGTTTATCAAGGTCAACCCCGAAGACGCACTAAGAGCAACGATAAATAAATTCGCCACCCGGTTCGGGTACATCGAAAAAAAGGCTAAAGAACAGAACCGCTCCCTTTCGGATATGACCATCGAAGAGATGGACAAGATATGGAACGAGGCCAAATGCAGCGAGGCCAAATGAAACAGCAGCAGCGTCCCGAGTGGCTCCGCGTAAACCCCTTCAGGGGTACCCGGGAGGTTAAACGGCTTTTGCGCTCTTACGGCCTTTCTACGGTGTGCGAGGAGGCTCGCTGCCCAAACAGGGGGCACTGTTTCGCAAAGCCCACGGCCACGTTCATGATCTTAGGCAGCACCTGTACGCGCAACTGCGGGTTCTGCTGCGTCCACAGCGGCCACCCCCTGCCGCCGGACGAATCCGAACCCGACAGAGTGGCCCTGGCCTCGGAATCTATGGGGTTGAAGCACGTAATCATAACGTCCGTTACCCGGGACGACTTGCCCGACGGCGGTGCCGCACACTTCGCAAAAACCGTCGAATCAGTCAGAAAAAGGCTGCCGGGCTCAACGATAGAGGTACTCACACCCGACTTCAGGGGCGACGCCAAAGCCCTCTACACGGTACTCGATTCCAGACCCGACGTATTTAACCATAACGTGGAAACGGTGCCGGCCCTTTATCCGATAGTGAGACCCCAGGCGGATTACCGCACTTCCCTCAACGTATTGAAGATGGCCGGCGAGTACTCCCCGCCTTCGTCGCCTGCACCACATTTTCCTAATATGCCGGATTTGCAGAATCTGCGGAATCTGTTAAATTTGCCGAATCATCCGGATTTGCCTGATATAAAAGTTAAGTCGGGTCTTATGGTTGGTCTGGGTGAGCGATTCGACGACGTAGTCTCACTGCTTGGAGATCTGAGGGAATCAGGCTGCCACTTCGTTACCATAGGCCAGTACCTCAGGCCAAAGAAAGACAACCTTCCCGTAGTGGAATTCGTCCACCCGGAGGTCTTCGAGAGGCTTGGCGAGGTTGCCCGTAGCCTTGGTTTTCTGCACGTAGCCTCCGGCCCGCTGGTAAGAAGCTCTATGGACGCCGGGGATTCCTTGTCGGCCCCATGTGCTGGAGATTCCTTTCCGGCAACATCGAACTGAGAATGCTCTCAGAAGCACCCATTCCGATGCAAACGATACAGTCATCCCAAACTCCGTTATAGAACCCAAACACCGAAATAGAAACTTGTCATTGCAAGCTTTGCCGAATCAATCCTGGCTTTTCAAGAGAAAAGCCACGCACCCCTTTGCCGGGGGGCGTTAACCCTTTTCAGTATCCGTTCGCCGAGCCGTCAGCCGCATTCGCGGGGCGCGGCCAGAAATTGGGCGTAATTACCGTAGCATCACCTTTGGCAGCTATGTGATCTTTCTGCGTTATGCCGACGAAGACGGGCCGCGCAGTTGTCCGCAAGCCGCAAGTATGTCCGCCCCCATACTCTTCCTTATAAAGGCCGTCACGTGCCTGCTCGTAAGTATCTCCTGAAAGCGCAGGACGTTCTGGTCATCCGGCCTCTTAAAGACAGATCCGGCGTAATCGTTGAAGGGAATCAGGTTGACCTTCGAAGGAATTCCCTTAATAAGTGCGCAGAGGCGGACTGCGTCTTCCATGGAGTCGTTTATACCCCGGAGCATGACGTACTCGAAGGTTATCCGCCTCCTGGGTGACAGGGGAAGCTTGCGGCAAGCACTGAGCAACGTTTCTATGGGGTACCTGGCGTTAACCGGCATGACGCGTTGCCTCTGCTCGTTTGTGGTGCCGTTGAGAGATATGGCCAGGTTTACCTCGGGAGCCTCTTTGAAGAGACGCGCCATCTCCGGTACGAGCCCCGAGGTGGAAAGGGTTATGCGACGCTTCGATATACCTGTTTGCTCCGTCAATATCCACAATGCGCGCACCACCTCGCGGAAGTTGTCCAGCGGTTCGCCCATGCCCATGATGACGACGTTTGTGACGTGCCGCCCCGGATAGACGTCCCGCTCTACGGAAAGCACCTGGTCGATTATCTCGAAAGAGCCGAGGTTTCGTCTGAATCCCGTTGCTCCGGTGAGACAGAAGCGGCACCCCATCCTGCAGCCCGCCTGCGACGATATGCAGAGGGTGAGCCTCCCGGCACGTGGAGGCGCTTGAGACTCATTTGGCTCTTGAGGCAGTTTAGTCGGCTGACGTGGATTGGTCATCCTGCCGGCTTGTGGCAGACTGCCGGAAGCAAGCTCTGATTCCTGAGGCGCTTGAGGCGCTTCGGGAATAAGCACGCTCTCGATTGAGTCGCCGTCTTCGAGGCGGAAGAGATATTTTGCAGTGCCGTCTGCGGATAGGAGCTTTCGTGTGAGGTCGAGGTTGCCGATATAAGCTATGGCCTCCAGCCTTTGTCTGAGCGGCTTGGAAAACTCTGTGATATCGCTTATGGAGGTGCAGCGCTTTTCATAGATCCACTTCAGGAGCTGCCTGTCCCTAAACTCCGGCAGGGACAGGCTTTCGAATAAGTCTCTTAACTCCTCTTTCGTGAGGGCTTTTAAATTTACTATGGAGGCGCTTATAGAGGCGCTTATGTTCCCGATTCCCAACTGCGAAGGTATGCCGTCTGTTCGTCGGTTAACTTGTCTATTTCGATACCCATGGAGGCTAGCTTCAGCCTGGATATTTCGGCGTCTATGTCCGGGGGAACGCCATAGACGTCTTTTTTGAGGTTTTTATGGTGTTTGACGATATGTTCGGAACACAGGGCCTGGTTGGCAAAACTCATGTCCATGACCGACGAAGGATGTCCTTCGGCAGCGGCCAGGTTGATTAGCCTTCCCTCGCCGAGCACGTAAATCCGGTTGCCGCTTTTGAGGGTGAACTCCTCGACAAAGGGCCTGATGGTTCTTCTTTTGACGGCCATTTTTTCGAGTGCCCCAAGTTCGAGTTCTACGTTGAAGTGTCCGGAGTTGCTGACGATTGCGCCGTCTTTCATGGCGTTAAAACATTTTTCGCTGATTACGTTTATGTTGCCGGTAACGGAGACGAAGATGTTTCCGATTTTGGCCGCCTCGATTATTGGCATAACGTCAAAACCGTCCATGGTGGCTTCGAGAGCTTTCAGCGGATTGATTTCGGTTACTATCACCCTGCCGCCCAGGCCTTTGGCGCGCATGGCCACACCCCTGCCACACCATCCGTAGCCGCAGACGACGAATACGGAGCCCGCTATGAGCCTGTTGGTGGCCCTCAGTATGCCGTCTATGGTGCTCTGGCCGGTGCCGTAGCGGTTGTCGAAGAGGTGCTTGGTATAGGCGTCGTTGACGGCGATTATCGGATATTCGAGGACGCCTTTTTCGGCCATGGCCTTGAGCCTTATGACGCCGGTGGTGGTCTCCTCGGTGCCGGCTACTATATCTGCAAGAAGATCGCGTTTTTCCTTGTGGATGGTGGATACAAGATCCGCCCCGTCGTCCATGGTGATGTTGGGCCTAAGCTCAAGACTGTCTATGATGTGGCGGTAGTAGGTGTCGTTGTCTTCTCCCTTGATGGCAAAGACGGGTATGCCGGAGTGTTTGACGAGACTCGCTGCTACGTCGTCCTGGGTGCTCAGAGGGTTCGAGGCGCAAAGCACCACGTCGGCCCCACCGGCCTTCAGGGTCTCCATGAGATTGGCCGTTTCGGTGGTTACGTGAAGACATGCGGCGAGCTTTATCCCCTTGAGGGGTTGCTCTTCCTTAAAGCGTGCCTTAACGCTCCTCAGTACGGGCATCTCCATCTCCGCCCATTCGATTCTCAGTTTCCCCTGCTCCGCAAGGTTTATGTCTTTAACGTCGTGCTTAACCATTCAGTGTATTCCTCCTAATTAATCCGGCCTCCTGTATTTGGGCCTCCTGTATTTGGGCCTCCGATAATGTTGGCCTCGTAATATCTGGCCTCGTAATATCTGGCCTCGTGGTAATTTATAATTCCGATTAATCCGGACTATTACAATCCGGCTTCTTTTTTAAGTGTTTCGGCCATATCAGTATGCTCCCAGGTGAAATCGGGGTCTTTGCGTCCGAAGTGCCCATAGGCTGCGGTCTTTTTAAAGATTGGCCTTCTTAAGTTTAATTTTTCGATGATGCCCTTTGGCGTGAGATCGAAGTGTTCCCGGATAAGCTTGACGATCTTTTCATTGGGTATTTTTCCGGTACCGCCGGTATCGGCCAGTATGGACAGTGGCTGGGCAACACCTATCGCGTAGGCTACCTGCACCTCTACCCTGTCGGCAATGCCTGCCGCCACGATGTTTTTAGCAATGTAGCGGGCCATATAGGCGCCGGAGCGGTCTACTTTCGTAGGGTCTTTGCCTGAGAAACATCCGCCGCCGTGGCGTCCGGAGCCCCCGTAGCTGTCGACGATTATCTTTCTGCCGGTCAGTCCGGTATCTCCCATGGGGCCGCCAATGACGAACCTGCCGGTGGGGTTAACGTGGTAAATGATGTGCTCTTCGTTAAGAAGTTCGGCGGGGATGATGGGTTTTATCACCTTTTCGATGATATCTTCCTTAAGATCTTTTAACGTGACGTCGGGGGAGTGTTGGGAAGATACGACGATGTTGTGAAGGGTATAGGGCTTTCCGTCCCTGTATTCCACCGTGACCTGAGTCTTGCCGTCCGGCCGCAGGTAAGGCAGGACGTCGGATTTCCTTATCTCCGAAAGCTTCGCTGCCAGCTTATGGGCGAGCATGATGCTCATAGGCATGAGTTCTTCCGTTTCGTTACAGGCAAACCCAAACATCAATCCCTGGTCTCCGGCTCCTCCGGGGTCTACCCCCATGGCAATGTCCTGCGATTGCTCGTGGATGGCCGTGATAACGGCGCAGGTTTCGTAGTCAAAACCGTATTTCGATCTCGTATAACCTATGTCCTTTATAGTATTTCTAACAATGCTCGGGATATCGACATAACTGTTCGTCGTTATTTCTCCGGCTATGAAAGCAAGCCCTGTAGTGACGAGGGTCTCACAAGCTACTCTTGACATTGGGTCGTCGGTTAAAAGCGAATCGAGAATGGAGTCGGATATAAGATCCGCTACCTTATCGGGATGTCCTTCCGTTACGGATTCGGACGTAAAAAAATAGTTCTTTTTAGGCATGATCACCTCCAGATATAATTGTTCTATACACGCTACATGTAACAGAAGACCATTATAACATTATCTATAGAAATAAATGTAATCCAAAATCGCAAGAGTGAGCAAAATATTTTACATTTTCCGGCAATTTAACGCCATGGTTTCGCTTGTTGCGTAATAGATGCCATCAGAGTGTATAATAGAGATAGAGTTACGTGGTATTCAAAATAAGAGTGGAAAGGAGAATAATATGACGGAGGTACAGAATCTGTGTCCCTTATGCGCGTGGCGCGAAACGTGCAAACAAAAATTTTCACTTAGCGGTAATGTAATGAGGTGTCCCGAGTTCGTGCGGGATGTAACTATCAGAGATGCGGTGGAGGATTCTGCAAAACGTCCGTAACCAGGCCGGCCATGTAGCGTGATTTTCCATGAAAGATAGTGGTTTGAAAACAATTATCCGCTTGTTGAAAAAAGAGTATGCCATGAAATTCGTGGTGAATGGGTACACCGCCGAAAGCGCGACACTGATAGTCCTTGACCGGGGCACTTTTGACTCCGGCAGAGCCGGCTTCCTCTCCCTGGGGCCCGAACCGCCAGAGTGGCCCAAATCGACAGAGTCGCCGGAATCGCCCAAATCGCCGGAATCGATAGATTACGACGACGACGGAGCCGTGGTAGCCTTCACTTTGCTTGGCATACGTATAAAGCTTTCCGACCGCAGGGACTGCGGCTGATGCTGAAACACTGCGGAGCAGTTTGCTCTGCGATGCCGCAACCGAATCGGGCTTCATATGATTCGCAGGTAGTTCTTCAGATAAAACCTGATGAGCCCTCTTATGAATACAACCTTCTTTATAAGTCCCAGGCGGTTGACGGAGGCACCCTCGTGGTGTTCGGCACGGGCTTCGCGGCATAGGCTTATGGTGTAGTTAGTCTTTCGGTGGAGGCGGTAGCACCAGTCCACGTCGTTGAAAAAGATGGGGAAGCCCTCGTCCAGGGGGCCTATGGCGTCCCAGGTGCCGCGTTTCAGCAGGAGTGCCGAGGCCATGGGCTGCTCGACGGTATTTCGGGTAAAATGTTCTTTCTCCGTCCACTTCCACTTCCTGAACGGGCCGATGCGGGGAATGCCAAGTTTTTCGAGAATTAAGGCAAGCGGCGAGGGAAAGCGGCGGCAGCTTATCTGGAACCTCCCGTCCGGGTAGTAGAGAAGGGGTGCGGCGGCACCGGCTTTGGGATCAGACCCGAGGCACCCGACGAGTTTGTAAGTGGTTTCGGGATAAAGGACTACGTCGTTGTTCATGAGGAATATAAGTTCCGACGTACAAAGGGCAACTCCTTTGTTCGTTGCTTTTGCGTAACCCTCGTTTACAGAATTCGACTTCAAAACGGCGTTGGGACAGACGGCGTGCAGAGCTTCCCTGCTGCCATCCTTCGAGGCATTGTCTATGACGATGATCTCCTTTTCATCTACGCCTTCCTGCCGTTGTATGGAAGCCACGCACTTCAGGAGCATGTCGCGTCCGTTCCAGTTTGGTATCACGTAAGAAACTTTCAACTTTTAATTCCTCCATTGCGTAATTCGTATCTCATTTTATCCGGCACGTTTTCCCGACGCGTTTCAGGCTGCGGATTAGTATTAGTTTGCAGATTAAACGATAAATCTTGTTTGTCAAGGGTCAGGTTGGGGTTATAGTAAGGGTCTCCCCTTTCGATATAGCGGCCCCACTTTTCCATTATTATGGACGATTCCCCGGCGAGCCGCTCCTTTTGGGTTTTCGATAGATCGTAGCCCCTTGTCTTCGATTCATGGTGTATCAACACTGCGTAGGGTGTCCAAATGGTGAGATGTCCGCAAGCGGCGAGCTTTAAGCACAGGTCTACGTCATTGTAGGCAAGTGCCAGGTCTTCGTCGAAGCCTCCGGCTTGCCCGAAGAGTTCATGGCGCACCATCAGACATGCTCCGGTGACGGCGGAGACGTTTCGAACGGTTCGCAAATCGTAGAGGTAACCGTCGCTCTCACAGGGCTCTCCCTGCTGGGGGTGGCCGGCTATACCGCACATGCCCGTAACCACGCCGGCGTGCTGAATAGTTCCGTCCGGGTAGCAGAGCTTGGCCCCCACTGCACCTACGCCGCTTCTGAGTGCGTGGCCGAGCATCTCCTCAAGCCATGCCGGGGTGAGAAGTTCCGTATCGTTGTTTAAGAAAAGCAGCACCTCGCCTCCGGCTTTCCCGGCACCGAAGTTATTGACTGCGGAGAAGTTGAAATCCCCGTCCCGGGGGATTACCCTGACTTTGGCGGTTTTTTCATACCGGGCGTATACCCCGAATGTCTTTATCTGCCGGCTTCCATTTTCCACGATTACGATTTCGTACCTGTCGTAAGTGGTTTTGGAGATGATCGACTTCAGGCAGGCATCCAGGACGCAGGAGTGATCCCTGTTGGGAATTACGATAGAGACAAGGGGCCTGACGGAGTGCTTGTAGTTGACCTTGCAGACCGGCGGGTGAGTGCTCTCTACGGTGGCCGATCCCCCCAGGTACTTCCTAAGGGCCGCCACCCGTATTTGTTGGTAATCTTTAAGGCCGACGCTGCAATAGTCCCCATGGCAGCCTTTGGAAAAGCCTTCGGAGTGGCGGCAATCGGGGGAACCTTGTAAGTGGTAAAGCATTTTTGGTATGCGTATGACCCGGCTTGTCAAGGCTCCGGCTTCGAGCAGCAGACCGTAGAGGCATGTATAGAGTTCCGTATAAAGGTCTTTATCGTGCTCGCAGTTTGCGATGATGGCAAGAAGCTCCTTTTTCAACACCGCCACCGGCCCTATGTAGTCGAAACTCCTGAATCTGTCCGGTGACCATTCGGGTTTAAAACAGGGAGCCTGCCTGCGTCCGTCCAGTATGGTGTCGTTATCCGTATATAAGAGATCCACGCCGGGGTTGTCGTTTATCGTCCCGGCCATCTCGCTGAAGGCACGGGGGGACAATATGGCGTGTCCATCGACGATTACGACGTAGTCACCCCACCAGGAGCTGCCGGACAGGAGTTCATTTATGGATCCCGCATTGTGTAAATTCCAATGGCCGTAGGTTTGTTTCCCGATAGAGGCGATTGTGTCCTCAGCATAGTGCGTGGCCTCCTTACCGCACCCCAGTAAGACTACGCTGAAGACGGGGTACCGGTTGAGAGTATCCATCGCACGGGAGGATCGGGAAGATACTGGCTCGTTGAGTTTTATCCATTCCTCGTAGGCGCGGCGCTTTGCGTTGCGGGCGAAAAACCCCCTGTAGAGCAGGGAAACCTTCCTCTTCAGAGGCTTGGCGATGGTCCCGTAAAGGACAGCCATTACTTTGGCGGCTCTGCTAAGGCTCATGGCGCCCATAGGCCGGAAATCCGCAGATTAAGAGCAAATGGGCCAAACACCAGGTTGCGCCCCCGGCGGAAAGGGTTGCGAACCCTGCGGTAATTGCGAAAGGACACGCTCTATACTATAATTATAAATAATAAGCATAATGATTAAGTTCGATCGTATTATCCTAAAAACGGCGGCTATAAATCAAGAAAATAGTGCGTTTCCTTGTTCCGGTGGTCTAATCAAACCTAAAAAGGCACGGTAAATTTTGTTTCGCCAATGCTATAACCCTACAACGTCACTTTCTATCTAAGTGGTTGATTCACAAGATAACTTTAAGTAACCTCAAAATCTGTAACCATTTGATTTAGCATGGTTCGTTTTCTCAAGTGTCGTTGTAGGGATAATGTTATCGGAGGTAAAGGCATTTAGCCGACTATGGCCGGCCCGGGGCAGGAAATGGACAAAGCATCCCCATCCTTAACAGGGTTTTTCGAAAGACACCCAGGGTTGGCTCCCCTGGCCCAATGGGCCGGGCGGGCTAAGCTGTTAAACCCCTATTTTCCGTTTATACTTTTGCTCTATACCGTGACCCTTTACTACATGGCCACGCTTCCTCATATACTGCTCAGGCCGGTTTTTGTGGCCGTCTCGCTTTTTTAAATGGCATTTTCACTGGCTTTCTTACAGCGGAATCCAGAGGATGGAAGCGGAGTTAATCGAATGAATGCAATTTGGTATAACGGCCGACATGGCTATATAAAAAAGCAGAAAGGTTAACCCTCTCTGCTTTTCTAATTTGCTATCTGCCTGACTGTCTGCTATTAAATCCGATATAACAACCGAATCGGACACGCTTGTTTCTTAAGCGCCCGATTCGGGTAAGAACATACTGAAACGTTACCGTGTGGTTACAAGCTGGCTGAATATGGCCTGGGTGCTATCGGAACCATACGCGGTTAAGGTGGCTCCGTTAGAGCCGTTGGCGATGACGGTTACGACACCCACTGCGGCTCCCGTTGTGAATAACGAAGCACCGCTATATGGACTCTTGTCGCCTTTGTTTGCGTGGTGGGTTATAAAGTCCGCGATAACGTTGCTCAAACCGCCGGGATACGCAGGGTAAGCCGTGCCGTTTACGGTAGTGTTAGGATAAATCGACGCACAGGTCTTGCCGGTGCTGGCTGCCGTGGCTGACTGTGTGCAGGTCTGGTTACCGGTAGAGTCGAGAATTATGTACGGGTCGCCTGCTACATAAGCATCGAGATAAGACTGTAAATCCGATACCGCTCCCTTTGCGCCTGACTGTACTGACCTGACCTTCGCTTTTTCTCTCTGTCCAAGAAACGCCGGAACTGCAATCGCGGTAAGAATACCGATAATTGCGATAACTATCAAGAGTTCGATTAGCGTAAAACCTCTTGCATCCTTTGTCTTCATCTCCGAGATTACCTTATACATCTTACACCCCCATTTAACCTTTAAAGGTATGTTTAATACGGTTAAAAACCGTTGTTTTATGGCAAATCCAAAATGTTACCGTGATTTAAAACCCCTTTTATCGATAATTTGACAATATTTCAGGTTATTCAACCTGTTTGACTCTATATTGCATCCATCATCCGCTATTAAATGTAGCAAATATCATGCCAGAAATCGCGTCGAACTTGCAAGAACGAAATACGAGGATTTTGGGTTATTCCATTTCCAGTCTATTGTTCGTGGTTGCCACTTTATGTCAGCATGTGACAAAATATGTTAACAATAATTGTTACAAAAGGTATTCATAGTATTACTGTGTTATTTCGCCGGGTTATTTTCGAAGGACGAGAGATTTTCTCTTATTTTACTGCCCCAAAGTATGTCCTGGGAGGGGACTTTTTGCAGAGCTAACCGGAAAAGAAATAGGGCTTCCTGGTTGTCGCCGGCCAGAAGTGCCATTTCTCCTATGTTATAGAGGTCTTTATAGGAAGTGCCGTGGTAGAAGTAGTTCACGTCTTTTTTTAAGGCGTAAAAGGC
>JADFXJ010000200.1 GCA_015233615.1 Nitrospirota bacterium
AAATAAAGAGCCGCATAGAAAAGATAGCCCCATTAAGCCCGGTAAAGCTAAAAAAACAAGGCCCTGCCCGTTATTTCAATTTCGATGGAGCCATGGGCGTAATAGGTATCATCGCCGCCTTAACCTGCCGGTTCTGCGACGAATGCAACAGGCTTCGGATTACTGCCGGGGGGGAATTAAAACCGTGCCTCTTTTCCAATATCAACGTACCGCTGCTTAAACTACTCAGGGAAGGAGCTACCAGTGACGACGTAAAAGAAGCCCTAAGAACCGGGATAAATCTAAAACCGGAGGGCCATACCCTGGGCTGGCATCCCGATTACACCATGGCCATGTCCCGGATAGGCGGTTAACCAAAGAGCTAACCGGATGGCTAAACAACTGATTAACCGTATGCTAAACAAATAATTAATCGGGTGCTAAACAACTGATTAACCGGGTAACTCAACGTTGTTTCGCTGAGAAAGTTGAGTGTATAATAAGCGTATAATAGACGATGTCATTTAACGTTTTGATAACGAGTGCTTCGAGGAAAGTATCTCTCGTAAAATCCTTTCGGGAGGCTCTCGGCCAGACGGGAGGCGGAGGAGTGATAGCGGCCGACCTGAGCCCTATGGCGGCCGCCCTCTATTTTGCAGACGAGCATGTTCTGTTGCCACCGGATAAAGACCCGGGGTTTGTGGACACGGTATTGGAGCTTTGCATTGGATTGGGAGTTAAACTCGTAGTACCTACGAGGGACGAAGAATTGCCGGTTTTCTCCACCAACCGCGAGAGGTTTCTCCGTGAGGGCATTCGCATAATGGTGGCGAGCCCCGATATCGTTGCTATCTGCCAGGACAAGTTGCTCTTTTCGGAGTTCTGCCTGTTAAGGAACATCCCTGTTCCCCTTTCCATAGACGTAAGAAAAACACCGTCGGCCTACGATTTTCCTCTATTCTTAAAACCACGTTTTGGTAAGGGCAGCAGAAATGCCGTCAAGGTATGCTCGGAAGAAGAGCTTCGCCTTGCGATAAAGCGATGTCCGGACTGTATAGTACAGGAGTACATAAAGGCCTCCGAGTATACGATAGATCTCTTCGCGGACTTCGATGGCAGGGTTCTTTCGGTAGTTCCAAGGGAGCGGCTCCTGGTGTTTGGTGGAGAGTCTTTTGTGGCGAAGACCCGTAAGATATGGCCCGTAATCGACGAGGCTGCAAGACTCTCGTCCATCCTCGGCCTCGTTGGCCATAATACCATCCAGTGCTTTTACGACGACGGGGGCGTAAGATTCATCGAAGTAAATCCACGCTACGGGGGCGCAGCCAGCCTGGGCTTTGCCGCAGGTGCGCACACGCCGCTGATGCTGGTAAAGCTCGCGAAGGGGTACGAGGTTAATCCCATGATAGGGGAATTTACCGATAACCTGGTAATGGCCAGATATACGGAGGACTTCATCAGGGAAGAGTCGTTCTTTAAGCAGGATGATTTTTTCGGGAAAGATAAGCTCTTCGGAGGTGAAAAATCTTGTGGATAACCTGAATCCACTATATCCTTGCATTCCCGGCAACAAAAGAAACACTAAGCTAAGTATATGGATAAGTATATGAATAAAAAGACTGCAGTCATTTAAAAAATAGAAGAATTGGCCGCCAAATCGAGCGAAGCCGGGATTTCAAGACATTCATCGGCTGTGACGTAGTCCAATCCACTTCGGTAGCATATTTTATGATCGGATTCTGAACCGCTATCCTAATATACTTTCGCCACCAAGTGGCGTTATTTCATCACCTGCCGAATTAGCTCCGCGATTTGTGGTTTCAGCTTTGGCAGATCATGCTCGACGGTATCCCATGTGATTTTGTTGTCAATGCCGAAATACTCATGGGCAATCCTGTTTCTCATGCCCTTCATCTCCGACCACGGCATATCGGGAGCTTTGTCTCTTATTAGCTTGGGAATATGACTCGATGCTTCACCAATGATTTCAATGCTTCGTACCACCGCGTATATAGTCTTTTTGTCGGTAATGAATTCCTTGTACGTCATGTCCTTGATAAATGAAATCGCATCGTCAATGGATTCGGCAATGTCGTTGAGATAGTCCCTGTATTCACGTTTTTTCATACGTACACCACTTCCTCAAGGATGTATTTGCCGATATATGGTTTGAGTGCGTCCTTTGTAACGAGGTCAACCTTAACGCCAAGAAGCTTTTTCAAGTAGTTCTCAAGCTCTATAAACTCTATTAAACCAACACTGTCACTGAATTCTACGAGGATGTCTACGTCGCTCCGCTTTTTCTGCTCGCCACGGACGTAAGAGCCGAAAACACCGATGGTCTTGACCTTAAATCGGGTCTCAAGGACTTCCCTGGTGGAGCTGATTGTCGCTTTTATATCATCGAACGATTTAGTGGATGTGTGCTTTGTCTTTTGCATAGGACATTCCGTTATCCGTACGCCTTGTTATGGAGCTTTCCCTTTTGTGTCAACTTCTTTCTGACAGTCTCAAGGGATTCCCCCGGCTCGTTCTTGCGCTCGGATGCAATGAGACTGTCATAGAAATCCTCCCATACATCGTCATATTTCTTAAGGTCTATGACAACGGCTGTTCTGTCACCTTTATCGTCCATTATGTACTGTATACCCTTCATGCACAATCTCCTTATTTTTATTATATATCCAACATCCTGCACCCGCACCCTGCATGTCATGAGGTCCTGGAGCATGGACTTGAATAGTTCTTTAGCCGCAAATCTCCGGGATGACCATCCATTGCAACGTCCAGTCTTTGCCGGCCATTGTTTGTAAGCAGACTATACCGGCCATTTTAAATGCAATAACGTTATGGTCGGATTGGCCGAAGAGAAGAACGGACGCGAGCTTTGCCAGGTGAGGCAGATGTCCTACGAGCATTACCGCTGCGGACATATCCTTAATACGCTCTACCCATAAAAGCGGGTCGTCCAGCGGGGACAAGCCGTCTGTTTCTTTTAATCCGTCCCGTGGCTTCAGGGTTTCTGCCAGTACCCGGGCCGTTTGTAAGGCTCTTAGTTTGCCGGAATGGTATATACATTCTACCCCGGTGTCTAACCTGGATAAAAACGCAGCAGTTTTCCGAACGTCGGACAACCCCTTATCGTTGAGCGGTCTTGCCTTGCCTTGTTCCTCACTCGTCGCTTCACCGTGCTGCACCAGGTAAAGTAGCATGTCAGCCTCCTTTATCTTATTGTTTCTCCCGGGGCCTTATTGGTTGGAATCTCATTGCCCGGAGCCTCGATAACGCCATTTATTATTATAGCACAAAATGGCTTTTTACATTAACGCAATTTTCATACCGGACAAGGTTTTGGGTAAGGCCTGAACCGATATTTCCGTATAAGGAGGAAGTATAACATGGATAAACAAATTACCATTCATGCTTGATTGCAAGACCTGGTTGCGAGACCTGACACCTGAACTTAAAATGGGTCGCTATCCCTGATTATCCATTCCCCTAAAGGTCAGAATGTATTCGCATCCATTACATAAACCATTTATGGAGTTGACAAACACTTGACAAAGATAAGTGGCAAAGTATATTATAACTGTAATTAGAGTATTTTTACCAAAAGGAAACATAATAATGAAAAAGATAATGAACAGGGCTTTTGCATGCCTGATTTTTTGCATTGGTATAACTATAAGTATCACGCTGTTTTTTAACAAACTGGTTACTTGTGAGGAAGGTGATGGTAGTGGGAAAAGCAGCGTAGAAAACATCGGGAAAAGCAGCATCGAAGGCGGTAGGGATAGCATAGCGGATAGAGAGAGCCCGTCTAAGTTCGAAAACGAAATAAAGTGGCTGCAAGCCGAGGCGGTTGTCACCGGCGCGTCTAAATATGAACAGAAAATATCCGAGGCACCGTCAAATGTTACTATTTATACATCCGGGGACATTAGGAAATATGGCTTTCGCACTATTGGCG
>JADFXJ010000201.1 GCA_015233615.1 Nitrospirota bacterium
TTTTAAAAGTGAAATTTATATATTTCTGCAACAAAGCCAATTTCAATCATAAAACATAAAAGCTTTTGTTCCTCTCAACGAGGGGTTGCAGACCCGTTGTTCCTTTACCTCGTTCATGGCGATGTCGGCCCTGTTCATGAGTGCGTCTACGTCGTCGCCGTCTTTGGGGAAAAGGGCTATGCCGATACTTGCGCAAATGGTACAGCATACATCGTCGAATTCTATTGGCCTTTGGAAAGAGGCAAGGATTTTCTCCGTTACAAGTGTTGCCTCTGCCGGGCCGTTTACCCTGGCCAGGATGACTGCGAACTCGTCTCCGCCAACCCTTGCCACGGTATCGGATTCCCTGACGCAGTACTTTAGTCTCGATGATACTTCCTGCAGGAGCAAATCTCCCACGTAATGGCCGAATTCGTCGTTTACGGACTTAAAATCGTCCAGATCTATAAAAAGTATGGCCATGGTATGCCCGTATCTCCTGGCCTGCATCAGCATCTGGTTTAACCTGTCGAAGAACAGGCTGCGATTGGGAAGTCCGGTCAGGATGTCGAAATTGGCAAAGTATTTTAGCCTCTCCTCGTACTTCTTTCGCTCGGTGATGTCCACGTAAGCCATGACCAGGCCGTTGGACGTGCCGGAGAGGGGTGCGGCGGTTACGCTGAACCACTTGACGAACTCGCCGCCATTGGATACACCCAGTTCTATGTCCGTAATCACCTTGTTTCCCTTTATGGCGCGAAGGCAGGCGAATTCATTGGCGTGTACGGGTGTACCGTCGGGACACATCATCTTCCACTCGCTGCTTTCCATGACGTGGAAAATATTGTCGAGGCGCTTTAGGCCAAACGTCTTTTCCAATACGGGGTTTACGTCGAGCACCCTGCCGCTTTCGTCGGAGATGGAAAGGCCAATGGGCATCAGGTTAAAAAGCGCCCTGTACTTCGCCTCGCTTGAACGGAGGGCCTCTTCCATCACCCTGTACCGGGTTATGTCCCTGAATGACAGGAGGTAGGCAACCCTGCCGTCCCATTGTATGCGATTGGCCCGGAGCTCGACGGCTATGGCGGTGCCGCATTTGTGCAGTATGGAAGTCTCGCACCTGAGGGCGCCGGTTCTGCCAACCGCTACGTTAAAGAGCGTTTCCTTCCACTTGGGCAGTTCGTAAGTGCTGGCCATACCGTACATGGGCATGCCTGCGAGATCGTCCTCTTTGTAGCCCGTAAGCTCACACAAGAGCCTGTTGACATACGCTATGGTTTCGCCTTCCCTTAACACGGCCATAGCGTCGTAAGAGTTATCCACGAGAAAACGAAAGAGTGCTTCGTTCAAAGGCTGGATGCTCCGCTGCCCACTTAAACCTTGCGGCATTGTATGTCCTCCAATTAAATGGCCTGTTACAAACCCATATACAAAAACCTATAGCCCCGGAGCCCCCGCAGGCTATGGAGTGTTCTATAATTTCTCTGATAATGCCAGATAATTGTTAAACTCGTGTTCGAAGTTGTCACTGTACGTACCTGAGCCAAGCAACTGTCTGATCTCTTCCATTTCCCAGTATCTAATCTCGTCTATCTCCGCTTTGGCGAACTTTATCTCTCCCGTGTAAACGAGGCTGTATGAGTAGACAAGCTCGGACTCGTGGTCATTGCTATGAACGTAAGTATAGAGAAACCGCGGTGCAACCGGTACGGTAATGCCGAGTTCCTCGCCCATCTCCCTTATAAGGGCATCACTTACGGATTCACCGCAATTGACGTGCCCCCCCACGGAGGTATCCCACTTTCCTGCGGCTACGTCCTTGTTCATGGAGCGTTTCTGGAGCAACAGTCGTCCCCTGTCGTCGAAGACAAAAAGGTGCACCACCCTGTGCAGGAGACAGTTATTGCCGTGTGCCTCGCACCTGCGGGCACTGCCAATGACCCGCCCTTCGGCGTTTACTATGTCGAGCAGTTCCTGAGAAGTTTCACTCACCTATGTTCTCCAATATAATCTAATAATCTAAACAATATTCGTCATAACTGTATAGTGTCACGTCAAACGTGATATGACGCATTTCGGCTTGTCTGGTATAGTCCTTGCCCTTTACGTCGTCCAGCTACCCTCCGTCATCACACCCCACGTACGTCATTCCGGCTTGCCCGGAATCGCCCTTGCACTTGCCGCCATCGCGGCCCGCGAATTCGGCTTTGGTTGCTTCGTCCCTTCGTGGCTGTTCCACGTCTGTTTGTTGAAAACCTAACGCTCTACCAAACCGTATATCTGCTAACGCGAAGTCTTTTTTGTTGACATCGGTGCCGGGTTGAGCTACTCTATGAGTAGAGGAAGCAGAAGTGCGGAACGTTTCGGACGCTTGAGCAGGGGACTTCGTAACTGAAGGTGCATCCGGCGCCGCGTCGGTCTTCCTCTTAGGCTTTGTTGTATATTTAACCTCTATTACCATTAATTAATCCACACTATCCAAGCTTTTTTCTAAGTATTTCGTTAACCAGCTTCGGGTTGGCCTTACCCTTGGTGGCCTTCATGGCCTCACCAACGAAAAAGCCCATGAGTTTCGTCTCTCCGGCACGGTACCGTACGAGTTCCGCGGGGTTGTTGGCAAGTATCTCGTCTATGGCCGCATCGAGGGCACCCGTGTCGCTTATCTGCACCAGTCCTTTTGCCTTCACTATCTCCTCGGCGCTCGAACCTGTGGCAAACATCTCCTCGAATACTGTCTTGCCTATCTTCAGGTTTATAGTGCCGTCCTCTACCAGTTTGACGAGCCCTTTCAGATGCCCGGGTGTCACTTTCGATTCTTCTATAGGAGTGTTGTTTTCGTTCAGGAGCCTGAGATACTCGCCCATCATCCAGTTGCTGGCCGTTTTTGGGTTTATCCCAAGCTTTACGGCCTCCTCAAACCACAGGGCAGTCTGCCTGTCCGACACGAGGAGTTCCGAGTCGTACTCCGGCAAGCCATAAAGGTTCACGAACCTGTCAAGTAGTACGTCGGGCAGTTCCTGAAGTCCGCCCCTTATTTCCTCCACAAAGGCGTCGTTAACCGCTATGGGCACAAGGTCCGGTTCCGGAAAATACCTGTAATCGTGGGCCTCCTCCTTGGAGCGCATGGATTCGGTGGTGCCACTTGCGGAGTTCCATAAACGCGTCTCCTGGATAATCCTTCCGCCCGAGGAGAGCACCTTTTCCTGGCGCTTGATTTCGTATTCGAGAGCCTTTTCCACGAACCTGAAGGAGTTGATGTTTTTGATCTCGGTCTTTGTACCCAACTCTGTTTCGCCTACGGGTCTCAGGGAGATGTTGGCGTCGCACCTCAGCGATCCCTCTTCCAGATTGCCGTCGCACACGTCGAGGTACCGGAGTATGCTCCTGAGCTTACGGACGTACATGGCAGCCTCTTTCGGAGAACCGATTTCCGGCTCGCTCACTATCTCCATAAGCGGCACTCCCGCGCGATTGAGGTCCACGAAACTGTATTTCCGGGCGTCTTCGTGAATGTTTTTCCCGGCGTCCTCTTCCATGTGGATTCTGGTTATGCCGATCCGCAGTGGGCCCTCCTCCGTGTGAAGCGTTACGTGGCCGCCAATGCATATGGGCAACTCGTACTGGCTTATCTGGTAGCCCTTGGGCAGATCGGGGTAGAAGTAGTTTTTTCTGGCGAAGCGGCTATAGGTGGCTATCCGGCAGTTCATGGCCAGGCCGGCCTTTATGGTATGTATAAGAGCCTGTTTATTCATGACGGGCAACACCCCCGGCATCCCTATACAAACGGGGCAGGTCTGGGTGTTCGGTTCGGAGCCGAACCTGGTCGGGCAGCCACAGAACATCTTCGTGGCCGTCTTCATCTGGGCGTGTATTTCCAGGCCGATTACGGTTTCGTATTTCTTTA